>NC_013943.1:1288830-1611038 GCF_000025725.1 Denitrovibrio acetiphilus DSM 12809
TCACTGGGTATACAGTGCTGACCGCAGAGGCTATGAGTGCTGATGATGATACCTTCCCCGATTTCCAGCTCACTCCGGCAGAGCTGAAGTCTTTAAAATATTCATGTATGCTGCATGATTTTGGGAAGCTGGTCATAAACGAAAATGTCCTTCAGAAAGCAAATAAACTTTACCCGGGAATGCTTGAAGTGATAGAGTTCCGTTTCTGTGCTGCAAAGGCTATGATTAAAATGCGGGGAGGATCCGACGAAGAGATCAACGAGCTTAACGGGCTCCTCACCCTTATAAAAAAGGCTAACATACCTACTTTTCTCGACGATGATACCAGCACAGGACTTGAGAAGTGCCTCAGTTACGAATTTGAAGATTTTGATGGAATAAAGCATACTTTACTTACAGAAAAAGAATATTATTATCTTGCGATAAAGAGAGGTTCTCTGACAGAGGAAGAACGTGAGATCATACAAAGCCATGCTAACTATACTTTTGACTTTCTGGTGAAAATTCCTTGGACCAACGAGCTTAAGCTTGTTCCGGTTCTTGCGTCTTTGCATCACGAAAGAATGGACGGCAAGGGATATCCTTTCGGGCTTTCAGGTGAGCAGATACATATGCAGGGGCGCATAATGGCTGTTGCTGACATCTTTGATGCTCTGACAGCCGCCGACAGACCTTACAAAAAGGCGATGCCGGTGGAAAAGGCGTGTGCTATACTGAAAGATGAAGCTGAGAGGAACGCTCTTGATAAAAGGGTTGTGGACTACTTTGTTGATAACGCTCTCTACGAAAGTGTAATCAGGAGGGAAGATTGAAAACTTTGCTTGTTGTCGATGATGATGAGAGCATAAGACTGCTGCTTAGAGACGAGTTCTGCGACAACGGATATAATGTCGTCACAGCAGTTGACGGAGAAGAAGGGCTTGTGGCGTTTAATGAGCAGCATATTGATGTTGTTGTTCTTGATCTTAATATGCCGAAGCTCACAGGTGAGCAGGTAGCTGCTAAGCTTAAAAGGAAAGCACCTCAGGTTCCTGTTGTGATATACACAGCAAATCCTGAAAGACTGGAGAAACAGGAGATAGCATACGACTCTCTCGTTTATAAATCCAGTGATCTGGAGGAACTTGTCGCAAAGGTGACACACCTTGCCAATGTTTGATGTTTCTGTTTATTCGCAATTTTATGGGAAGTCCGGAAAGCTTTTATATTTAGAAGAAATTGACTCTACTAACGCATATGCGGTCAGGACAGATCTTGAACCTTTTACATGTGTTGTTGCGGATGTTCAGACATCCGGTAGGGGGCGCAGCGGGCGCGTCTGGCATTCAGATACAGACACAAATCTTTACTTTTCGGTAGTTAT
Source organism: Denitrovibrio acetiphilus DSM 12809 (assembly GCF_000025725.1). Taxonomy (GTDB): domain Bacteria; phylum Chrysiogenota; class Deferribacteres; order Deferribacterales; family Geovibrionaceae; genus Denitrovibrio; species Denitrovibrio acetiphilus. The sequence continues at coordinate 1,290,194 of NC_013943.1, forward strand.
AGGCGGGCTGGATTCATCCATGCTCCTACCGCTTAATATTTTTGCGGGCTACATCCTGTCGGATACGCTGAAGCATCTTGTGGATGCAAAGGTGAAGTGGCCTAATGATATTATAGTAAACGGGAAAAAACTTGCCGGGATACTTATGGAAACTTCCTTCTCCGGAGGAGTGCTGGAAAAGGCTGTGCTTGGTATAGGACTCAATGTTAACAGAGAAGTTTTCCCTGATGACATTAAGGATATCGCCACATCTCTTTATATCGAAACAGGTGAAAAGCACAGCCGGGAACAGATACTGGCTTCCTTTATGACATCTTTTGAGAACTCTTTTGATCTTTTCCGGTCAAATAGAATAGATATAGTAAAACTTTGGTCTTCATACTCTGCTTATCTTGACAAAAAAATTACAATACATAAAGATGGTGTGAAAACCGGATATACTGAAAAAGGTATAGATGCAACAGGCTGTTTGCAGGCCATTGACAGCACCGGAAGCCTTAAAACTATAATCACAGGGGATATAGGATATGATATTTGCCGTTGATATAGGCAATACGAACGTAGTTATCGGTGTTTTTGACGGAGATAAAATAAAAACCAGTTACCGTGTTCAGGCAGATACAATGCGCACCACAGACGAATATGCTTCGACACTGTTGCGCCTGATGGAGTCGGAAGGTATAAGTAAGTCAGATATTACAGGGGTGATAATATCTTCTGTTGTGCCGAGGCTTATATATACGTTTTCCAAACTCTCTAAGAAGTATCTGAATAAGGAACCACTGGTTATAGCCCCGGGGATAAAAACAGGGGTGAGTATCAAGATGGAAAACCCGAAAGAAGTCGGTGCGGACAGGATTGTCAACGCTGTCGCTGCAAAGCAGCTTTACGGGTATCCGGCAATTGTAGTGGATTTCGGCACTGCAACAACTTTTGATGTTATTGATTCAAACGGAGATTATATCGGCGGTGTTATATGCCCCGGGGTGAAGCTTTCTTCGCAGATACTGCACTCTAATACGGCGAAGCTGCCTGAAGTTGAGATTGAAAAAGTCAATACGGTTATAGGTAAAAATACTATACATTCGATACAGTCAGGCATATATTACGGATATCTTGCTATGCTGGACGGTATACTTGAACGTATCATCGCCGAAGAGTTTAAAGGCATGGACGTAAATGTTATTTCCACAGGCGGGCTCGGCAGTATTTTTACAGGCGAATGTGCGTATATCCAGAGCTATGCTCCAAACCTCACCCTTGACGGGCTGAGACTGATATACGAGAAAAATCTGATATAAAGGGCATAAAAATGAGTAAACTGGGATCAACCTTAAAGAATAAAAGAGAGACGCTTGGCTATGATCTAGACAAAGTTACAGAGCAGACAAGGATTAGTGCAGACATAATTGCTGTGCTTGAAAGGGGCGAGTATAAAAGTATGCCCTCCTACAACCATGCAAAGAATTTTGTCAAAAACTATGCTGAATACCTGAAAATGGATCTTGACGAAGTTCAGAGTCTGCTTGACGATGAATGCACAAAAGAAGATTTTAATCGTGAAGTTAAATATGTTGCTGCTCCTGTTACAAAAGAAACATCAGCGGCTCCTTCTGGTGTTAAATATATTATCCCCGCAATACTTATTATAATTATCTTATTTACAGGGTTTAAAGTTTTCACTGCTATGGAGAAGGGGAAAGACCTCAAACAAACCGAAATCAACGAAAATATTAAAAAAGAAGTTGATGAGACAGTAGATAACCCTGTAAGCAATGATGAAGTGAAAGAAGTGATAGAAAATCTCAATCAGACTGAACAGCAGGACTCCCTCTCTGATCAACCTGTGCCGGATAAAGAAAACAAACCGCAAACCCCGGCAAAAGAAAACAGCGATTCAGGCAAGGTAGATAAAGATGAAAATGCAGCTATGGCTGCATTTATGCCAGAGAAGAAAGAGGAACCTGCTGCGGTTGCTAAAACTGCTTATGTTAACTTTGCTGATGTCTGCTGGGTGCACATAAGCATAGACGGGAAAGAAGAGATGGACTTTATCGCTGAAAAAGGCAATCAGCGTGAGGTCACTTTCCGTGATTATTTCCTTATGGATATCGGGAACGCAGCGGTTGTTTCTATATCTTACAACAATAGAACCATTGCCGGACTGGGTGCCTATAAGCAACCTGTTAAGGGACTCAGATTTGCCGTTGACGACAGCAACAGACTCAGATACAAATCTATAAAATAAAAGCTTGCATTATTTCCAACCGATCACTAAATTAACAAGACAATAAAGGTGTTTTTATGCGTCAATATTCCGCGGCCATTTATGCTAACGAGAATCTGCTTTTGTCAGAAGTGCTTGAGAGAATAGAAAACGATCTGCCGACATTCGGTATAAACGTTTACGGAAGCTCTCTTGCGGGGACTATGGTGACAACAGCGACTGATGAATATCATGTTAATTCTGCTGAAAGTTTTGGTGACGAAGAGATACTTATAGTCCTCTCGGATCCAAAGGCGGATGTGGATGCTATCAGGAAATTTGACGGCAGTGTGATAGATCTAACAGGTTCCTTTGAAGGGTTGATGGATGAAGTTTTTACCATCGAAGACCCTGTTACGTATATCCTGAAAGCTTTGGATGCTGATGTTGCGGCAGCCGTTGCAACAGTGCCTGCTTCCGTGTTTGGCAAGAGCGGTATAGATGACCTGCTCAATCAGACAAGGGAGCTTTTTGCGTTCAGCAATGCTGAGACAAAAGTTTTTGATGAGAGATTGGCGTTTAATATGTTTTTTTCTGACGGCAAAGACAGCTTACTGGCAGGCTACAGAGAGAAACTTAAACAGGATACCGGAGTTGATGTTGATGTTAGGATGATTGCGGTATCGACAGGATTTGTCCTTGACGTATATTTTAAAAAAGAGGTAAAAAGTAATTTTACTTTTGCGAAAGCATCGGAAGAATCTTTTTCAACTCTTTCCGATGTTATCGGAGCGGACGGACTTGTTCTGATCTCTGCTACAGAAACCAGAGCCACTTTCGCAGGGGATTATATACACACAATAGTCAGACAGGTAACTGACGCGCTTAAAGACATAACTGGAGAGGATGAATGATATATCTTGACAATGTTGCAGGAACAAAGCCCGACCAGCGTGTTATCGAAAAGATGATGCCATTTTTTACAGAGCATTACGGGAATCCCAGTGCTCACTTTTACCCTATCGGACGTGAAGCTTTTGAAGCTATGGAAGCTGCAAGAGTTCAGGTCGCCGAGTTTATAGGAGCCAAAGCTGACGAGATCGTTTTTACGTCCAGCGGTACAGAGTCTAATAATCTTGCCATAAAAGGATTTCTCGGTCATACAGCGAACAAGGGTAAGCATATCATCATCAGTGAAATAGAGCATTTCTCTGTTGATACCGTGGTTACTAAGCTTTTAAACGACGGATACAAAATAACTAAGCTCAAGGTTGATAATGGCGGTCTAGTTAACCCGGCAGACCTTGAGAAAGCTATAAACGAAGATACAGTTCTTGTCTCCATACAGTATGTTAACCCTGAAATAGGGACTATTCAGTATACTGAAAAACTTGGCGAAATCTGCAAGTCAAAGGGCGTTGCTTTTCATGTGGATGCAGTTGCAGCAGCAGGTTTTGTTGAAATAGATGTTAACAAACTGAACTGCGATATGCTCTCAATCGCTTCACAGAACTTTTTCGGACCGAAAGGTGCGGCAGCTCTCTTTATAAAAGAGGGAACCAAGCTTATAGGTCTTATGGATGGAGGTTTTCAGGAGCGTGGTTACAGGAGCGGGACAGAAAACGTGCCGGCAATAGTCGGTATGGGTGAAGCTTGTGCTTTAGCTAAAGCCGAGATGGGAGACTATGTCCCCAGGCTGGTTGCTATGCAGAAAAAACTGTGGGAAGGGCTTAGCGGTCAGTTTGATTTCCTTCACTTCACTGGGCACGAATCTCGCAGGAGACCCGGACATGTTAGTTTCTGGATTGAGTATATCGAAGGGGAATCACTCCTCATGTGGCTCTCTCTGAAAGGGATTGCCTGTGCCAGTGGTTCTGCATGTTCCTCTAATATCCTTGCGGATGATGAGGACGATCTTGTGGCATCATCAGTGCTTACAGCCGTTGGTGTTCCTACAGACATTTGTGCCGGTTCCCTTGGTATGTCAATGTCCAGATACAATATAGAAGAAGATGTCGACAAAGTTCTTGAGGTTATGCCGGAAACTGTTCAGAAGCTTTGCGAGATGTCTCCTATGTATAACAGAGATAAATAAGTTCAGGACCTTCAGGAGGATACAATGGCTAAAGGACCATACAGCGAAAAAGTAATGGATCACTTTATGAACCCAAGAAATATGGGTGAAATAGAAGATGCTAACGGAATCGGAGAAGTCGGGAATCCGGCTTGTGGCGACGTTATGAAGATATTCCTTAAGATCAATGATGATATGATCGTCGAAGATGTTAAGTTTAAAACATTTGGCTGCGGAGCTGCTATCGCTTCCAGCTCAATGGCAACAGAGCTTATGATAGGCAAAAGTGTTGAAGAACTTCTTCAGCTAACAAACGATGCTATCGTCGAAGCTCTCGGCGGACTTCCGCCTGCGAAAATACATTGTTCCGTAATGGCGGAAGAGGCTATCGAAGAAGCTCTTAAAGATTATTATAAGAGTAAAGGCGAAGATCCTTCTGTTGTTGATGATATGAAAGCCAAAGTAAAGAAAGATAATTAATCGGAGGATACACTAATGAGCCTTAAACAAAGAGTAGAAGAAGTTCTTGATCAGGTCAGACCAACACTTCAGGCTGACGGAGGGGATATCGAGCTTCTTGATGTTTCTGAAGACGGTATAGTAAAAGTTCAGCTTACAGGTGCTTGCGGCTCTTGTCCTTTCAGCACAATGACTCTCAAACATGGTGTAGAAGCAAGACTCAAAGACATGATTCCAGAAGTTAAAGAAGTTCTTTCCATATAACAGAAACTGCTTAAAGAATAATAAAAAAGGGAGCTTTCGGGCTCCCTTTTTTTGTTATAAAATTACTTATTAAGAAGTGCTTTCAAAATATCGCCAAGTGTAACAAGACCTATAAGGTGCCCGGCATCGTCTACCACAGGGAGTCTGTGACGGAATTTTTCCAGTACGATACGGGCCGCTTCTGTAACATTAGTATCAGCTTTGATACTGTACGCAGGGATTTCCATAACGCGTTTGATAGGCTCACTTGTGAGCTCTCTTACGTCTACCAGTGGTATATACTGGGCTTCGTTCAGAATGTCGGGGAGTGCTTTTGCGACATCTGTTTCGCTGAATGTGGCAAGAACCTTATTGTTTTTGTCCACAACAGGCAGACCGGAAACATTTTTCTTCCTCATTTTGAGTATGACGTCTTTAATCGTCTCTTCCGGGTCAGCCGTAATCAAATTGGTTGTCATGATCTCAGATACTTTCATCTCTTGAGTCTCCTTTTTTACATCTGCATTGCGATCTCTTTCAAAAGGTCGCGCAGTATAGCTCCATCTGGTGATTTAGGGATTGTTCTGGAGAATCTGATTTCTCCTGGGAGTGCAACTTCGCCTATTTCATCCAGTATTGTTTCTCTTATTTCACGCACGGTCTGGTCATAATAGCTTTCATCAAGCTGCTTATGGAGCACACAGAAAGCTATGAGTTTTTCACCCCGTTTTTCATCATTGATGTTAATAACGGCGCATTCTTTGACCTTTTCGTATTTTTTAATAGCCTCTTCAATCTGGACAAGGCTGATTCTTTTGCCGCCTATGTGCAACACGTCATCTAGCCTTCCGGTTAAGACCATAAATCCGTTCTCATTCAGTTTCCCACCGTCACCTGTACTGAAATAATAGCTGTCGTCAACTTGCTTCCAGTAAATCTTTTCAAAAGTTCCCGGCTGGTTGTGAATACCGGTGCAGAGTGCGGGGAATGGAGATTTTAGTACAATTTCACCCTGTTTGTCATTATCAGAAATAAAATTCTTTGTTGTTTTGTCAAAAAGTACAGCAGGAACAGAGGGTAAACGCTCTGAAACAGTTCCGTACTCAAGCTTGCCATAGCCTGGTAGGGCTGCAAATATAGCTCCGCCGGCTTCTGTAAGTGAATATATGTCAATAAAAGCAGCTTTATTTTTACAAAGCTTGGCAGATGCCCATTCCAGAATTTCTTCGGGGAGTTTTTCACCGCCTGTCGCAATTAGCTCCAGTGTTTTAATGTCGCTGAATATCTTTTTTTTCTGTGCCGCATTCATCAGTGATCTAAGCATAGCTGGAGTGGTGTATAGTTTATTAACGCTGAATTTATCACAAATTTCATAGAACTTTGCTGCATTGTCAGAGTCAATTGAGTCCTCATGTATAAGAACAGTCTGACCAGCCATAAGCGGACCATAGACAAGATATGAGTGACCTGTTATCCATGATATGTCCGCAGTGCACCAGAATGTATCAGTTTCCTTCATGTCGAAAAGCATCAGATAAGAAACATATGCCCAGAGCAGATAACCTGCGTAGCTGTAGGTGAGAGCTTTAGGTTCCGCCATATTGGTAGATGTATAGAGCATAAACATTGTGTCATCGGCATTGTGCGGTTCATAGGGGAGGGTGTTTGCATTAGAGTGTTTTTCGTCAGATATAAGGTCGTGATACCATAGATCCCGCAGAGGCTTCATGTGTACCCGTTTCCTTGTCCTTTCAACAACCACACAATATTTTGGCTCAAAGGTGGCTTTAGAAAGAGCATTATCAAGCTTTTCTTTCATCTTTATGTAACCACCGGTTATGGATTCGTCTGTGGTTACAATTATACATGGTTTACAGTCGTTAATGCGTTCTGCCAGTGATTCTGAAGAATAGCTTGCGTGGTAGACAACGTGAACGGCACCCAGCTTAGTGCATGCCAGCATAAATATAACAAGTTCAGGCATGTTCGGCATATGGAGCAGAACCCGGTCACCTTGCTTGACACCAAGTTTCCGCAGTGCTGCTGAGGTTTTTACTACATCGGAAAATAACGACTGATAAGTATAAACACGCTGCATTCCGTCAGCTCCTATCCATATGAGAGCTGCTTTATTTTTTTTGGCAGTGGTAAGGTGTTTACGCAGGATATTTTTGAGCGGACACAGCGTACCGCCTTTGAAAAACGTATAGCCGGAAGTTTCGTCCCCTGTCATGACAGTTTTAAACGGTTCATCCCAAAGGAGATATTTTTCTGCTAAGTATTTGTAAGATTCTTCATAGTTTTCGCCAAAAGAATTTATCTTGTCAATTTCCTCTTTTGGAAGACTAATTCTTTCAAATTCTCTGAAGTTTCTCTCAAGTTCTTTCAAGTATAAGCTCATTTTAATCCTCAGTTATGACTTTGGTATATAATATAACGTAATTTTAAGCAATAGTTTCATGATTAGAAAATCTAAAGGCGCCATAATCCTCTTCAATAATACTAAAAAGGCGATCCGCTGAAGTATCTGAGTCCGCTGTTTAAAAACTTTGATATGTGGTTCAGGGCATTTTTTAATCTCTCCTGGTTATAGAGAGATAATTTATGTGGATTAACAAATTTATGCTGTTTTTCGCCTTCTTTTGCCAGAGCTATCTGACTGTTTAATATTATATCCGTCACAATTTCGTAAGCGTGTATCATATTGCTGACAGTTTCTTCTGCCAGAGTCCCTTGTCTGCCCAGATGTTTCAGCCTCTCAATGGTGTTTAGGTCGCCGAAGGATTTGCTCAGGGTGAAGCATCTGGTGACATCCACGATGAATGACAGAGCAGCACGTTTCAGGTTTATTAAACCTTTATATTCTCCTTCTTTTTCAACCACAAACTTTCCGAACAGAGATATAGGTATTTTGAGGTTAGCATCTGCCTGAAGGGTTTGTAGTAAAAACACCGGTCTCTGTGCTGTTTTAAAAAGGATAAACTGTTTTAGCTCCATGGCAAGTTCAGGTGTCCCTGCCAGCAGTGCAACGTCAAATGTTATAGAAGACCATCTGAGCCCCTTTTCGCCCGGGTTATCGACCCAGCCGCTGATAAGTTTTTTCCATTCAGATATAGTGTTCTGCATTTCAGGGTTTGTAACCATCACATCCCCTTTACAATACTCATATCCTACGAAGTCAAGGTTATCCGAGAGTTTTTTAGCGAAAGCGACAAGATGTCCTTTGTCTTCTTCCGTTATGTCGTCAGGGAACACAAAGCCGTTGTCCTGGTCAGGGTCAAGCATTGCCTCTTTTCTAGCGACGCTGCCCATAACAATTACGGCATGTTTTATCAGACGGATATCTTTTCCGGTTTCTTTCAGGTAGTTGTCAGAGGTAATGCTGTATATACGTTTTTGAATTTCAATATGCATGGATGTCAGGACGGGGAGAATCTGACTTGTCAGTTTCGAATTGTTCATCATCTGTTCTGCAATGGTATAAAGCCCGATATGGACTTCTTGAAGTCTTTCGAGTGAGTTGGTTTCGTTTATATCTATCCCGTATATACTTGCGTCACTGAAAAGTATGCGCAGTATATCCTTACCGGAGATTATTCCCACCGGCTCGCTGTTTCGGACAACAACTGCATAGTCCTCATCCTGCTTCTGCATTTCAGACAGGGCGTTGACAAGTGGGTGTTCCGGTGAGAGGTGCACTGGGTTGGGAGTCATATAGTCTTTAACATCTGTGCATACGATATCGCAGGAACCATCATTGAAAAGCCTGTATATGACAGATTTTGCCGTGATGACTCCTATGAAACGGTTGTGTTCGCATGTGACAACCACAGAGCCTATTTTATGACGTGACATAAGCACGGCTGCGTCTTTTATATTGTCGTCCTCTTTTACTGTCATTACAGGAGACATCATGTATGTTCCCACAGACTTAAATGTTGAATGCAGGATAGAATCTGTCTTACTGCCTGAAAGTCCGTTTATACGGGCGAATATAAGCTTCTGCAGCTTCTCTTTAAAGTTAGCGTAGTCGCTCATCAGTTTGTATATGCATGTTTCAGGGAAAAATATCAGTGAGCACCCTTCGGCACATTTAGCTGTGACAGAATATCTGGATTTTGCAAGAAAAGTTGAAAGCCCTATTAAGTCGCCTGTGCCGATGGTCAGGCTTGAACCACTGTCGTCAGAATCAAGGAGGACTTTACCATCCAGAAGAAGATAAAGCCCTTTGTGATATTGATCATTTTTATAAAAAATAACATCTTCATTTTCAAGTTCCACCAGAGAAGAGTTGCTGGTGAGTATTTCGAGTCTTTCAGAGTCCACCCCCTGAAATAGATAAAAACGTGTTAGAATTTTGATTATTTCGGATGTGAGCATATCACTCTTCACACTCTCTGAGCTGTCTCCTCATCTTTTTGATCTGCCCGTCAAAGAAGATAGCAAACCCGAAAGAGAGCAGGCTGGTTATCATAAATTCGCCGACATGGATGAACAGATTACCTGTTCGGAGGATATCAGCAAGCATGCATAGGAGCGCGATAGCTATAAAACCGTTCATTAGATATTTGCGGATTTTTATCCCTTTTTTAATTTTTATTCTGTCCACTTTGCCGCCTCCTGAGAAAGTTGAAAAGAGTGGAGCAGGTGTTTTAGACCTGCCCCGATAATTTCAGCACAGTGAATTGTGCCGCTTTGTTAGTCTATTATATTATGCATTACTTTAAGAACTTTGTTGCCTTCTTCGATATCTTTTGCTGTCATGCTCGCCGCAGTCATGTTCGATACCACAATATTAGTGATAAAGTTCAGCGGAGCAAGAATCAGAGCTGAAGATGTAGCCGGCATAATGCCTGTTGCGCCAAAGAATTCAACGTTATTTATCCAACCTACCATAGAAACAACAGCACCTATGAGACCGACAAGCATACCTGCCATTGCACCATACTTGTTTGACTTACCATACCATACCCCTAGAACTATTGCAGGGAATATAGCAGAACCTGCAATAGCAAACGCCATGGCAACTATCTGAGCGATAAGAGCTGGTGGTTTGAGTGCGGTTATGATGACACAGCATACGAGAACTGCTGTAAAGATACGGGCAGCCATAAGCTTCTCCTGCTCTGATGAGTCAGGGCGGAAGATTGTTGCGTACCAGTCGTGTGCGATAGCAGCGGCACCGGCAACCATAAGTCCTGCAACCGTGGAGAGACCGGCAGCCAGAGCACCGGAAGCAAGGTAACCCATGAAGAACAGTCCGAGACCAGCTCTTTCCGGTGCTGACAGTATGATAACGTCAGCGACGGCTTTACCGCCAGCCGGGTTGAAGAACTGACCAAGAGCTGCATAAGCAGGTGACGACCAGTACAGGATACCTATAAAGAACAGACCGTATACAACAGATTTTCTTGCGACATCTTCGTCTGTAACTGTATAGAAACGTACGAGGATGTGAGGCAGACCTGCTGTACCCACCATCAGCGTGAACGCAAGGGCGAAAAACTGATAGAATGTTCCGTTTGCCCATGGGGCTGTATAGTTTGCTGCCCAGTGAGCGCCTTCGCCTGTTGCTGTTGCAGCATTTGATATTATTGCACCGTATTCAATCTGCGGGAGTATTCCAGGTGTTCCGATCTGTGCGCCGTATTTGGCAAAGATGATAAACAGCGGAAGGAGGAAACCCGTGATAAGAACCACATATTGGATCTGTTGATTCTTTGTAACTCCTTTTTGTCCTGACATGAGCATGTAAACAAGCACGATGCCCGCAGCAAAGAATACTGAACCTACATAGTTCATGCCGAATATCCAGCCGGAGATCAGTGCGATACCTTTGAACTGAGCTGTTGAGTAAGTTATAGCTATGATAACTGTAACAACTGCTGTGATCATTCTGATACCGTGAGAGTTATATCTGTCTCCGAGGAACTCGGGGATGGTGTATTTGCCGAAACGGCGCAGCTGTGAAGCTGTCAGTGTCAAGAGCAGAACATACCCGCCTGTCCAGCCGATAATATAGCCAAGTCCGAAAAAACCTTTGAGATAAAGCAGACCAGCAACACCCATAAAGGATGCAGCAGACATCCAGTCGGATGCAATCGCCATTCCGTTACCTACTGCGCCGATGTTACGCTCGGCAACCCAGTAGCCTTCGGTAGTTTTTACTTTCATCATCCAGCCTACTGTAAGGTAAAGACCTATGAAGGCTATCATGATGATTGCAGGCAGAAGTTTAAAACCTTTTTCAAGCTGAAAGAGCTCTTCGCCGGCAGCTGCATATGCGCCGCTGAAGGAGCCAATGACTAAAACGAGTGTAAAAAACATTTTCGTGTATTTGTTCATAGTGCGCTCCTTAATGCTCTGAATTCTTTACAAGTTTGTTCCACAGGATCACAAAGAAAAGACAAAGCAGAACAAAGCCGACAGTTGTCCCCTGAGCTACCAGCCAGTAGTGCAGAGGGAAACCAATAAATGTTGCCTTGGTGAGCGGACCAATCCCTTGTGAGTCACCGGTAAGTTTCAAAAGTATTGGAGTTGTCATCCAGCAAAGAGCCCACAGCACGATGATGATCGATGCTGCCTTAACTTCAGCCTTAACGTGTGCACGTTTAGGGTTAAAAAAGCTGATGTCTAGCATTTTTTCTTTTTCGGTCATACATTACCTCCTTCTTGTCGCACCACAGTGAACTTTTTAAGGTGTCTGTTAACTGTAGTATTACAGTAATAATAATATGACGTTTTAAAATATGTCAACAAAAAAATAACTACCAAGAAGGGCTTTGAGGCTGAAAATTGAAAATCAATTTTGTAAACCATGATTAAATATAGTGATATTCTGATTTTTATTGTTGTGATAAAGTTAACAAAATATGCCGAAGTTTAAAATGAATTAAAGAATAAAGCAGGATTTGAAAAGTATAATCGGCTATATATTTGTTTTTATATACTTGTAAAATCAGACTATTTGTAAATAATGTAAATTTTATAATATCATATGTAGAAAGATGAATTGAGTGACTCGGGAGTTAATTGCAGTGTGGGATTTATTCATAAAATCGCAGATTTAATAATGATATAAAAAATCAATTATGTATACTGTATACGAGCTCGTGTAATTATAATAGTGTTATATAAAAATCAAAATACTTCATTGTCTGCTGATGCAGGTGTTCACAGCAGATGCTTGATTACAGAAATTAAGATGCATTTCTCAATTTTCATGAGTGGTTATAAACAAGAATACACTATGGATGAACAAATTCATATCGAAGTTGACTTCTGAGTAATTTAATTAATTCAAAAAAAAATAGATTCCCACGGGTAAACCCTTGTTTCTATTGCTTCGCATGTGCTTAACACACTAAGTTACAACTTCGTTGTCACAGTTAGAACATGTGCAAAATACGTCACTGCAAAGCCCACAGGGCTGTGGCAACCTCTGAACTCGTTAGTTAATCCTGAGATTGCTTCGTCATTTTACATTCCTCGCAATGACTTTTAAGCTCTAAAGCTGTGATTAGTTCATTCATCCACGCATAAATGCCTGGTGTCCTGCCTTAGACCGCATAAAATATACCGAAAATGGGTATGGGGTTTGTTCTGAGTTGTTGAAAGTGAAAAGCGGTTTTTAGCATTAAAACTAAAAACCGCAATTATTATTTAATGAAAAGTATAATTTCCCCTGTAACCTCATCAGGTTCAACAAGGGGGGTAGCTTCGTCTCTGGTAATAAGGAAGCTGTCTTCCTGTACTGGTAGATATTTGTAATGGATTTTGATCACCCCTGCTGTTTCTTTGGCAATGTTGAGTGTCATTTTTTTGTGGGCTCTGTTTTTTAGGCTGCCCAGATTCTTATAATTATAAGAAACCTTTGAATCAGAAGTTATCTGACCTCCATCCTCATAGTTTACAGTGAGGCTTTTCATAAATATCTTTCCGACATTTTTTACAGACATATTTATGATTTTTTTATCCGGCATGTCCTTAACGCTGTAGAATATTGCTATATGATCATCTTTTGCAGATTGATCATAGGTTGTTTTCAGGTCATCTGTGGAGTTAAAGCCCATTTTTGGTCCATAGCAGCCGACAAGCAGCAGCAGAAGCACTGGCAGTAGATAAAATTTGCGCATAATGATCTCCGGTTTAGTTTTAGTTGTTATTTTTCCCCTCTTGCTCCTCTGTGTCTTCTTCAGATGGTTCCACAGGGATAGAGTTCGCCGTCAGAACCTTCTGTGATTCTATATTTACAATATCAACATCATCATCAGCTTCATCTGGAAGGTCTTCTTCAGATTCTGTTGAGGCAGCCTTCAGCAGTTCTTCTTTCTCACTGATATCGTTTTCTATGTTTTTAATATAAGTGTAGTCAGGCTCAAAAAGTTCCGGATCAAGCTCCCCGTTCTCAATAAGCTCCAGAACTTTGTTTCCCAGTAATGTTGTTCGTTCGTCTTTCTTTTTGTTGAGAGAGGTGATCTCTATTTTGATCTTACTGGTTTTGGCAAATTTAAGGATTTCATTTTTCCCCTTATCAAAGCTCTCTTTAACCCATTTGGTATCCATTGGTTCCTCCGGTTAGTTAATGATCTGGTCTATTCTGGACTTTTGCCAGAATATCATAGCCATCATTATTATATTTAATATAAACGAGATGAAGAATAATGCCATCCATCCGTTGAAACTTTTATCAGTAATTTCTAAAAACGATGAATCCTTGAGGTGTATCCAGTTACCGTCGGATGTGGCAACGAAATCAGACGGAAGATATTTGCCTGTTTTTATCCCTTCTGCTACCTGTTTCGCTGAAATGTTTTTAATTACCAGCCCGTTCAGCAGCTTTATATTATAAGAGTCGGATTTACTGTTCAAAGTGCACCGTGTTGACAGGTATTCAGCCGTTCCATCTTTCATAAAGGCTGTGTTGTATATTTATTATATCAAATATTTTGCCCACTATAAAGGATATAAGATCATCAATCGTATTTGGTTTATGGTAAAAGCCCGGGGCAGCAGGCATACAGACTGCTCCCGCTCTGGTGAGCTTTGTGAGATTTTCCATATGTATCAGACTCAGAGGTGTTTCTCTGAAGAGTATCACAAGGTTTCTGCGTTCTTTCATAGCAACATCAGCACATCTTTCGATAAGATTAGAGCTGACCCCTCCCGCTGTTCTCCCTACAAACCCCATTGACGCAGGAGCTACGATGTACGAGTCTACCATGAACGAACCGCTTGATACCGGTGCAGCAAAATTTTTATGGTTGTGCAGAATGGCATTTTTGCCAAGTGAGCTTAGGAATTCTTCTGCTGACTTGTGTTCTGTGCCGAGTTCTATGTTTATGTTAGTGAGCCCGTCAGGGGTTATGCAGAGGTGAAGTTCGCATTTGTCTGCCAGCTCCTCTATTAGTTTTTTGCCATAGAGAGCCCCGCTTGCACCTGTAATCCCCAAAAATATCCTTTTCATAGCTGCCTCATATCATAAGGTCGAGAAATGTAAAAACGCATATGCTGACACTAATATAAGCATTCAGATTAAAGAAAGCCATGTCGAGGCGTGAGAGATCCTCAGGGCGTATGATTGAATGCTGATATACCATAAAAACGCCGGTGATTATTATTCCTACCAGATAAATATAGCCCAGATCAAAATATATCCATGTATATAGAAATATCAGAAATGATATTATGTGAAACACCCTCGCAAGGTTCAGAGAATTTCTGAGTCCAAGGTATTTGGGGATAGAAAAGAGACCTTCGTCACGGTCAAAGTCGATGTCCTGACAGGCATAAACGATATCAAAGCCTGATACCCAGAAGAGAACTGCCATGCCGAGAAGCACTATGCCTATATTGACTGAACCTGTAACGGCTGTCCATGCCCCGATGGGAGCGATGCCAAGAGCAACGCCGAGGACTATGTGGCAGAGGAACGTGAAACGCTTTGTATAGGAGTAGAGTATGAAAACTGCAAATGGAACTGGGGAGAGATAAAAACATAGCGGGTTAAGCATGTATGCTGCGAAAAAGTAAACTGCAAAAGATATTATGACATAAAGAACCGCTTCCCTGACTGAAAGCCTGCCTGCCGGTATGTCTCTGTTTTCTGTTCTGGGGTTTCTTGCGTCGATTTTAGCATCTGCCACACGGTTAAATCCCATTGCGCCGCTTCTGGCTCCAAGTACAGCTACGGCTATCCAGAATATTGTCATAACAGACGGTAAACCTCTCGCTGCCAGAAACATACCAGTGAAAGCGAAGGGGAGGGCGAACAGTGTGTGTTCGACTTTTATCATGCTTAAAAACGTTTTGAATTTTTCCACTTTAGTACCTGTAAAGATTAATATGTAAAAAGAAAATTAACACACGAATTTAGACTTGCCAATATTGAATGTGTTTAATGAGTGATTACATTCAGGAAAGCATCAGAGAAATCATCTGAATCATTCAGGCTTTCGATACGTACAATGTTTAGCCCCGCTTCTGTTACGTGGGGGATGTACTGTTCGTCAAGTTCGATAAGTGTTTCTATATGGTCTGAGACAAAAGAAATAGGCACAACGATTATGTTGTCTGTTTTTTCCTCTGTTAGCCTCTCAAGTTCCTTGTCTGTGTATGGCCCTACCCATTTTACAGGACCTGTCCTGCTCTGATACGACAACCCGTATGATCGCGGGTTTGTCATTGCAGCGAGCTTTTCCATCTGTTCTTTTATGTGCAGGGTGTACTTATCCCCTTTTTGGACAGTATATTCCGGTAGAGAGTGTGCAGAAAACTGAATATGACACTGCGAAATATCTTTGCCGAGCTTTTGTGCAGCGTTCATGATGCGGTCAGCTATGCATTTATTGTACGTTTCATTCATGTGCCAGTGCTTTATTATCTTCGGCTCTTTCTTAAGGTTCTGAGCCTTGTAAAACCTATCGAAACACACGCCTGTGGTTGTATAAGAATACTGAGGGTACATAGTTGTTACGATGATATTTTCGTAATCAGTGTTTTCGTGAGTTTTGACAGAGTCTTCAATATAGGGGTGGTAGTAGCACATGCCGATGTCAGTGACAAGCTCCCTTCCGGTGGATGCCTGATAGGCCGGCTTTATCTTTTCCAGAAGTGATTTCAGATATGGGAGCTGCGGTGAACAGCCCCCTAATTTTTCGTATTCCGGCGCCACTTTTTTAGAGCGTTTTTTAGCTATCTTTTTTGCAATAAAGGTTTGCAGTGTACCGCCAATGTGAAAATCTATTATGGTACGATCCGAGAAGAGGTTAAAGAGAAACTCCTCAATCCCCTCGATACTGTCGGGACCGCCCATATACATTACATAAAGCAGGTCTTTTTTCATGCTTCCCCTTTGACTATTTTAACAAGATATTCAACATTTTCTCTTGGTGTTGGCGGAAGTATCCCATGTCCGAGGTTGAATATATGCCCTTTGAGGTCTTTGCCTTCTGCAATGATCTTTTCTGCTGTTTCTTTGATAGCCTCTTTGCTGCCGAAGAGAAGAACAGGATCAAAGTTGCCCTGAAGTACAAACTTGCCTTTGCTCAGTCTTTCGTCCGCATCTTTAAGTGTTGCCTTCCAGTCCACACCCATGCCAGCACAGTTGAGCTTGCCGATAGTGTCGTAAAAGCTGAAGCTGTCTTTGGCAAAGTATATGAGCGGAGCACCTTTCAGGTTGTTTGCTATATGCTCAACATAAGGGAATATATATTTTTCGTAGTCGTATGGGGATACCACACCGGCCCATGTGTCAAACATCTGTACAACATGTGCGCCGTTATCTATCTGCGCCTGAAGATATTTAAGGGTAGAGCTTGTGAGTTTCTCCATCATGATGCGGTATGTTTCCGGGTCTGTATGTATGAGAGTTTTTATATTTTCAAAGTTTTTGGAACCCGAACCTTCTACCATGTAGCATGCGAGGGTAAAGGGCGCACCGGAGAAGCCTATAAGCGGTACATCCAGCGCCTTGACAAGCTTACGCACTGTTTCCATAACGAAGGGTACATCTTTCTCCGGGTCGAGCTCACGGAGCTTGTCTGCGTCTGCCATAGTTCTGATTGGGTTGGCAATTACCGGAGCAGGGTTGAAGTCGAGCTGGATCCCCATAGGCTCAATAGGGATAAGTATATCAGAAAACAGTATAGCGTTATCAAACCCGAAAGCCTCGATAGGCTGAAGTGTAACTTCTGTGCAGAGATCGGGTGTTTTGCAGAGTTCGAGAAAGGATACTTTTTTGCGTATCGCTCTGTACTCCTCCATATATCTGCCTGCCTGACGCATAAACCATACGGGGGGTCTTTCTGTTTTTTCACCATTGATAGTTCTTAATAAAAGGTCATTGAAAGCCATATAGATCCACCTCAATAAAAATGTTTGGTGCTGTATTCAACCAGTAAAAAGTGTTTGCTGTCAAGTTGTTTTACAAAATTTACCTTGTAAACTCACCTGGTAAAGGTAAAATTGATAATGCTATTCAGAGGTTAATATGCGTAACATATTTTTTTGTTTTGTTCTGCTTGTCTTTACAGGTTGCGGAGGGTCATCAGGTTCCGGAACTGCTGCCGGCGAAATATGGCAGCCTGAACCGGGCGCAACATGGCAGATTCAGCTTCAGGGCGAACTAAACACCTCTTATGATGTTCAGGTATACGATATTGATCTTTATGACACGCCTAAAGCTGTGATAGATGACTTGCATAGCAGAGGGGTGAAAGTCATATGTTATTTCAGTGCGGGTTCGTACGAGAACTGGCGCTCAGATGCTTCAGAGTTTCCTGAGGCGGTCATAGGCAAAGACCTTGACGGCTGGGAAGGGGAGAGCTGGCTCGATATACGGAACACCTTAACGCTGATGCCCATTATGGATGCCCGTATGGATATCGCCGCTGCGAAAGGGTGCGATGCTGTTGACCCTGATAATGTTGATGGGTATGCCAACGACACAGGTTTTCCGCTGACAGCATCAGACCAGTTAATCTACAATAAAATGCTTGCAGATTCAGCCCACGAGAGAGGGCTTGCTGTTGGTCTTAAGAATGACATTGATCAGATAGACGATCTTGTTGATTTTTTTGATTTTGCCGTAAATGAGCAATGTTTTTATTATGATGAATGTGGATCGCTCCTTCCATTTATTAATACGAATAAAGCAGTATTCGGAATTGAATATGAACTCGAACCAGACGAATTTTGTGATAAGTCAATAGTTTATGGTTTTTCGACTCTCTTGATGGATCAAGCTTTAGATGGTGATATGTATTCATGTCGGTAACATAATTCAATTACTAGAAATTTAGTATGTTTTACCTTGTCAAAAAAAGGCTGGTTTGTTATTATCGGGACTCTTCAACACATATATATATTATATAGAGGTTAGCTAATGCCCAAATATAAGGTGCTTATTACAGATCACATCTCTCAGGACGGTGTGAACATTCTCAAAAGTGACAAAGATATAGAAGTCGACATTCAGGCGGGGATCAAAAACCCTGATCTGAAGAAAATTATCGGCAACTATGACGCTATCATCACCAGAAGCGGTACAACTGTTACTGCTGAGCTGATAGAGAACCCAGGGAAACTTAAAATTATCGGTCGTGCAGGTGTCGGTCTCGACAACGTAGACATCGAAGCTGCCAGTATGAAAGGCATCATAGTTATGAATGCTCCCACAGGGAACACCCTTGCTGCCTGTGAGCTTACAATGGGGATGATGCTCTCCGTAGTGCGCAAGCTTCCTCTGGCGAATCAGGTTACAAAATCGGGTGAGTGGGACAGAAAGCGTTTCATGGGTATTCAGCTTTACCAGAAAACCCTTGCCGTTGTCGGGCTAGGCCGTATCGGCGGCAATGTTGCAAAAAGATGCAAAGCGTTCGACATGAAAGTCGTAGCTTATGACCCATATATTAAAAAATCGAGAGCAGAATCCCTCGGGGTCGAGCTCTGTAATTCTCTTGAAGAGGCTATTTCTCAGGCGGATATTATTACTTTCCACACGCCTCTTACTGATGAAACAAAAAACCTGATCACAAAAGATGAAATTGCTAAAATGAAAGACGGCGTTGTCATCATTAACTGTGCAAGGGGCGGTATCGTAAATGAACTGGATCTTGTGGATGCCTGCAAATCCGGCAAAGTGACTGCTGCGGGGCTTGACGTTTTTATGTCTGAACCGCCTGTCAACCACCCTTTCTTTGATGTAGAGAACATATATGTTACTCCACACATAGGCGCAAACACAGCAGAAGGGCAGTATGGTGTTGCAGTTATTATTGCAGAGCAGGTTGTGAATGCACTTCATGGCAGATCATATAAAAATGCTGTTAATATTCCGTTCATGAAAACTCAGCTTCCTGAAGATATGCAGAAATATTTCGAGCTGCTTGAGAACATCGGTCATATGGCGGCACAGCTCACAAAGGGCAGACCCGAAAGAATTGAAATTCAGATGGTCGGTCATAAGTTTGAAGAAGATTTCGGCGAGCGTACTTTCGACACTCCATTCAACTTTCAGCCATTTACTGTCGCCGGTCTGAAGGGCTTTATGGAAGTTGCTGTTGCTGAAAATGTATCTTTTATCAATGCTCCTTACGTTGCAAAAGAACGCAACATAGACATAATAGAGACCAAATCTGCTCACTATGATAAGTATAATGACCTTGTTATGGTGAAAGTGAAAACAGATGTTGAAGAGAAAATATACGCAGGTACAGTCTTTGCTGACCAAACAGGGCGTATTGTAATTTATGATAAGTACTACACAGACCTTATAGCTGAAGGGACTTTCCTTTATTTTAATAACCTGGACAGACCTGGAATAATCGGGAAAGTCGGTACTATATTAGGCAAACACAGCATAAACATTGCGGACTTCGACCTCGCAAGAAACGTTAAAGAAGACGGCGAGGCTGACGCTGTGGCATTTGTGCGAGTTGATAGCAAAGTTCCGGCAGGAGTGCTCGACGAAATACTGGCACTGGACGGCATGCTTGAGGCGAAAGTTATTACTTTCTAAATATTGATGGAAACAATATCCGTAAGGACTAAGGACAGAAACTCGTTTATTGAAATAACGGACGAAATTGCCGGCATTATCAGCAGAAAAGGGTGGAGTGATGGCATTATCGTTGTCTATACACCGCACACTACGTCTGCTGTGACTATAAATGAGAATGCTGACCCTGATGTACAGTCGGATATGAAGGGTTTCCTTTCAAAGTTAATACCAAATCTGTCGGAGTTCCTCCATGCTGAGGGGAACTCTGACAGCCATATAAAATCATCTCTTGTGGGCTGCTCTGAAACTGTTATTGTTGAGGACGGACATATGATTCTCGGCACATGGCAGGGGATATACTTCTGTGAATTCGACGGTCCGCGCACTCGGAAAGTCCACCTTAAATTTATCAAATCATGAGTCACTACGAACTTTATAAAACGGTCATTACTAATATGGATTATGTCATTGCGAACGCAGTGAAGCAATCTAAGAAGTTTTGCAGTGTTTCATGATGTCAGATTGCTTTGTCACGCTGTTCCTCGCAATGACAAGTATGGGCGTCATTGCGTACGGCAGGTTTTAAAGGTCTTCTGCGTTGAGGATAGTTGTGCGGTTTCTCCCTTCTGACTTGCTGATATAAAGAGCCTTATCTGCTATGTTCACCATGTACTCAACATCTCTGTAGCTTTTACTGTATTCAGTAACACCTGCGCTAAATGTAACTTTAAAACAAACTGTTTCACTGGAAAATATAGTATTATTAAGTTTTTCGCGTATCCTGTCCAAAACGACTACAGCATCCGTAATATCTGTTTCTGTGAAGATAATCGCAAATTCTTCACCACCGTATCTGGCTGCTATATCGGTGTTTCGTACTGTTTCTTTGATGATATTTGCGAATGCTTTCAGAACTTCATCGCCTTTGACATGCCCGTATTGGTCATTAACACGCTTGAAAAAATCGAGATCAAGTATGGCTATGGTAAAGCAGTTATTGTATCTTTCAGAGCGAACCATTTCATCTTTCAGTTTATCTTTGAAATAAGAATGGTTAAATAGCATTGTTAATCCGTCTTTCTTCGCCATCTGTTCAAGGAATTCGTTTTGCTCGAGAACGTTTGTGGAAGCAAAAGCTAGTTCGAAAATGGTGGATTCCATCTCTTCATTCTTTTTTTCAAGTTCGATTGTAAGCTCTTTATGTTTTAAGAGGGCATTAAACCTTATTGTAATCTCATTAACAGGATCACTTTTCAATGTGAATGTAAAATAGTGTTCTTTGGAAAGTTCAAGAAGAAGATTGTCGTGGCATATGTCTGAAATAAATATAAAAAAGTTTTCAGTAGAGAGTATTTCGTTTAGAGTTTCTTTAGTGCAGTCTTCCATCACTTCGTAAAGGATGACCTCGCGGCTCATAGACACGAGATCATCCGTATTGACGAATTCTACATTTTCGAAGAGTGACTCAATGTGTTTTTGAGCATCTTCAGTTTTAATTCTTGCGTAGATCTTTTCTTTAATCAATATCTTCCGGCCTCATATGCGGAAACAGTAGTACGTCTCTGATGGACTGGCTGTCTGTGAACAGTATAACGAGTCTGTCTATGCCAAGTCCGGCGCCTGCTGTTGGCGGGAGACCATATTCAAGTGCTCTGATGTAGTCTGTGTCCATCATCTGAGCTTCTTCGTCTCCGGCTTCTTTAGCAGCAACCTGTTTTTCAAAGCGTTCCTTCTGGTCCATTGGGTCATTTAGCTCGTTAAAGCCGTTGGCTAGTTCAAAGCCACCCATGAAAAGCTCGAACCTTTCTGTTGTTTCAGGGTCGTCAGCTTTTGATTTCGCAAGTGGTGAAACTTCTTTCGGATAATCTATTATGAAGGTCGGGTTGAACAGTTCGTGTTCACACAGCTCTTCAAATATCTCCATGATTATTTTACCTTTTCCCCAGCTATTATCAACATGAATACCTGCTTTTTTTGCAGCTGCCTCTGCGGACGCCCTGTCCTTAAGCATTTCGGGGGTGATGTCAGTCATGGAGCAGATGGCGTCATGCATAGTCATTCTTGCCCACGGGCGTTTAAGGTTCATCTCTTTTTCTTTGTATGTTAGTTTCTCTTTTCCGTTTAGAGATACTGCTATACCGCAGATCATTTCTTCTATCATGTCCATAAGCCCGTGATAGTCGTTATAAGCGTTGTACCACTCAACCATTGTAAATTCAGGGTTGTGTCGTGTAGATAGTCCTTCGTTACGGAAGTTTCTGTTAAGCTCGAATATGCGCTCAAAACCGCCTATAACGAGTCTTTTCAGATAGAGTTCAGGTGCGATACGCAGAAAAAGGGGCATATCGAGAGCATTGTGATGTGTTTCAAAGGGTTTTGCCGTTGCGCCGCCTACGATAGGGTGCATCATAGGGGTCTCAACTTCGAGGAAGTCCCTGCCTATGAAAAACTCGCGAACTTTCTGAATGATTAAGCTTCTTTTGCGGAATGTCTCTTTCACTTCATCATTTACTATGAGGTCAACGTAACGCTGGCGGTATCTTGTTTCTACATCTTTGAGCCCATGCCATTTCTCAGGCAAGTCACGCAGGGCTTTTGTCAGCATTTTGTATTGTTTTGCGCAGATAGTCAGCTCATCTGTTTTGGTTTTGAACAGAAATCCCTTAATGCCTATTATGTCGCCGACATCTGAAGTTTTGAAAATTGCGTGATCCTCGTCAGAGATTTCACCTTTTTTAACGTAGACCTGTACGCTGCCTGTGCGGTCTTTGATAGTCATGAATGCAGTTTTACCAAACTCCCGCATTGCCATGATACGCCCTGCGACGTCGAAGATGACAGTTTGCTCAGGCAGGTTTTCTTTTTCAACATTCTTATATTTTTCAACGACATCAATGATATCGTGCTCAACTTTATGAAAGTTTACATAGGGTTGTTGGTTTTGTTCTTTAATCTTTTCCAGTTTGTCCAGACGATGTTGTTCCATTTAAATTATTAACTCCAGTTTTCTGATTATATTTGTTTGACTTGTTATACAAAAAACTTTAATCTATTACAATAAATAAATTCCTTCCGGTACAATGTGTTAGTTTCTCTTGCTTTATTACAATTTGTAGACTAAACATTGATATCTAAGAAAGAATACCCCAAATGGGAGGGTGTACGAACTATGGGTTTTTTCGATATGTTTTCAAACGATCTGGCTATAGACCTAGGAACAGCCAATACTCTGATATATGTAAAAGGAAAAGGCGTTGTCTGCTCAGAGCCGAGCGTAGTCGCCATTAACAACCAGAATAACGAAGTCCTCGCTGTGGGGAGTGAAGCTAAGAGCATGCTCGGGCGAACTCCGGCAAACATCGTGGCTATCCGTCCTATGAAAGACGGCGTTATCGCAAACTTTGAAGTTACAGAGCGGATGCTCAAAAACCTCATACAAAAAGTTCATAACAGGAAATCTCTTGTCAGACCCCGCATTGTTATATGTGTTCCGTCAGGAGTGACACAGGTTGAAAAACGTGCGGTCAAAGATTCTGCCATTCAGGCAGGGGCAAGGGAAGTTTATCTTATCGAAGAGCCAATGGCTGCGGCTATCGGTGCCGGGCTTCCTATTGAAGACCCGTCAGGCAATATGGTTGTCGACATTGGAGGCGGTACAACTGAGGTTGCCGTCATATCATTGTCCGGTATCGTTTACGCAAACTCTGTCAGAGTCGGTGGTGACGAGATGGACGATGCTATTGTTAACTATATTAAGCGCAAATATAACCTTCTCATCGGACATGGAACAGCAGAACAGATTAAAATGAAGATCGGTACATGCTTTAAGATGGAAAATGAGATGAGTATTAAAATCAAAGGTCGCGACCTTGTTACGGGGATACCTAAAACTATTGAGATAACTGATGAAGAGGCGAGAGAAGCTCTTGATGAGGCAGTTACTAAAATTATTGATGCTGTCCGTATCGCCCTTGAGAAAACACCCCCTGAACTTTCTGCCGACATTGTTGACAGAGGCATAGTTCTTACAGGCGGCGGTGCTCTTCTGAAAGGACTGGATAAAAGACTTTCCAACGAGACAGGGCTGCCTATCATCGTTGCTGACGAACCTCTTATATCTGTGGCTTTAGGTGCAGGCAAGGTGCTTGACAGCCTTGAACTGCTTAAAAAAGTCACAATAGACTGATAACTCCGGACATATGAAGTCCTGGAAGAAGATAGCAATAACATTTTTCGTTTTGCTGGTGCTGATAGTGCTGCAAGCGAGAAACCCAAATATAAAAGGTCCTTTCAGAGGTATTCTGGGGAACTTTATCAATCCGTTTGTGTATTATACAGATAAGGCAATCGGTGGTGTCGGCGGCATATGGGACGGCTATATCAATCTGGTAAGTGTTCATAAAGCAAATGAAAACCTGCGTAAAGAGAATGGTGAGCTTAAGCTGGACAACTCTTTGCTTCAGGAAAAAGTTGCAGAATACGAACGTCTGAAAAAACTTCTGAAATTCCGTGAATTCTCAAAGCTTGACTCTATTGCCTGCAATGTCATAGGACGTAACATCAAAGGTTACCTGAAATATGCCATTATCGATAGAGGTACTGAGGATGGCGTAAGGCGGAAAGATCCGGTCATTAGCTACAGCGGTCTTGTGGGGATGGTTACAGAGGTCTACAGCGATACTGCAAAAGTTGAAGTTGTACTTAACCCTGGCAGCAATGTCTCCGTTATGAACAGCAGAACGAGGACTGTAGGGATTGTCCGTGGTGATGGACGTGGTGCTATGGCTGTTGACTTTTATGACAGACTTGATGACGTCAAGGAGAATGATGTCATGATAACTTCTGGGCTGGGCGGTGTTTACCCAAAGGGGATTATCGTCGGGCAGGTTGATCAGGTGGAAAATATCGAAGTAGGTCTTTTTCGTAACCTGACTCTTAAATCGAATGTAGATTTTTATAAACTGGAAAATGTTCTGGTTGTGGGGAAATGATAGAACGCATCATAAACAAATATACCTTTATTATTTTTGCATTGCTTACACTACACATATTCACTGTTGTAGTTAATGGCATTTTTTCTTACTTCGATTTTATCCTGATTCTCTTTATCCTTACTATGGATTTTGGTAATGAAGACAATTTTATATTACTGTCAATAATATTCGGCTTTTTTGCTGATTTCACAAGGGATGCTTTCTACGGTCCCGGAGTTATACTTTTTATGCTTTTTTATCTCGTAAGGTTTCGCACAGATGTTATTATGGATATGACTAAAGTTTATTACAGGCTTCTTATGTTTTCGTCAGTATCATTTATTTACTGTATGTTTAATCTGCTTATTACTGAATACTCTTTTGAAACGGCACTTCCCATTGCTGTTCTGCGCACGATAATAAATGTTTCGTTGGTTTTTGTTATACACTATTTCTTTAAGGGGTTTGGTTGTGCTTTTAAAAACTCTTAAAGACGATGTACTGGAGTATATAAAAAAACGTACAATCGTATTTTACTCAATATTAATGATCTTTATGATAATTCTCGGTGTGCGTATGGCCTATATGCAGGTCGTTGGGTTTGAGAAATATAAAAGACTTTCAGAAAATAACCGCATACGTCTCATGCGTATCAAAGCAGACAGAGGATTTATAAAGGATACTAAGGGGCGGCTTATCGTTAAGA
Source organism: Denitrovibrio acetiphilus DSM 12809 (assembly GCF_000025725.1). GTDB lineage: Bacteria > Chrysiogenota > Deferribacteres > Deferribacterales > Geovibrionaceae > Denitrovibrio > Denitrovibrio acetiphilus. The sequence goes on from NC_013943.1 coordinate 1,315,856, forward strand.
ATACCCCTAGCTACGAACTTGATGTGGTTAAAGAAGATGTTAAAGATATCGACAGCCTGCTCGATAAGCTGAATGAAGTTGTCCCTATAGATAAAACATTTGCAAAAAAACAGATAAAAAAATCCTACCTCTATGAACCTGCAATGATTCAGAGGGGACTTACCTTTAAACAGGTTTCAAAAGTTCTCGAAAATTCAGCAGATTTTCACGGTGTTGAAATAGGTCTCGAATCAGTTCGAAGCTATCAGAATAATGAAGCTTTCAGTCACATACTCGGCTATATGTCGGAAGTAAATGAAAATGACATACAAAAAAAGGACAGTTATTCGAGCGGAGATATGATAGGCAAGACGGGGCTTGAGAAAGTGTACGAAAATGTCCTGCGAGGCGAAGATGGCGCCAGACAGGTTGAGGTAGACTCTTATGGTCGTATCCTTGAGGTTCTGTCTGAAAAACAGTCTATCCCCGGTAAGAATATTGCTCTTACAATAGATTCTGATCTTCAGAATTTTACACATAAGCTTATGAAAAATAGAAAAGGTACTGTTATAGTTATGGATATTGATAATTTCAATATACTTACTATGTACTCAGCTCCATCTTACAATCTTATGTCTTTTACCCCATTTGCAAAATCAAATGACAGACTTGATATTATCAGAAATGCTGACAAACCCCTTCTGAACAGAGCTATCGAAGGGAGTTACCCGCCAGGTTCTGTATTTAAAATACTTACTGCTGTTGTGGCTCTGATGGAAGAGAAGATAACACCGGATACAATATTCAACTGTCCCGGCGAGTTTCAGTACGGCAACTTTAAATATAGATGCTGGAAGAGGGGAGGGCATGGAAACCTTGACCTTGTGCATGCTCTGGAGCAGTCGTGCGATGTTTATTTTTATAACGTCGGTCTTCTTACCGGAATTGACCCCATTACTAAATATGCAAACCTCTTCTCTCTTGGAAGAAAGACAGGGATAAACCTCCCTAACGAAAAATCAGGGTTTTTCCCAAGCCGTGAGTGGAAGAAGAAATCGAAGAATGAACCATGGTATCCCGGTGAGACCATCATCACGTCAATAGGTCAGGGGTATATGGCGACTACGCCGTTGCAGATTGCCGTTATGCTGTCTGGTATCTTTAATGGTGGAAAAGTATATGCACCTAATCTTGTTAAGTATATAGAGGACGCCGATACAGGTGTTCAGGTGATGCAGGAGCCGAACCTTTTAAGAGAGGTTCACTTAAGCGAAGAAGCTGTAAGCACTGCTCTTGAAGGTATGAGGCTTGTTGTCCACGGAAAACGCGCTACAGGTTACAGGGCTTTAGTGAAAGGCGTAACAATTGGTGGTAAAACAGGTACTGCTCAAGTGGTCAGTCTTAAACACACGGAAGAGATGGACAATGATGATATTCCGGAGAATCTCCGTGACCACTCGTGGTTTGGTTCAGTTTTTCCTGTGTCAGACCCAAAATACGTTGCTGTTGCACTGATAGAGCACGGCGGTTCGGGAAGCAAAGGCGCAGCGCCCATTATTGGTGCTGTTATAAATAAAATGGCGGATTTAGGATATGTTTGGCGTCAACCTTGATAGAAAGCATCTGGAAAATTTTGATTTTTTGCTCTTTCTCGCAATGCTGCTGATAACGGTCATTGGGGTTGTAGCCATATACAGCGCAGGGTATGATCCTGTGACTGCATCGGTGAAAACTTATTATGTTAAACAGATTTACTGGCTTGTCCTAGGTTATATGATGTTCTTTTTTTTCAGCACGCTGGGGCATAAGAAACTTGTTAAGTATGCATATGTTATATATATCATCGGAATTTTGGTTCTGCTGGCTGTGCTTGTGTCCGGACATGTCGGTATGGGCGCCAGAAGGTGGATATCTGTCGCCGGGCTTCGTGTGCAGCCGTCAGAGTTTTTTAAATTTGTGTGGGTGATTTTTCTTGCGAGGATTTATGTAGAGATAGGGTGCAACAAGTATGGAATGCTTGGTATTATAAAAAAGTTTGTATGGGTGATTCCCCCCTTTGCTCTTGTATTCCTCCAGCCAGACCTCGGAACAGCGGGTACATTTCTTGTTATCTGGGGTATGCTGCTGTTGGTGATGGGGATAAAGCGAATGACACTTATGGTGATTGTCGTCAGTATGATTCTTGCGGCTCCTGTTCTCTGGTCTCAGATGAAGCCTTATCAGCAGAAGAGGGTTATAACCTTTATCAATCCTGAAAAAGATCCTTTTGGTTCCGGTTATCACGTTATACAGTCAAAGATTGCCATTGGCTCAGGTGGTATCACGGGGAAGGGGTTTCTGCAAGGGACACAGTCTCATCTGAAGTTCATTCCGGAGAGGCACACAGACTTTATTTTTTCTGTTATCGCAGAAGAATCTGGTCTTGTTGGTTCTCTGGTGATTATTTCTCTTTTCATGTTTCTGCTTTTCCGTATAATGCTCATCTCATTGAACGCCAAAGAACCGACCGGCAAATTGATATGTCTCGGTGTTAGTGGATTTATCTTCTTCCAGTTTTATGTGAATCTGGCGATGACAGCAGGGATGATGCCTGTTGTAGGAATCCCTATGCCTCTGGTCAGCTATGGTGGATCGTCACTGCTGACATTTATGTCTATGCTGGGGCTTGTTAATGGTGTTGCAATGAGGAGATTTGACGACCCTGGTGATAATTAAATGAAAGATTACAAAAGACTTCTGGAGGTCAGTAAGCCTGCCAGATACATAAATGGGGAGATTAACTCTTTCCATAAGACTCATGAAGGCAGAACAACTTTCTGTCTGGTGTTTCCTGATATTTATGAAGTTGGCATAAGCCATATCGGCTATAAGATGCTTTATGAGAGACTGAACAGACTGGATACTGTTGCTTGTGAGCGTTTTTTCACCCCGTGGGTGGACGCAATAGATAAATTCGGCAGCGAAATGTTTGTCAGCCTTGAGTCATCTACAAACCTGCGCAGTTTCGACATCGTCGGGTTCAGTATTCAGTACGAGCTGTCATATACAAACATGCTTCTGACGCTTCAGCAGTCAAACATACCGCTGCGTTCAAAAGACAGAACTGAAGATGATCCTATAATCCTCGCCGGCGGACCCTGCGTTGTTAATCCTATGCCTATTGCACCGTTTATGGATGTATTTTTTGTAGGTGAATCCGAAATTACTCTGCCGGAAGCTGTGGACAGACTCCATCAGATGAAAAATGAGGGCGCAGGGCGCAGGGAGCTTCTTGAGTATCTTAATTCGCTCCCATATACTTACGTGCCGGAGATAGATCCGGATAAGCATGTTGTGCGCTCAATATACACTGGTTTTTCGCAGGATACTACCATAGAAAAGCTTATAGTTCCCACTATTCCTGCTGTTCAGGACAGGGTGGCTGTTGAGATTTCAAGGGGATGTACTCGTGGATGCCGTTTTTGTCAGGCAGGGGTCATCTACCGTCCGAACCGTGAAAGGAGTGTGGACAACATTGCCTGCGATGCACTTACCCAGCTTTCAAATACCGGATATCTTGAGACATCGCTTCTTTCCCTCTCAGCCTCAGATTACAGCCGTCTGGAAGAACTTCTGGTTACAATGGTTAAACTGACCAGCAGCAGAAAAGTTTCCCTCTCGCTCCCATCTATACGTGCTGACAGGATTAAAGAATTTATGTTCCGGGAACTTTCCAAAGTCAGAAAAAGCGGTTTTACCATTGCTCCCGAAGCAGGTTCCCAACGTATGCGTGATGCCATCAATAAAGGGCTTACTGAAGAATCCATTCTCAATGCTGTTGAGAAAGCTTCTGATGCAGGCTGGAATGGTGCTAAACTCTATTTCATGATAGGGCTCCCGGGTGAGACAATGGAAGATGTACTTGCCATTGCAGAGCTTGCCAGAAAAGCGAAAATGCTCCGAAAGGGGCGGTTTAATATAAAAGTGTCGGTTTCTAACTTCGTACCGAAGTCCCATACCCCTTATCAGTGGTTCGGGCAGAACAGCGGTGACGACTTTTTTAACAAAAAGAAAGAACTGAAAGAAGTGATGAAAAAGTATAAGATACCGTGTTCTTTTCACGGTATCCGTGCATCAGTCCTTGAGGGCGTTTTTTCAAGAGGTTCGGTTGAGCTGGCAGACGTCATAGAGGAAGCTCTGCTTAACGGAGCCAGATATGATGCGTGGAGTGAACATTTTAGCTATGACATATGGGAAGCTGCCCTAAGCAAGTTCGGATATAAAGATGCTGATTTTGCTGAGAGGATATTCGGAAAAGATGAAAAGCTCCCTTGGGATAATATCGATGTAGGCGTCAGGAAAGAGTTTCTTTGGCGTGAGTATGAAAGGTCTGAACAGCTGATTGCAACACATGACTGTACAAACGGCAACTGCTCCGAATGCGGCGTTTGTGATTTTGAAACTGTAAAGAATGAATTTTCTTTACCTGCATCAATTAATACTGATACTGCTCCGGCAGAAAGTGACGTGTTTGAAAGATATGCCCTTGTTTTCAGTAAGGTAGATCGTATGAGCCTTTTGTCTGCTATTGAGACACAGAGACTATTCACACACGTTCTGACACTGGCAGATATCGGACTGAAATTTTCAGCAGGGTTTAATCCCCAGCCGAAGCTGAGTTATGTTCAGGCGGCATCTTCCGGACTGGAAGGGTACAATGAAGTTGTACTTTTTGAGTCTGCTCCTATCGAAGATATCAATAAGCTTCTGGAAAAGATAAATAGCTTTATGCCGCCAGGTGTAAATGTCCGTTCTATCAATAAATTTACAATACACCCAAAGAAATTTGATACTTATATCAGGTTAACTTTTAGAGAGGATCTTTTCTCTTTGTTCCGTGATAAGTATCTGAAAGGTGAGGCGTTTTATAAAAAACTAAACAAGAAAGGTGACGAGAAGGTGCTTAATGCTGCATCTTTCGTTGTTAGCCTTGGCGATAAGGATGTTGTTCTGAAGACTGAAACAACAGGTAATTTTAACTGTTACGAATTTTTTGAAAGCCTTGGCTATCACCGTGCTGATATTAATATGAAAAGACTTAATACATTTCTTCTGGAGAGGGTCTGAGTGACAGCCACCACCAGATACAGAACCTTTTTTGAAGAAATCTATGCACAGTATAATAAAAGAGAATACATCCATACTGACCCCATACATTACCCCCACACGCTTGAAGGGGATAAAGAGTTCATAGCGCTGACCGCTGCTTCTTTTGCCTATGGGAACGTAAAAGCTATCAAGTCATTCCTGCTCTCTTTCTTTGAACACTACGGAACAGAGCCAGAGAAATTAAACTCTGAGAGCAAAGGGCTCTATTACAGGTTTCAGTCTGTATCTGATGTGCACTACTATTCTCAGTTTATGCAGAGACTTTACGGTGAATATGGTTCTCTTGAAAACCTTTTTGCCCGCCGTGACACTCTGGAAGAGGGGATTGATTATTTTTATGAAGTCGTAAACAGAATGTGTCAGGGTGCTGAAAAGGGGTTCTTTTTCCTGTTTCCCAACCCGCGGACTTCAGGAGCTAAAAGACTTCGTATGTTTCTGCGGTGGATGGTTCGCAAAGATGACGTTGATTTTGGACTGTGGAAGAAATTTTCACCGTCTGAACTGCTGATGCCTATTGATACCCATATCCTTCGTTTTGCTAAAAATAACAATATTATAAATAATGACTCTGCCACCAGAAAGAATTTGGAAACAGTGAGCACTTTCTTTAAACAATTAAACGCGGATGATCCTGCAAAGTATGATTTTGCATTAACAAGGCTCGGTATAATAAATGATTGTAAATATAATTCATGTGAAAAATGTGTTGAGTGTATGCATAGATTTACTTGCATTTTTGTTTAAAATGATTATATATGAATATTGCAATATATACTCTATATGCATTGACAAATGAGGAAAATTGTATACTATTACTAAGACAGATAACTGAGGAGGAATCACATGGCAACAGAACTTAACGAAGCCAGTTTTCAGACAGAAGTATTAGATGCGGAAACCCCTGTTCTCATAGACTTCTGGGCAGTATGGTGCGGACCTTGCAGAATGCTCACCCCAACTATTGAATCTCTTGCTTCCGAATATCAGGGTAAAGTGAAAGTTGGTAAAGTTAACGTAGATGAAAACCAGCAGCTTGCAGCAAAGTACGGCATCATGAGCATCCCTACTGTAATGATATTTAACGGCGGAAAAGTTGTTGAGCAGTTTATCGGTGTTCAACCAAAAGGTGTATACGAAGACGCTCTGAAAAAATATATCTAGGATTCCTTATGCCGATCTATGAATACAAGTGTAAAAAGTGTGATAATCAGTTTTCTAAACTTGTTTTCAATATGGATACTAAAATAGAGTGCCCCATATGCAAAAGTGAAAATTGTGAAAAATTAATATCCAGGGTCTCAGCTTCATCAGGCAGTTCCGTTAAGAACGATTTTTCCGGTGGGTGTGCCTCTGGGTTTAGTTGAGCAAATTAATTTGCATCAGGTAGGTGCTATAAGAATACAAAGCGGGTCTTGAAAAGGATCCGCTTTTTTTGAATAAAACTAAAACTAGACAATTAAATTATTTCTATATATGAATTATCGACTATTCAATGTACATTTTTCACATGAATCACACCACCTCAACATCGATTAAGTTTTCAATATATCAGCGTCTTGATATGTATTAAGCACATAGGCAGAACAATCTGTATCATTTTAGAAAGAAATAGGTGTAAACTATCCTTTTTTATATTGACTTACTTTTGTATGTAAGGTAATGATATTGAAAATCGTTATCATAGAAATACTGTGTACAGATTTTGGAAAGGAATTATAGGCTTTTGATATGTCAGAATTTTATTTGACTTCAAGATTGTAATCTTACCATTATGTTATTTTTTGGAGAGTGTAATGGAAATATCCATGAGAAGTATGAAGAAAGATCAGAAGGGGCGCATTACAAGTGTCCAGTGCGAAGGGGAACTGCGTCAGCGTATTAATGATATGGGGCTGACTCCCGGGGCAGAAATCAAGATCGTAGGTAGGGCTCCTCTGAAGGACCCTGTGGCTCTTAAAGTCAGAGGTTTTACAGTTAGTCTTCGTAACAACGAAGCTGACCATATCACAGTAGAAGTTGAGGATTAATTATGAAAAATATTGCGATTGCCGGAAACCCTAACTGTGGGAAAACCTCTCTGTTTAACAATATTACCGGGGCTAACTACCACGTTGCGAACTATCCCGGTGTTACCGTTGAAAAGAAAGAAGCATCTGTCAAGCACAACGGGTCAGTTTTTAATATCGTTGACCTTCCCGGAACATATAGCCTCAGTCCTTATTCTCTTGAGGAGGTTGTTGCCAGAGACTATGTTGTTAATGAAAAACCAGAGGTTGTGGTGGATGTTCTGGATGCATCAAACCTGGAACGTAACCTGTATATGTTTGTCCAGTTTATGGAACTGGAAGTGCCTGTTGTCTTAGCGCTCAATATGGTGGATGTTGCAAAGAAACGTAATATCCATATTGACGTTGATCTTCTTGCTAAGAAGCTGGGTGCTCCGGTTGTTGAGACAGTGGCAAGAGAAAATAAAGGTACTGGACTACTCCTTGACAGAATTGACGATTTTATCAACAGTGGCAAACCTAAACCGGATTTCAAAATATCTTATGGTCAGGATATAGACTCCACTCTTGATAAAATGACTCCTATAGTAGAGAAAAACGATTTTCTGACAGATAAATACCCTGCCAGATGGGTTGCTCTTAAATATCTTGAGAATGATGAACAGGTGCATGCTCAGGGTGCCTTGAATATGGAAGTGCACAAAAAACTGCTCGACATTACAGATGAACTTAATAACCATCTGCGTTCTACACTTAAAGTCACTGCGGAAAACCTCATTGCTGATTATAGGTATGGATTTATTAACTCAATACTTAAAGGGGTTGTGGTTGCAGAAGAGTCAAATATGGACAGGCTCTTTCTGAGTGATAAGATTGATAAGGTTTTGACAAACAGATTGTTCGGACCTCTTCTGATGATTGCTTTTCTTTACGGGATATATGAAGTTACATTCTGGGCAAGTGAATTTCCTGTCGGCTGGCTTGAGACAGCTTTCGGCTGGCTTTCCGGCATCGTTGATGCCGGACTCAATGACGGGCTTCTTAAATCTCTGATAATATCAGGTATTATAGATGGTGTCGGTGGGGTACTTGGTTTTGCACCGCTTATCCTGTTTATGTTCTTTGCAATAGCAATTCTTGAAGATTCAGGTTACATGGCTCGTACAGCTTATATGCTTGATAGAGTTTTCCGTTTCTTCGGTCTTCAGGGTAATTCTGTCGTTGCTTATATAGTTTCAGGTGGTATCGCTGGCGGATGTGCTGTCCCTGGTGTTATGGCTGCCAGAACTATCAAGGGTGAAAAAGAACGTCTTATCACTATCCTGACTGCTCCTTTTATGCCCTGTGGTGCAAAACTTCCTATATATGCACTTATTATTGCAGCTTTTTTTCAGGAACACAGAAGTACAATAATGCTTGGTATTACGCTTATAAGCTGGCTTCTCGCTCTTATTGTTGCACGCATACTGGGCGCTTTTGTCCTTAAAGAGCATTCATCTGCTTTCGTTATGGAACTCCCTCCATACAGAATGCCTACGCTTAAAGGACTCATTATCCACGCATGGGAGAGATGCTGGATGTACATAAGAAAAGCTGGTACCGTTATCCTCGCTATATCCATTCTTCTCTGGGTCCTTATGACTTTCCCAGGGCTTAACGCAGAAGAAGAGCAGGCTTTTGAATCTCAGATCGCTGCGGTTGAGCAAAACTACACTAAAGATGTTCTGCTTGAAGCCGGCAGTGATGCTGAAGAAGTTTCAGAGCCAGCTTCAGAACTTCGCGATAAACTTGCAACAATTGATGCTGAGATGGCAGCGATGAATATCAAAGAGTCTGTAGCTGGTAAAATAGGTATTGCTCTTGAATCTGTTACAAAATATGCAGGTTTTGACTGGAAAACAAATATCGCTCTTGTTGGTGGTATTGCAGCTAAAGAAGTTGTTGTATCAGCTCTTGGTACTGCATACTCACTTGGCGAAGTAGACATAGAGGACTCTGTGCCTCTCGCAGAAAGTCTGATCAGTAAGTCGGGCTGGACAATGGCTAATGCTTTGTCACTGCTTACTTTTATACTGCTCTATTCCCCTTGTTTCGTAACAGTGGTTGCCATTGCAAAAGAGACTGGTTCGTGGAAATGGGCAAGCTTTACAGTTGTTGGTTATACATTGGTTGCATTCCTTGCATCTATAGCTGTATACCAGATAATCGCCTAAAAGGAGGTATGAATGGTAAGTAATATGATCGTTTTTGCCCTTATAGCGTGGGCAGCTGCATATAGCACTTATAAATTATCCGTGTTTGTAAAAGACGCAGGCAAGGATAAGCCCGTGAAGTGCTCCTGTAGTAGTTGTCCGTACGTTGGAACTAAATAACGTTAAGTGTTCATAGCTGCAAAATGTGGCTTGGCTACTATTTCTGGTAGTTTAACATTTGACCAAATGTCTGTATCTATTAATATGTAGATAACAGAATAATAGTTTCAAAAAATATAAAGTATACGGTAGACCTAAAACTACCGTATCCCGCATTGGCCGTCAGATCGCAACATTTTTCCGGGCTTTGCATCTGGCGGCATTTTTTATGTGGTATAATTACATATCAATAAATATTCAAGTTGGTTTAGTATGTATGAGTTAAGTAAAACGGACTATAAGGCTGTCTTAGATCTTGTTACAACTCTTGTAAATGTTAAATCAATTTCAGCCTTTGCAGAGATGCTTATCAATTCTAAAGAGCTGTTAGGCTTCGACTCGGTAGTTATGGCAGAGCTCCAGTTTCATAAAACCTGTACGCATAAAATTATCTATAGTGATAATGCATTTATGCAGAGAACAGATGACTATGTTGTTCCGATGGAAGATTATGCTGCGGATAAAGTCTTTCCGCAAATACTGGCTGGAAAAGAAGTTATAAAAGTTACTAACAGTCCTGTTTATGTACATGATGTGATTTTTCAGCATGCCGGAAATGCCGGGAGTAAACCCTGCGAAAACGAAGACAGGTATATACTGGCAAAAATGAATCATGAAACCCAGATAGCAAGCCTGATTGTTTTTGTTGTGAATGCTAAAGAGTCGGAGGGTAAGTTTGAACAGATAGCGTGTTATTTACACGCGCACCTTCTGACAAACTATGTCAGAATCCTGAGTGTTTCTAATGAAAATATAATTAAACTTAGTGGAAGGGAGAAAAGTGTGCTTACCTGGCTTAAGTACGGAAAAACGTCTTGGGAAGTCGCCAAAATTCTTAACATAACCGAAAACACTGTAAATTTTCATATCAAAAATATCAAAAACAAACTAAATGCCACAAACAGACAACACGCCGTAGCCATCGCTATTGCCAAAAGCATCATTTCATAAATATCCGACAAGCCACTTCTGAGCCTTAGTTACTTTATTTCCATATGTCTTTCTAATATTGATAAAAACAGACGTAAAAAAAGCCGGACATAAATGCCCGGCTTGTTGTTATTTTAAGCTTAAACAGAGATTAGTATCTTCTGTTGTTGAAGCCGCCGCCGCTGCGGTCGTTGTTTCTTGGTTTAGCTTCGTTAACAGTAAGGTTTCTGCCGCCGAATTCTGTTCCGTTAAGTTGTTCGATAGCTGCTTTAGCTTGTTCAGCATCAGCCATTTCTACGAAACCGAAGCCTTTAGAACGGCCTGTGTCTCTGTCTGTGATTATTCTTGCTGAGTCAACTTGACCCATGTTTTCAAAAAGCTCGAAAAGTTCGTCTTCGCTGGATGTGTAGCTAAGGTTTCCTACATAAATGTTCATAAAATGTTCCTCATAAATTTTTATTGTCAAATACAAGAGATCGCCTGAACTCTGGGACGTGATACAAAATACTGGATGGTGTTTGTGATCACCGGAAGCAGTAACTAAAAACAAATTTATGTGGGCATTTTATTGAAGAATATTCAATGCGAAGCTTGGTAAACTGTCAGTTCTGATTCAAAATCCAAATTTGCTAACAACCCTCAGAATCTTTAAGATTCATGATTGACTAAAAACACTATAGTCGATTCATAGAATAAAGCAAGAATTATTTATCAAAAATTTACTTTCATTACTCTTGCTTTGTGACTGACTTTGTTAAATAAATAGGATCAGATAAGTAAAATTAATTATGAAAACGGGATGTGATACCTCCTAATTGTCCGCTGTGGGTTTGTGATGCAGTGTATTAATAATAGGTATGAACTATCTTCACCTAAAACTGATCTGTAAAACCAGAGGTAATATCTAAAGTCTCTTGATAGATAAAGGCGCGGGCTGCGGTTATTCTTTGGGATGTTTTAGGTAATACGTTCAGATATTTTACAAAGTACCTTATGTATTTGATATTGAAAAATGCGTCTTTGCTGTTAATGTATTAATCAGATTTATTATACGGAGAAAAATATGTCAGAAAAAATCTGGGAACTTAAATGGATGGCTTGGGAAATCACATCAAAATGCAACCTGAAATGTGTTCACTGCCGTTCTTCTTCGGGTATACATTCCGCCGTTGGAAAGTTTACACTGGAAAAATCTAAGAAGTTTATAGACGATCTCATAGAGTTTGCTAACCCTGTGATAGTGCTTACAGGCGGCGAACCGCTCATGAGGGAAGATATATTTGATATAGCGAGTTACGGCACTTCAAAAGGGCTTCGTATGGCGATGGCCACAAACGGGTCTCTGGTAACCGACGAAGTGTGTGAAAAGATGCTGGCATCAGGCATAAGAATCTGCTCGCTCAGCCTCGACGGCTCCACGCCGGAAGTGCATGATGATTTCCGACAGCAAGAGGGGTCATTTCAGGCTGTTATGGACGCTGCCGCCCTTTTCAGAAAACATGGTATAAAATTTATAATCAACTCATCTTTTGCAAAGCGGAATCAACACGATATTATGAATACATATAAATTGGCGAAAAGTCTTCAGCCTACTGCATGGTATATGTTCCTTATCGTTCCGACAGGTCGTGGCGAAGAGCTTATGAAAGAGCTTATCAGCAAAGAAGACTACGAAGAGATACTGAACTGGCACTATGAAATGGAACGAGAAGAGGAAGATATCCTCGTTCGCCCTACCTGCGCACCGCAGTATTACAGGATATGGCACGATCGGAGCCAGAAAGAGGGGAAAGACAAAGATCGCAGGAGCCTTACGTTTTCAACCGGAGGCGGAAAAGGCTGTATAGCAGGTCAGACTATTGCGCTTGTTAATTCGAACGGTGATGTTCTCCCCTGCTCATATTTTCCTGTAAACGGCGGTAATGTTTTTGAGAAGTCACTCAAAGAGATATGGGATACCTCTGAACTTTTTCAGGATATGCGGAAATTTAAAGATTACGAAGGTAAGTGCGGTGTCTGCAAGCATCTCGGTGTCTGCGGCGGCTGCCGTGCACGTTCGTACGCTGTTACAGGCAACTACATGGCAGAAGAGCCGTTTTGCGATTATATCCCGGCTAATTATAAAGGGTAAGTTTTTAACTTTTTACTGTTGTTCTATAAACAGGAGCACTGTTGAAACTAGCTGTACGCTTAGGTTTCAGTAGTGCTCTTTTTTTTGTGTCTTGATTACCTGCTATTTAGCATCTTGACATCACACAAATTATGTTTTAAAATTCCAAACGTTTAGAGGAGTGATATGAGAATTATTTCTTTTCAACTGCCTGTAGTGCTTTCTGACCTTGACGGAAATAGGAAACGTTTCCTGAAAGCAATGGCTGAACATGCTGATGATAAAGATGTAATTTTTATGCTTCCTGAAATGTGGGGATGTGGTTTCGATTATAAAAATCTTCAGAATTTTGCAGAACATACTTATGAACTCATTTCTGAAATACAGAGTATTATAAATTCTGATACACTGGTAATAACTACCCACCCCGAGACAAATCAAAACAAGGTTTTTAATACCGTTTATGCTGTGACTAAAACAGCTGTCATCGGTAAATATAGAAAGAACTTCCTTTTTTCACCTACTGGTGAAGATAATTACTTTGATAAAGGCGATGATATTTGCGTTGTTGACTTTAAAGGTGTCAGGGTGGGGTTTTTACTTTGTTATGAAATAAGGTTTCCGGAGATGTTCAGGCTGACTGCCTCTGCCGGAGCTGATGTCGTGGCTATCCCTGCTGTCTGGCCGGAGGCTAAAAAAGATCACTGGCAGACACTGACAAAAGCGAGAGCTGTTGAAAATCAAATGTATGTTATAGGCTGTAATTGCAGCGTAATGCATACTAAAAAGAAAGATATGGATTGCGGTTACAGTGTTGCATACGACCCTTGGGGCAGCAACCTTTACGAATCTGTTTCCGGAGAACATGTCTTAACATGTGAAATTAACAGAGAGAACGTTAACGATATACGTCAAAAGATACCGAGCTTGTCAGATGCTATGAAAGTGTTTGAGATAAAGCGACGGTGATTACGATCTTGTCTCAGCTGTGTGCTGAGTTTGTTATAAAGATACTGAGTCTATCCTATGCACTGAGTGCATTTAAGATGAATAGAAGCTGATAAAATAACTAAATAACCCTAAAATGGAGGAGTATATGTCTGAATTAGAAACCAGAGTACGGTGTAAGAGTCTTCTTAAAAAAGTGATGAAAGTTGAAGAGACTCTTCAGTTCTTTAAGCCCGGCATGAACCTTGGCTGGTCAGGTTTTACACCTGCAGGTTACCCAAAAGCTGTGCCGATTGCACTTGCTGATTATGTTGAGGCTAACGGTCTTCAGGGGAAATGGAAATTCAATCTCTTCATAGGTGCATCTGTTGGTGCAGAGACAGAAGACAGATGGGCTTCACTCGACATGATAGACAGAAGATGGCCTTATCAGACAGGTAAAAATATTGCTAAAGGGATCAACGAAGGGCGCATCAGAATGGGTGACAAACACCTTTCACTTTTTGCTCAGGATCTCGGTTATGGTTTCTACACAAAAGATACTGAGTCAGGCAAGCTTGACCTCGCTATCATAGAGGTTTCAGCTATAACTGAGGATGGCGGTCTTGTTCCTACGTCTTCATGTGGTGTTATCCCTGAAATTCTTCAGGTATGCGACAGAATTATTATAGAAGTGAATACAGGTCAGCCTTCTTTTGAAGGTATGCACGACCTCTTTACACCAGGGACACCTCCTAACAGACAGGTATTCAACATTACAAAAGCTGACAGCCGTATAGGTAAAACATACATCGATTGCGATCCTGAAAAAATCATCGCAATTGTTGAGTCAAAGCACCTTGATAAAGGGCGTGCTTTTACCGATATCGATGAGACCTCTGAAGCTATTGCCGGACATATTATCCAGTTCTTCAGTGACGAAGTTAAAGCTGGGCGTCTGCCTAAAAATCTTCTTCCGCTTCAGTCCGGTGTTGGTTCTATTGCTAACGCTGTTGTCGGTGGTCTTGCAAAAGGTCCGTTCGAACACCTTACTGTTTTTACTGAGGTTCTTCAGGATACTATGCTTGATCTTTTTGATTCCGGTAAACTAGATGCAGCGTCATCATGTTCACTCTCGCTTTCTGAAAAAGAAGGCTTTCCACGTTTCTTCGCAAACTGGGATAAATATGCTGATAAAATCGTTCTGCGCCCACTTTCTGTGTCTAATGCGCCGGAACCTATTCGTCGTCTGGGATGTATCGCTATGAATACACCTGTTGAATTTGACATGTATGCACATGCTAACTCAACACTTGTCGGTGGTACAAGAATGATCAACGGGCTTGGCGGTTCTGGTGACTTCCTCAGAAACGGCTTCCTGAAAATTATGCATTGCCCTTCTGCCAGACCTACAAAGACAGACCCTACAGGTATCACATGTGTTGTTCCTAAGGCTCCGCACATTGACCACACAGAGCACGATCTTGACGTTGTCGTCACAGATCAGGGGCTTGCTGATCTTCGTGGTCTTGCTCCTAAAGAGAGAGCACAGACAATCATTAATAAATGTGTTCACCCTGACTACAAAGATATTATGCAGGAATACCTTGATATCTCTACTAAAATTTGCATTGCGAAAGGTATCGGTCATGAGCCTCAGCTCTTCGACAGATGCTTCAAAATGCAGATGAACCTCGCTAAAAACGGCACAATGAAAATCGATAACTGGGATGTTCCTGAAATCGTTTAATCACTGCTAATAATAGAACTATAATAGGGGGAGCCTTTTGGTTCCCCTTTTTTTGTGCAGATTACTGCATACTTTTCTGATAAATAGTGTATTACTGTGTTATTAAATAAATGAGGTATTCAATGCTTAACCAAAAACTTGTCTTTGTGCTTGAAGGTGAAAACGACGCTCTGGCTATAAATCTTAACAACTTCTGCACTGTAAATTTTGATGATGCTAAGAGAGAGTTTGTTGTAGACTATGGAACAACAGAGAGAACAGTAAATATGAATGATGATAAAGCATATTTCGCCTTGAAAGATCAGATGCTTGAGGCAATAACAGGTGAAAAATAAAACCTTCTGTTAGTTGTTTTGAATTAAAAAACAGGACCTCGTTTCTTCGGGGTCTTTTTTCTTGCTATACTAGCTGCCTGAGCATATAATCCTGCCTGGTTTAAGTCAGGAGATACATATGACAAGGCTTTACCCAGTGGTTCTTCTTCTGTTCTCAAATGTTTTTATGATTTATGCATGGTATGGGCACCTGAAAGATATGCGTACTAAACCGCTTATCATTGCTATTGTTTTAAGCTGGGGAGTCGCTTTTTTTGAGTATTGCCTACAGGTTCCGGCAAACAGAATAGGGCACCAGTATTACTCTCTCGGTCAGCTGAAAGTAATGCAGGAAATCATCACTATGAGCGTTTTTGCTGTCTTCAGCGTTATGTACATGAAAGAAAAAGTGGGGCTTGACTATTTGCTGGCAAGTCTTTGTATGGTTGGAGCAGTTTACTTTATGTTTCGTAGTAACGGTTAGAGTAGAATTTTAGTGTGTAAAACTGAAAATAGGGCTATATTTAAGCAGGACAATCATATGAATCAATATACCTTTAGAAACTTTTTTGCATCAGACCATGAAGTAAGCTGGGGCATACTTACCCTTACTCCTTTGCCGCTGCTTTCTCTTATTATAACACCTGTGTTGCCTTTCAGTTACCAGATAAGATGTGGCATCTCTGTATTATCTGTTATACTGAACCTGATTTTTGCATTCTATAACGGTACTAAGACAGGTAAATTTTCCGGATTGCTATCAATGGTTCTGATCTATTTTTCGTTTCTGCCCATGCTGTTGGAGAATCCTGTGTATATGCTTGCAGGAAATGTTCTCTTTATCATTCTTTTCTTTTTTGCTGTGTATCTTTCTTCCTCCATGCAGTATTTTGAAGGTTATCTGGTCAAAAAGTATTTCAGAAATGTTAGCGTGGCTTTACACGTTTTTACTGTTATTATCCTTATTGTTGTTTTTACTGAAAAAGACGTGACATCACTTCTGCTGGCAATACCCCTAACGTCTTTTGTATTCTCTCAGTTTGCATTTGTCAGGTGGTCTGTTTCATCAGAAAACTGGTTTAATGTTTTCACAAGTATAATGTATATAACGATAGGAGTTGCTGTCACAGTCTTAGGGGTGGAGTTTTGGGATTTTGTCCTGCTATTTTTTTCTGTTGCGGCGACAGCACAGCTTTATATCTGTCGGAAGCAGCATGGTTCAGCAGAAAACTGGTGGGATGTGTTTATGTCCCATCCGGGAAGGGTACTTTTTTCCTCTTTTTTCATTCTGTGCCTTGTTGGCACTGTTCTTCTATTGATCCCAGCAGCTACGAGCAAGGGTGACATAAGTTTTATTGATGCGGTATTCACGTCTGTTAGTGCCGTTTGCGTTACAGGGCTTATTGTGCTGGATACTCCCAAAGATTTTTCTATGTTTGGTCAGATAATAATTCTCATACTGATTCAGCTGGGTGGGCTAGGCATAATGAGCCTTACCACCGTTGCAATACAGACATTTGGTAAGCGTTTGAGCCTTAAGCATGAGACAGTACTTACATCTATGACTGAAACTGACCATAAGACACTTCTCAGCTCTCTTGCTATGATACTGAAATATACTTTTACATTGGAATTTATAGGTGGAGCAGTACTCATCGTCCTTTTTTACAGAACCGGAGACAGCATAGACGAGGCAGTTTGGCGAGGGGTGTTCACGTCTGTGTCTGCTTTCTGCAATGCTGGTTTTGCTCTTCAATCTGATAGCTTGATTTCATACAATAACAATTCTTATATTTTAAATACTGTTGCGCTCCTTATATTCTTTGGCGGGATAGCACCGGTCATCGCTCTTTCTATCCCTGCATTGGTAATGGGTAAGAAAATTCCTCTGGGAGCAACCTTGGCTCTTTGGACATCAATAATATTAATCTTTGCAGGTGCGCTGCTTCTGCTTATTTTTGAGTGGAATGGCATTTTCAAAGGAATGAATCTGGTAAATAAGCTTTTTAACTCACTTTTTCAGTCGGTGACTCTGCGTACGGCAGGTTTTAACTCTGTAGAGCTGGGGCATATAACAAACCCGAGTCTCATCATCATGCTGATTTTTATGTTTATAGGCGGAAGCCCCGGCGGCACGGCTGGGGGGATAAAAACGACTGCGGTAAGCATTCTTGCATTAACTTTCTGGGCTAATATAACCAACCGAAAAAGTATTGTACTGCAAAATAAAAAAATTGCACAAAGTACAGTTAACAAGGCAGTGACGATAGTTATTTCAGGGTTTATATTTTGGTTTCTCTCTGTGATAATGATAGAGGTGACGCAGCAGATTCCTACCCGTGAACTGATTTTTGAAGTAACTTCAGCAATAGGCACTGTGGGGCTTTCAACAGGCGCAACAGGTATGCTGGACGGAGTAGGTAAAATAATTATAATAGTTACAATGTTTGCAGGTAGACTTGGCCCTATGACTCTTTTCACTATAATGAGTGGCACTGGCAATACATCAGGTACAGAATACATTGAAGAGAATATAACTATCACCTGACGAGGAGAAGACGACATGGCACAACAGATACTGATTATAGGTCTGGGGCATTTCGGGATGTCTCTGGCGAAAACACTTTCAGAGAAGGGCGCTGAAGTTCTTGCTGTTGATAAACGAATAAACCGGGTGGAGGAAGCTTCTGCATTCGTTACAGAGGCAGTTGTGATGGACGCAACTGATGAGGCGGAGCTTGCCAAGCTTGAACCTAAGAAACGCGATTCTTCTGTGTGTACCATTGGTGAAGATTCTAAAGATGCTTCGATCATATGCACAGCGCTTTTACGGCAGATGGGGGCTCCTCTTGTTATTTCAAGGGCAAGCGATAAGATGCATCAGAGGATACTGTCTCTGGTTGGTGCCCATCAGGTAGTTGACCCCGAACAGGAATTTGGATACAGGTTTGCTAATAAACTTTTGTTTAAGAATATTATCATAGATAATGAAATGGGTGAAAATATGCACCTCACAGAGATGTGTGTTTTGCCTGAGATGATAGGCAAGACACTGATAGAGTTAGCTCTGCCTAAGAGGTTTGGCGTTATGGTTGTTGCTATAAGGAAAGGACAGTCCGGGAAACTTTTTCAGCCCAACCCGTCTGAACCGCTCGACAAGGATGATACAATGATTATTGTGTCAACAGAGTCAGCAATACCTAAGCTTATTAAGGGTGTCTGATTTATGAGAAATTTACATTCCTTTAAAATAGGTGCGTGGCTTATAATATCACTGAATGTACTTATGGCTTTTGGGGCGATATGGATGTTTATGCGGATGTCTCCTGCTATTGAACAGATAATAGAAAGAAACGAAGTTTCCCTTGAAGCTTGCGAGGATATGCTTGGTGCTATTGCAGTTTATGATGGCGTGCGCTCAGATTCTCTCCCTGCCATTTTTGCAGCGGCTTTGAAAAGAGCAGAAAACAATATCACAGAAAAAGGTGAAACTTCAGCAATAGAGGTTATCAGTAAGACTTATGAGTCGGCTCTTGCCGGAGATGCAGAAGATAAGGCAAAAACTATTAATGCAATCAGGCTGCTGGGGCAGATAAACAGGCATGCCATGACAAAAGCAGACATGAGAGCAAAGCAAATCGGTAATGCCGGAGCATGGGGGATAGTTTTTATGGCAACCATTGTTTTTATCTCCAGTATGATGTCTGTCAGATTTTTCAACAGGCATATTGCAGGTACTCTGGAAGAGATAAATGCAGTGTTGAGGATAAATAAGCATGGGGATAAATTCAGGCGTTGTGCAGGGAGTACATCAAAAGATTCTCTATTTATCTATAATGAAATAAACAGTTTACTGGATAGAGCTAATTTTCCAAACAAAAATGACACGTTTAAGTAAACACTTTTTAAATTGTTCGTATCATTCATATTTTCACTTATAATTGTTTTATCTCATATTTCCGTCGGCTTTGTTGTTTTTTGATTTAATATTGATATTGACAATCAGTATCAATGATGATAATTAGACCATGACTTCAAAATTAAAGGAGTGGGAATATGGGAAAAATAGGACTTTTTTACGGATCTAACGGCGGAGTAACACAGTCTGTTGCAGACTCCATTGCTTCTGCTTTGAAAAAGAAAGGGTTTGAAGTTGATGTTAAAGATATTGCAAGCTCATCAAATGACGATATTGCCGGATATGAAAATGTTATATTTGGTACCTCGACATGGGGGATGGGCGATCTTCAGGATGATTGGGATTCTTTTGTTGCTAATCTTGGCGACATAGATTTTGGCGGGAAGAAAGTTGCGTATTTCGGCACTGGAGACCAATTCTCATATCCGGAGACTTTTGTGGATGGCATAGGGCTCATCGACGAAAATGTGTCAGGCGCAGAAGTTATCGGACAGTGGCCTTCAGATGATTACGACTTCTCTGATTCAAAGGCTTATGTTAACGGGAGCTTTATTGGTCTTGCGCTTGACGAAGACAACCAGAGTAATCTGACAGATGACAGAATTTCCAAATGGGTTGATATTCTGGCAGGTTCATTCTCTTAAACTGGTGTTTAGCAGGCAGAATTTATTCTGCTGAATACATAATCCACCTTACAACTCTTACATTAGGGCACGATATTATGTGCCCTTTTTTTGCTTTAACTTTACTGTTTTTATGTTATGTTCATTAAAAATTAATTAGAGGTGTACAAATGCAGCAGTACAGAGAATACAAAGTGATTCATATCGTTGAAGGTGGGCTTGGGACAATATTCCTCGGAGCATCGGGCATCCCTTTGAAAAAACTTGAAAACGCTCTGAATCAGGAAGCAGCAAGTGGGTGGCAGGTAGTTTTTCAAGTTCTTGAGAAGAAGAGATTTCTTCTTTTCTGGAGCAGGGATGCCGTGATCGTTACTCTGGGCAGATAAGATGTTCCGCAGATACGACAGAGAGAAGGTCAGCGATGAAGAAGAGAGGATTCGTGATGAGGTAAGAACGCTTTCTGATGATCAGAGAGCCGTCTTTTATAAGACTGCCGACAAAGAGCTTAAAGACCCTGACACCTATGCCGTTCTGAACTGGATGTTTCTGTCGGGGCTTCATCATTTTTACCTTAAGAAAAACTTTCAGGGCGGGTTAAATCTTGCTTTATCTATTTTTAGTTTAGTGCTGATTTTTTCCTTTTCTAAGATATTTGTTATTTTTGGAATTTTATTGTTTTTTACTCTTGGCTTAGTGGAACTGCCGGATATGTTTCGATCACAGGTTATTGTTCAGGATTATAATAATCAGGTTATGAAAGGTATTCTGAGATCCGGTAAGTTAAGCAGAACATATTAAGTTAAAAAAAGGGCATCCATTAGAAGATGCCCTGTAAACTATTCTATTCAGCAGGCAGGATTATACACCTGCCATCATTGCGTCGATATCAGCTTTAACATCGCCTATAGCCTTGATGTCGAAGTTCTCTACGAGCACTTTTGCAACATTAGGGCTAAGGAAAGCCGGAAGTGTTGGTCCGAGTCTTATGCCTTTAACACCGAGGTAGAGAAGGGCAAGCAGAACAGTAGCTGCTTTCTGCTCATACCATGCGATATCAAAAGATATAGGAAGTTCGTTTATATCTTCCAGACCGAATACTTCTTTAAGCTTAAGGGCTATTACTGCAAGTGAGTAACTGTCGTTACACTGACCTGCATCGAGGACTCTGGGGATACCGCCGATGTCGCCGAGTGCGAGTTTGTTATAGCGGTATTTAGCACATCCTGCTGTAAGTATTACGGCATCTTTCGGAAGCCCTTCGGCTACATCTGTAAAGTAGCTTCTCTCTTTGTGGCGTCCATCACAGCCAGCCATAACAACGAAACGCTTGATAGCTCCGGATTTAACAGCATCCACAACTTTGTCAGCAAGAGCCATTACCTGAGCGTGTGCGAAACCGCCAACTATTTTTCCCTCTTCTATCTGTGTCGGGGCAGGGCATTTTTTAGCCTGCTCAATGATAGCGGAGAAATTTTTCATCTTGCCTTCAGGTGCGTCTTCTATGTGAGTGAGCCCCGGGTAGCCTGCCATGCCTGTTGTATACATTCTGTCTTTATAAGAATCTTTAACAGGAGTTATGCAGTTTGTTGTCATGAGGATTGGTCCGTTAAACGAATCAAACTCAGTAGACTGTTTCCACCATGCATTACCGTAGTTTCCTACGAAATTATCATATTTTTTGAACTCAGGGTAGTAATGTGCAGGGAGCATTTCAGAGTGAGTATAAACATCAACGCCTGTTCCCTGTGTTTGCTCAAGGAGTTCTTTGAGGTCTTTCAGATCGTGACCGGAGATAAGTATGCCGGGATTTTTCCCTACACCGATATTAACTTCTGTAATTTCAGGATTTCCATAGCTTTCTGTATTTGCCTTGTCCAGAAGAGCCATAGTTGTTACAGCAGTTTCACCAGTTTTCATAACCATAGCTATCATATCTTCCACAGAGAGATCTTTAGTGGTGGAAGCGAGTGCTGTTATCATATGGTCGAAAACTACAGGGTCTTCGTAGCCGAGTACAGAAGCGTGGTCAGCGTATGCAGCCATGCCTTTGACACCGTATATTGCGAGTTCACGGAGAGAACGGACATCTTCATTTGCCTGTGACAGTACGCCGTGTGCAGCTCCGACAGACTCTGCTTCTTCGATGTTAGCAGGTCTCCAGTTTCCGCCTTCTACAGTGATATCTTTTCCTGCGAGAGATTTAAGCTCGTCACGGATATCGCATGCAGCAAGAATCAGTTTATAGATTTTGGCATTGTCAAAGTTTGCGTTTGTAATAGTGGCAAAGAGTGCCTGAGTGATAAATCTGCCATATTTGTTGTCTATAGCTCCATTTTCTCTGGCAGCCTCTGCATAAACAGAGAGACCTTTCAGCACGTATATAAGTGCATCTTGAAGATTTGCGCAGTCGTCTGTTTTTCCGCAGACTCCTCTGACTGTACAGCCTGTATTCTTAGCTGTTTCCTGACACTGATAACAGAACATACCCATATGTAGTTCCTCCTTTTGTTTTCTTCTGATGAGGGATAATACTGCATCCCCCGATAGCTTTAATTGATTCAAATCAAAAAAACTAATGTAGTAAATATGTTTTTATTAATAAGTTAAACAGCGATTTTAAAGAATTTGTTCAGGCTTATGTTACAGTATACATGGTAAAGTATTATTAATGTAACGTGTTTAAATAGACGAAAGATATACCTAGCGTTAATTGCTTCTATGATCAGACACTTATGAAAAGTTATTAAAAATGTAAAGACAGTATAGAGCGTGCAGGAATGGCGGGATATGGAAAAAGGCAGCCTTTGAAGACTGCCTTTAGTTGAGCTATGTCTGGAATATTTCTACAGTTTGTTTCATGTTTTGTGCCTGATCACTCAGATCATTTATGGTGGCGGTGATCACTTTTAATGCTTCTGTACTCTGTGCCTGCCCCTGGCTAACTGCCTGAATGTTTTCATTCACACTGCTTATAGCCTGATTTTGCTGAGTAACAGCGGTTACGATCATATTATTTGAATGCACGACTTCATCCACAGCAGATACAATATCATTAAAGACATCTTCGGTTTCTTGAAGAGCCTGTACACCTTGTTCAACTTCATTTTCAGCCTGAGTCATATTTTTAGATGCAGAGGCTGACTCTGTTTGCAGAGAATTTATTATCGAATCTATTTCGGATATTGCGCTTTGAGTTCTTTCTGCTAGTTTTCTGACCTCATCAGCTACAACAGCAAAACCTCGTCCGGCGTCTCCGGCTCTTGCAGCTTCTATAGCGGCGTTGAGTGCCAGCAGGTTGGTTTGGTCTGCGATGTCGTTTATCACATTGAGGATATCACTGATTTCTGCTGATGATCCGGTGAGGTTTTCTATAGTGTTTGCAAGATCACCTGTAGATTTTCTGATAGCTTCAATGCTCTTGTTAGTTGCGTGCAGTTTTTCTTTTCCTGCTGCTGCCATACTGCTTGCATTGTCACTCTTAGACATGGCTATGTCGATGTTGTCCAGAACGTGTTCTGACGATGTTGCCATCTCTTCAAGTGCGCTGGCTATTGAGTGTACCTGCTGAGCCTGATCAAAAAAATTACTACTAAGCTGTTCGCTGGAGCTTGCGAGCTCTTCACTGCCCGAGGAAACGGTTTCCGACGCTTCTCTGATGTTTTCAGCTATGTTAGTAAGGTTCTGCCCCATTTTAAGCATAGACGCATATAACCCTGTGGGGTTTTTAGTATTTTTAGCTATAATGCGGAGGTTGCCTTCAGCTATATTGTCTGCGATCTTAGCCATCTCCTCCGGTTCACCTCCCAGAGGCTTTTTGACACGTCTGGTTATCAGCAGAGCAAAAAGGATAGATAATATAACACCTGTTACCGATACGGAATATGTTATGAGCTCAAGGTGTTTCCCCTGCCGGTAAGCCTTCTGATCCAGTATATTCTGTTTTTCGTTCAGGTCTGTATTGATCATCGCGACACTGTCCATTACCTGAGCATCAGTTTTTTTCATTACATAAGTATTCATGAGCTCAATACTCTCAACCGCTTCAGAGATAGCATTAAATGTTTGAAGAAAGCTTTCTTTGGAGTGCTTGAAGTTGTTAAGTTGATCTTTGTTATAAGAATTGGTAATGATTTTGTCGGCTTGCTTGATGAGTTGGTCGAGATTTACCGTTATTTCATCGTATGCCTGATCCTGCGAGTCAGTTGAATTTGTTTTGATAAAATCCAGAGCATAAAAACGTGCTCTCATTATACGTTCCTGCATTTTACCTATCAGGTATACGACATCTATATTACCAGTCTGATAGGAATATTCCATTATGTTGGTAAGCGAGGCACGCATATCGAGTCCATGTTTGTAAAATGAATCCATAGCAGCGTTACGGTCTTCTATCAGTTTTGATATTTCATCGAATGTTTCGGTGAATTTGCTGAGACCTTCGCTTAAGCTAAGCATGGTATCATTTTCTTCTGCTCCCTTGTGGGACATTGCAAGGTTAATAGAGGACATCATTCTGTTTTTGGATTCATTATAGTTTTCCAGTGATTTTTCACTGTTGTCCATGAAGTAGTCTCGTGCGTAGAGACTGCTGAGGAGTTGTTCCGATCTGAGAGATGTCATTTCTTTTGAATCTTGCGATAGTTCTTTGATCTGTTCTATTCCGTCCAAGGACTTTTTCACAGAATAAACAGAGATTGTTGAGATGATAGCGAGGATGACTATAATTATGGAAAATCCCATAGATATAGTTGTGCTTATCTTTAAAGCACTTCCGGAGGTTATTTTTTTCATACACCGCTCCTGATTATCAGGCAAATAATACCTAGTTGTTTTGTTAACTCTACATTAAAATTGTATTAATATGTAAAGTCCGAGGCAACAAAGATAACCAATGTTTTTTTAGTTTGCAATTGAAAACTTAAAGAGGCAGTTTAACTCTTATTAGGTTACCTCCTCTGTATATGCTGAGAACGGAGACCTCTCCAAGATTCTCAACAATAAGTTTATTTAGTTCTTCAAGGCTTTTTATTTCATTGTTTTCTATGGCGATCAGTATATCCCCTGTTTTAAAGAAATCGTCTTTAGTTGAGCTTGTTATAGTTACAAATTTATCTGTCTTTTCAAAAGTTAATCCGTAAATGTTTTTAAGGATAGTGAGACCATAGTTGTCAGGGTAATCTGATATGGCAATTTTCCCCTGAAGTGTTTTGTTTCCTCTCTTAATAGCCACAGCAACACTAGAGCCGGGAGGGTAACTGCGGAGCATGTTGCTCATAGCCTGAAGAGACGCAACAGGGATTCCTGCCACCTGAAGTATCTGGTCTCCAACCTCTATACCTATGAAGTTTGCATTTGACTGTCTTTCAACACGGGTTACTGTCAGTCTGGTGCCTTCGCTGGTTTTGTCTTCGTGGACAGTGAAGCCCATGTAGCCCATTCTGACACGTCCGTTTTTCATTATCTCCGGTAATATGCGAAGAATGGTGTTCACCGGGATAGAGAAACCTATCCCCTGAGCTTCTTTAAAGATAGCGGTGTTTATTCCGATTACTTCTCCGTCAAGGTTAACAAGGGGTCCTCCGGAGTTTCCAGGGTTGATAAGTGCGTCAGTCTGTATGAAGACAGAGTAGCCGTTACCGATATTGATTACTCTGTTGTTAGAGCTTATTATACCCGTTGTTATTGAGCTGCTCAGTCCGTAAGGGTTGCCCATTGCGATAACGGTTTCCCCCATCATTATATCGTCACTGTCTCCGGTTACGGCAGCTTGAAATTTTATATTTTCTGCGTCTTTTATTTTTAAAACGGCAATATCGAGTATTTCGTCACCGCCTAAATATTCTGCTTCGTATGTTTTTTCATCGGTAAACATCACAATGACTTTTGTGGCGCCTTTAACAACATGGTAGTTTGTTACTATGGTACCGTCCTCTTTTATCACAACACCGGAGCCCAGTGATTGTGTTTTGTATGTTCTGTTGAAACCGAAAAAATCGTTTAAGAAGTTATCTGTAAGGGCATTATCGCCAAAGAACGGGCTTTGCTTTTTTATAAGTTTTTCCGTTCTGATATTTACCACCGACTCATCAATTTTCTGTATAGCCTGAACAACAGGGGTCATCCGGTGGCTTGTCTGGCTGACTGTCTGCTCTGCAGGGGCTGTTTGGGGGATAGCCGTGGCTTTTTCCTGTTTCTCTTTCCGGTCTGCCGGATTCGCACATGCGGCGGTTAGTATTATTATAGTGATGGCTAATGTTGTTAGTATTCTGTTCATATTTATATCCCGAAAAAATTAATGTAATAAATATATTTGAAACAATGCATTTATTCAACTATTGTATTCAGATGTCAATGGATAAGTATTTCAGCAAAGTTGGTTCACTCTCTGATATTCTCCCAAGATACAGACAGAGAGACGCTCAGCTAGACGCTGCCAATTTTATTTTTGATTCCATGAAAACCTATCAGCCGGCGGTTGTAGAGGCGCCTACAGGTTCAGGTAAAACCTTTGCCTATCTTATACCTGCTTTTGAGCTGGGCAGGCGAACCATTATTTCTACAAAAACAAAACAGCTTATGTCCCAGATTGCAGGGAAAGATATAGAGGCGGTAAACCGCATATTCGGTGATGACAGGTTTGTGGCTGTTTTAAAGGGGCGTAGAAACTATTTCTGTCACCTACGTTTTTTCCGGTTTGTCTATCCTAATCAGGGGCGTTTCGAGCGGGTGGTGGAATGGTACGGGTCTGTTGTTGATCAGGAGATAATAGATGTGCCTATAGGTGTGTTTTCGCCGCACGAAATAGAGCACATTTCAACTGATTCATGGCAGTGTACAGCTTCTAAATGCGAATTTTATGATATCTGCTCTTTCTACCGGGCAAAAGAGCAGGCAAACAGTGCAGATATTGTAATCACAAACCACTACCTGCTTATGAGTGACTTTGCTCTGAAATCTGAAAATGAACATGCATCCATTTTTGATTTTGCAGATCATATTATAATGGATGAGGCTCATTCTATCCCTGATATCTTCCCTCGCTTTGCAGGAACAGAGCTTTCACTGCGGAGTTTTCTCAAACTTATGAACGAAAACAGACAGGCGTTCGACCCCCGTGAGATAGAGCTTGCGGCGGGGATGCTTTCGGGGCTTCTTGAAACTATAAAAACACGTACATATACTAATGATTTCAGAGGGGCGCTGCTCCCTTATATCGAATTTGTTAATAAAGCCATAGGCGAAAAAGATTTTGAAGAGATGAAAAATGTACATAAGCGTCTGGTGGAGAAGGCTGTAAGTGTTCTCGGCGACAGTGAAGGAGTTCGCTTTGTAGAGCAGGAAAGGGGGGACATACTGCTTCAGTATATTCCGCTGAATGCTGCCGATAAGCTCCGTGAAGGTATGAAAAACGCATGTCTTTCGCCTGTTTTCGTCAGTGCGACACTTTCAGGGAAGGGTAATTTCAGTTATTTTCTCTCTGAGACAGGGTATGAAGAAGAAGAAATCGGCAAGATGAGCCTTGAGCCTGTATTTGATATGGCGCAACAGGGGCGTCTTCTGGTGCAGGACTGTGACGAAGCTTTTTATGAAGAGCTTGCTCTTAAGGCGAAGGGGTCTGTACTTATAATCTGCAACAGTGTGGGGCGGATGCTGAAACTGACTAAAATGCTGAAAGAACTTTGCCCCGGAAGGGTTTATTCTCAGAGAGATATAGATATAAAAGATACCGAGGGGCTGAAAGATACTATCTTTGTGGGCTGTGCTGTTTTTCGTGAGGGGATGGATTTCGCACATACGGGGATATCTTATGTTGTTCTCGATAAACTACCTTTTGAATACCCTGACGATCTGGTGCTGAAAGAGCAGGCGGAGAGTGTTCGTAAAAAAGGTCAGGAACCATTTATGGATTATTTTCTCCCCCGGGCTGTGATATACTATCGTCAGGCTGTCGGAAGACTTCTTCGTCACGAAGATGACAAAGGTGTATGGGTGGTGCTTGACAGGCGGATTGATACCAAAAATTATGGCAAATATTTTGCCACTGTGCTAAAAGATGTGCCTAGGATTAATACTCTTGATGAGGCCGTTGCATTTCTGGAGGTAGAAGATGCAGAGAATGAAGGTTGACTTTAACTATGCCATGAAGGCATTTGTTGAGTGCGGGCTTGATGATACAGCTCTGGAGAAATACAGAGAGAAAGCAAGGATGGGGCTCTCCCGTCTGCTTCGTCTTGTGGACGAGGATAAGGCTGGTTTCGTAAATCTCCCCGGGCAGGATACTTCTGCTATGAAGAAGTTTGCAAAAGAGATGAGCGGTAAATTTAATGACCTGATACTTATCGGTATCGGCGGGAGCTCTCTCGGGATGGAGACACTTTGCGGTGCTCTTCTCCCATACGGACATAATGCACGTTCTTTCTCCCAGAGGGGAGCATTTCCCCGTGTCTGGGTTGCGGATAATGTCGATCCTGCAAAGATTTCGGCTATTCTGAACGAGTGTGAGCCGGAAGATACTTTTATCTGTGTGATAACAAAATCAGGCAGCACTGTTGAGACTGCTGCAAATTTTAACGTCATTTATGAGTGGCTTGACGAAGGTGCTAAGGAGCCTAAAAAACATATATGCACCATAACAGACCCTGAGAAGGGTACACTGCGCGAAATCTCAGAGAAAGAAGGTTTTCCTGTTTTCCCTATCCCGGATAATGTCGGAGGACGCTTCAGCGTGCTTTCACCTGTAGGGCTTCTTCCTGCTGCACTGCTTGGCATAGACATTGACAAACTTCTGGAAGGTGCCGCTTCTGTTACTCGTGATAAATATGAAAAGATAATTACACTCAGCTCCATATATATGTATTTTATGGAGAACGGTAAAAATATTAATGTGCTTATGCCTTATTCATCAAGGCTTTCGTCATTCGCTGACTGGTATTGCCAGCTATGGGGAGAGAGTCTGGGGAAAAGAACCGACACGGACGGAAATATAGTTATGTTCGGCTCGACCCCTGTTAAGGCTGTTGGCGTTATAGATCAGCACTCTCAGGTTCAGCTTTTCAAAGAGGGACCAGAAGATAAAGTGGTGACCTTTATAGAAGTTGAAAAGCATGAAAAAGATAAAAAGATTATGGCAGAATATGACGACTACGGTTATCTGGAAGGGCACAGTCTGGGCGAGCTCTGTAATATTGAGCTGCTCACAACTGAGGCAGCTCTCAAAAATACCGGCAAGCCGTCTGTAAAGATATCTGTTGATTCGCTGGACGAATATACTCTCGGCTCTCTTTTTATGCTGTGGCAGTATGTTGTGCCTGTTATAGGACTTGCCTGTGATATAGACCCTTTTGACCAGCCTGGTGTTGAAGAAGGGAAGAATTACGCCTATGGGCTTCTTGGAAAGTCAGGCTATGAAGATATGAAACAGAAATTTGAGGAGATATTTACAAAAAGAGATGACTTTATCGTTTGAGAAAAAACTCTCGTCCAAGCTGGGCGATTTTGTTGGCAGACGTTTACTCGTGGCATTCTCAGGCGGGAAGGACTCTGTGGCTCTTCTGCATTTTCTTAAGAGGAATGAAGGTATTCAGGGCTATAGTGTTTCGGCATGTCATATAAATCATCTTTTCAGAAAGACATCCCTATGGGACGAAAAGTTCTGCGCTGATTTTTGTGAGAAGTTATCTATCCCATTTATATCATACCGTGCGGATGTGCCAAGGTACTGCGAAGTGAAAAAGATGAGCTTTGAGCATGGTGCGCGCATAGTCAGGTATAGGGCCTTGTACAATGCGATGAAGCATTTTGACGCTGAACTGCTGCTTACTGCTCATACTAAAAATGATGTTGTCGAAACTTTTTTTATCCATGCGGTGCAGGGGGCTTCTGTTTTCTCCCTAAAGGGCATCACAGAGCGGGATAGAGATTTGTTCAGACCTATGCTTGATATCTCTACAGAAGAGATACTTGAATATATAAACAGATACAAGATAAAACATGCTGTGGATGAGACTAATAATGATGACAGCTACCTTCGTAATTTTATTCGGAACCATATCACTGCAACCCTGTCTGAGTATAGACCGGGATTTGAGAATAATATTCTCGGTATAATGCATGATGCGGTCAAGTATGACAGCTACTTAGAAGAAAGGCTTAAGCCGCTGATAAATGTTTCAGACGGTTCAGTTCTTGCGGTGGAGAGGCAGGTTTTCGACTCATTGCATGAGGTGGAACAGGATTATCTGCTGCACAGTATGGCGTCTCAGCTTTTTCGTGTGGAACGCAGACATATAGAAGATATGAAACACCTTGTGGAGACTGATTATTCTGTTCGTATCGATATGCCAGACGGGTATCGGTTTGAGAAGAGCGATAAGCTGCTGAGACTTTTTCATAAGCGGCTGATAGTAAAGTTTGAGCAAGTAAAAAAAGCTTCTGAGACAGAGCTTTATGTAAGGCATTTAGGCAAAATGATCACCTTTAAAGGTGATTGGGTTGACAAAGAACTCATAGTCAGAAAGAGGGCTGTGGGGGATAGGTTTGGAAATAAAAAACTGAAAGACATTTTTATAGATAAAAAGCTGGATCTTTTTGTTCGTGACACATCACTCATAATTCTTTGTGATAATTGCATTGTATGGGTTGAAAATATCTCCAGTGATGATACTATAACTGTGTCTGTTAACAGGAAAAATCTGGAGTTATGATTTGAAGCAGCATATTTTAAAAGAGATGATAAGCGAACAGGCGATCAGAACACGGGTTGCTGAGCTGGGCAGACAGATTTCTGCTGATTATGCAGGCAAGAGCGTACTTGCTGTCGGAGTATTAAAGGGGTCGGTTATTTTTATGGCAGACCTGGTCAGAGAGATGGAATCAGTTAACGTCGAGATAGGTTTTCTCGCTGTTTCCAGCTATAAAGGCACAAAATCCACAGGGGAGGTTAGAGTTCTTCACGATCTTGACAGACCGTTGGATGATACTCATCTTCTTATTGTTGAAGATATACTTGATACGGGGAACACTCTTTCTTATCTTAAAAAGATGTTGACCGTCCGAAAGCCCGCTTCTATTAAAATAGTCTCACTTCTGAATAAGCCGGAGCGAAGGGTGGCTGATATAGAGCTTGATTATGAGGGGTTTGAGATCCCTGATGAATTTGTAGTGGGCTATGGGCTTGATTATGACGGATATTATAGAAACTTAAAAAATATATGCACTGTAGAATTTACAGGCTCAGATGCATCGGAGTGATTGATGAATAACAGCTTTTACAAAAACCTGGCACTGTGGCTGATAATAGCCTTTATCATGGTGTTTCTCTTTAACGTGATAAGCGGAACACAGGCAGCCAGAAAAAATATCAGCTATTCTGAATTTTTAGATCAGGTAGCAAGCAGTAATGTCCAGTCTGTGACAATAAAACAGAATAAAGTGAGCGGTGTGTTGCTTGAAGGGGGACAGTTCGAAACTTATACTCCGGACGATGCGGCACTTGTTCAGACACTCAGAGATAATAAAGTACAGATAACCGCGCTTCCGCCAGACAGAAACCCATGGTATATGCAGGTGCTTATATCATGGCTTCCTATGCTTCTGCTTATTGGTGTGTGGATATTCTTTATGCGGCAGATGCAGGGTGGTGCCGGCGGAAAAGCTTTCAGTTTTGGTAAATCGAAAGCAAAACTGCTTACTCAGGACCAGCATAAAGTTACGTTTAAGGATGTAGCTGGGGTTGAAGAGGCAAAAGAGGAGCTTGAGGAGATTATTGAGTTTCTTAAAGACCCGCAGAAATTTCAGAAACTCGGTGGCAAGATACCGAAGGGCGTTCTCCTTGTGGGGCCTCCGGGGACAGGTAAAACTCTTCTCGCCAGAGCTGTTGCAGGTGAAGCGGGAGTTCCGTTTTACTCCATATCAGGTTCTGATTTCGTAGAGATGTTTGTCGGTGTTGGTGCATCCCGTGTCCGTGATCTTTTCGAACAGGGGAAGAAGAATGCTCCGTGTATTATCTTTGTAGATGAGATCGACGCTGTAGGGCGTCACAGAGGTGCAGGTCTCGGCGGTGGACACGATGAACGCGAACAGACACTTAATCAGCTTCTGGTTGAGATGGACGGTTTTGAGTCCAACGAAGGGGTAATTCTCATTGCGGCAACCAACAGACCGGACGTTCTTGACCCTGCGCTCCTCAGACCCGGGCGTTTTGACAGGCAGGTTGTCGTGCCAAGACCGGACATGAACGGGCGTCTTATGATCCTTGAGGTTCACGCTACTAATGTTAAAAAGTCAGATGATATAGACCTTTCTATTATTGCGAAGGGCACACCAGGGTACGCCGGTGCAGAACTTGCTAACCTTGTGAATGAAGCGGCACTTCTGGCTGCCAGAAAGAATCAGGAAAGTGTCACAATGGCAGACTTCGAAGAAGCAAAAGATAAAGTCATGATGGGGAAAGAGAGACGCAGCATGGCTATCAGTGATAAAGAGAAAGAGAATACGGCTTATCACGAGGCAGGGCACGCTATTGTTGCTAAATTTATTCCCGATGCTGATCCTGTACATAAAGTCAGTATTATCCCCCGCGGTATGGCACTCGGTGTGACAATGCAGCTTCCGCAGGATGACAGACATATGTATACCAAAGAATATATGGAAAGCATGCTTGCAGTTCTCATGGGGGGGCGTGTTGCCGAGGAGCTTATTTTCAACAGACTCACAACCGGTGCAGGCAACGATATTGAAAGAGCTTCTGACATATCCAGAAAGATGGTTTGCAGCTGGGGTATGAGTAAGAAGATGGGACCTCTTGCGTATGGCAAAAAGGAAGAGCAGGTCTTCCTCGGAAAAGAGATAGGGCACGCTCAGGACTATAGCGAGACCACAGCAGTTTCCATTGATGATGAAGTGAAGAACTTCGTTATGGGCGGGTATAACCACGCCAGACAAATACTGGAAGATAATATTGATCTTCTCCACGGAGTTGCAAAACTCCTGCTTGAAAAGGAAACTATAGACGGTAAAGAAATCGATACTCTTATGGGGATCGAGCCTGAGAAACAGCCTGAATCTGACACTGAGGTAAATGTTATAACAGATGAGGAAACTGAGACAGTTTAATGTCCGGAATGCTCATTAAAGATATTTACGAAAGATCGGAAAAGGCGTACGTTATGTACGCCTTTCCGTGTATATAGCGGGGGACACCATTTTAACTTCAAGAGTGAAATCATTTTCGCTTAAACGACCTCTTTTGATGGGGATATTAAACATCACTCCTGATTCTTTCAGTGACGGTGGGATGTTTAACCATGTTGACGGTATGATATCCCGTATAGAGGAATTTGTGTCCAAAGGTGTTGATATCGCCGACATAGGTGGTGAATCTACCAGACCCGGTTCGGAATTTATAAATGCAGATGAAGAGATAAACAGGGTTGTCCCTGCTGTTAAGCTCGCTTCAGAAAGTGGTCTCTATGTTTCTGTGGATACCAACAAACCGGAAGTTGCGAAAGCAGTTCTTGAAAGCGGTGCAGGTATGATTAACGACATCACGGGGATGCGTGATGAACATATGCGGAAAATATGTGCTGAGTATAAATGCAGCGTATGTATAATGCATATGCAGGGGGCGCCGAAAGATATGCAGGCGAATCCGGTATATGTTGATGTTGTTGAAGATGTCCGCAGATACCTTTTCGAAGCAGCGGAACAATGCATAAAGGATGGTATAGAAGAAAGTGCTATATGCCTTGACCCGGGGTTTGGTTTCGGAAAGAGTGTAGAGGATAATTACAGGCTGCTGATGAAGCTGGAGAGATTTAAGGAGAGCGGATTTCCTGTTCTCGCCGGCATATCCAGAAAATCTATGATAGGCAATGTCATAGGCAGACCTCCTGTCCAGAGGCTTGCGGGTACTATCACAGCAGAAACAATTGCACTTATAAAAGGTGCAGATATAATCAGGGCACATGATATCGACGAAACTGCCGATATGATAAGCGTATACATGAAAGCAAAAGAGGCAGGTGAGAGATGCTCGAACTGATAAAGTCAGTCGGTATTTTTGATATCTTAGACATTGCTATAATTGCAATTGTGCTCTACTACATCCTTCTTCTTATCAAGGGGACGAGAGCACTGCCCATGCTTATGGGGATCATGCTGCTTGTTCTGGTCTCGTTCGCCGCAAAATTCCTTGGTCTTAAAACCACAAGCTGGGTTTTAAATAATTTCACCGGTTATCTTTTCATAATTATAGTTGTACTTTTTCAGCAGGAAATCAGACGTGCTCTTGCATTTATTGGCGAGACGAAAGTTTTCGGCAGTTCGGCAAAGGCGAAAAGCGTGATTCTGGACGAGATCGTTAAGGCAGCGACAATCCTTGCCAACAGGCAGATAGGAGCGTTAATTGTCCTTCAGCGTGACACTGACCTTGAACACTTTCTGGATGATACAGGTCACAAACTTGATTGTGAAATCTCAAGAGAGATATTAATCAGTATTTTTATCCCTTACTCACCTCTTCACGATGGTGCAGTGCTCATATCGAATGGACGCATAGCCACAGCGGGAAGCATCCTTCCGCTTACAAGACAGACTGATCTTGGTAAAAACTACGGAACAAGGCACAGAGCTGCTGTCGGAGTCACAGAAGAAACTGATGCGCTGGCAATAGCTGTCAGTGAGGAGAAAGGGTCTATCACCGTCGCTCAGAACGGACAGCTCTCAGACGAACTTGATGCTGATCAGCTTCGGGATATACTCGAAGATATTTTCGGGAAAAAGAAAACTGTACTTCATAAAAAGGGGGGGAATGATGTTCAAGAACCTTCTTCTAAATAACCTTCCTCTGAAGCTTATGAGTGTTTTTATCGCTGTTATTCTCTGGCTGAGTCTTGTTACAGGAGAATTTCAGGAGATATCTTTATATGTCCCTGTAAAGCTTACTAATATACCTGACGGGTATGTTGCTGTGACGGATGAACATCTTATAAATATACATGCGAAAGGTCCTAAGTCACTTGTTAATGAAGAGAAATTCGGGGATGTCAGTATTGATTTTGATGTTTCCGGCATGAAGCCCGGTTATAATAATGCGATCATAAGCTTAAAAAACATAAAGATGCCCCCCGGTATTCAGGTTATGGATATACAGCCGGCAGCTATAGAGATTATTGTTGACTCACTTATTCTGAAACAGATGAAAGTTGCTCCGACTTTTATAGGTGAGCCTGCATCCGGATATAAAGTGGGCAGTGTTAATGTTTTCCCTGAAAGTGTTCAGGTAAAGGCGGCAAAGTCAAAGATCGAAAGCCAGAACACTGTGGAAACTCTGCCTGTGAATCTCTCGGATAAGAGAGACCCTATAACCTATAGCATAGGGATGAAGTCCTATGAAGGTATTCAGGAGTATAATCCGCAGCAGGTAGAAGTATTTGTTGTTTTTAAAGAAGACATTCAGGAGAAAGAATTCAAAGACATTCCTGTTCGTGCGGTGATGCTCCCCCATGGACTGAAGGCTAAAATTCTGGATACCGTGACTCTTAAAGTCTCTGGAAGAATAGACCTTTTGCAGGAAGACGTTATAAAAAGCGAACTTTACCCTACTGTTGACATGAGCGGTGTCAAAACAAAAGGGAAATATCTGCGGAAGCTGAATCTGAATGACTCTAAAATGTTTAAAGTATTAAGTGTAGAACCTGCAAAGGTAAGAGTTGAGGTAGTAAATGAGGAAGTACTTCGGGACTGACGGAGTCCGCGGCAAAGCTAATGAATTTCCGATGACCGCCACTTTTGCCCTCCGTCTCGGTCAGGCGGTGGCAAAACAATTTTCCAACGGCGGGAAAAAGATACATAAAGTAGTGATAGGGAAAGATACCAGAGTTTCCGGCTATATGTTTGAGTCGGCTTTGGTTTCAGGTATTACATCCATGGGGCTTGATGCTGTTCTTGTGGGAGTTTTGCCCACACCGGCGATATCTTTTATCACCAGAAGCCTCCGTGCTGATGCGGGTGTTGTGATATCAGCCTCCCATAACCCCTATTATGATAACGGTATAAAATTCTTCTCTGGTGACGGATACAAACTGCCGGATGAGACAGAAATATCCATTGAGCAAACAACAGATGAGATGATACAGAACGGAGAAATCCCTATATCTACTGACCGTATCGGTAAGGCATACCGTGTTGACACTGCCATTGGCAGATATGTTGAATTTTCCAAAAGTACATTTGACAAAGATATAGACCTGAGCGGAATGCGCCTTGTAGTTGACTGTTCAAACGGTGCTAACTATAAAGTTGCGCCTATGGCTTTCGAAGAGCTGGCAGCGAAGATAAATGTGATGGGTAACGAACCTGACGGCATGAATATAAACAGCGGGTGTGGCTCTGTCTATCCTGAAGCCATGTGTGCAAAGGTGAAAGAGAAGGGTGCTGATCTGGGTATATCTTTTGACGGTGACGGCGACAGAGTCATTTTCTCTGATGAAAACGGCGAGATGGTCGACGGTGACATTATCATGGGGATCTGTGCAAAATATATGAACAGTCTCGGATATCTGAATAAAAACACCATGGTCTGTACCGTTATGAGCAATTTCGGTTTTGAAAAATCTATGCTGGAAGCAGGTGTGAAACTTGTTCGTACCGATGTCGGCGACAGGTATGTTATGGCAGAAATGTTGAAGAACGGCTATAACCTCGGCGGTGAACAGTCCGGTCATATCATTTTCAGTGACTATAATACAACCGGTGACGGTCTGGTGAGTGCAATGCAGCTTCTTAAAGTTATAGTGCGCAGCGGTAAACCCCTTAGTGAACTGAAAAAATTCATAACACTTTATCCGCAGGTATTAAAAAACTTTAAAGTGCAGAAGAAAATTCCTGTTGATTACCTCGAAAGAACATCGAAGGAAATTCAGGCTGTTAATAAAGAGCTGGATGGAACCGGGCGTGTTCTCGTAAGGTATTCAGGTACAGAGAACAAGCTTCGTGTTATGCTTGAAGGAGAAGACCTGAGCAGGATAACTGAATATGCAGAAAACATCGGCGCCAATGCCGTTAAAGAGATAGAGGAGCTTTCATAAATGATACGACTTGGGGTTAACATAGACCATGTTGCAACTGTCAGGCAGGCTAGGCTGGGTGTTGAACCTGACCCTGTCCATGCGGCTGTTCTGGCTGAACTTGGCGGTGCTGATCAGATAACAGTACACCTTAGAGAAGATAGAAGACACATAAATGACAGAGACCTCAGAGTCCTGCGTGAGACAATAAAAACACGCCTGAATCTTGAAATGGCGTGCACACCGGAGATGGTAGAGATAGCCCTTGAAACAGAGCCGGACATGGTTACTCTTGTTCCTGAAAAGAGACAGGAGCTTACTACTGAAGGCGGTCTGGATGTCATTAAAAACTTTGAGACCATAAATGACGCTGTTTCCACGCTGAAAAGCGCCGGTATCTTTGTAAGTCTCTTTGTCGATCCTGACAATAAGCAGATTGATGCTTCTGCTGAAACACACGCAAGCGCTGTTGAGCTTCATACCGGAGCATATGCTGATGCTAAAGGGGCAGCCCAGCGTGAGGAACTTTCACGTATAATGTTTGCAGGTGAAAAGAGCAGGGAGCTTGGGCTTGTGCTAAACTCCGGTCACGGTCTGAACTACCGCAACGTTGGCGAAATAGTGTGCATCCCCGGGATGTATGAAGTTAATATCGGGCATTCTATAATATCCAGAGCTATCTACGTAGGGCTGGAAAAGGCGGTCAGAGAGATGAAAGATATTATACACAGGGCATTGATGGATGCTCGGGTGTGATATAATTGAGACCGAACGCTTAAAGGATGCATTGGAACGGCACGGAGATGCTTTTGTCCATAGGATACTCTCAAAATGTGAGATTGACATCTTTCGTAAACGCAACGATAGTATTACTTTTCTTGCCGGCAGGTTTGCCGCCAAAGAATCTATTTCTAAATCTCTGGGTACAGGGATAGGTAAAATTTCTTTCAACGAAATTGAGATACTGAATGACAATGCAGGGGCACCTGTTGTATATTTGTGCGGTAAACTGAGAGAGGATATTCAGCTTAGTATTTCTCACAGTAAGACATGTGCCATGGCTGTCAGTATTATTGTGAGGTAATTATGAGTTTAGTTGTTATCCCCGCCAGACACGCTTCAACAAGGCTTCCGGGCAAGCCTCTCAGAAAGATAAAAGATGTGCCGATGATCCTTCGTGTTGCCGAAAGGTGTATGCAGGCAAAAGCAGACAGGGTTGTTGTCGCAACTGATTCACAGGAAATACTTAAGGTCTGCGAGACTATGGATGGTCTTGAATCCACCATGTCATCACCGGACATTCAGTCGGGGACAGACAGAGTCGCTGTCGTGGCTAAATTTGCAATGGATGATATAATTATAAATGTGCAGGGGGATGAACCATTCATTGATCCTGCCCTTATAAATATGCTTATAGACGACCTTCAGAAAAATCCGGATGTGATGATGAACACCGCCGCCTGCAGATTTGATGCGGGGGAGGACATTGCAGACCCGAACAGTGTAAAGGTTGTT
Organism: Denitrovibrio acetiphilus DSM 12809; assembly: GCF_000025725.1. Taxonomy (GTDB): domain Bacteria; phylum Chrysiogenota; class Deferribacteres; order Deferribacterales; family Geovibrionaceae; genus Denitrovibrio; species Denitrovibrio acetiphilus. The sequence continues at coordinate 1,354,554 of NC_013943.1, forward strand.
ACCGATAAAGACGGGTATGCGCTGTATTTCTCACGTGCTGCAATTCCTTTTAACAGAGATAACGCACAGACGGATTATTACAGACATATAGGGATATACGGTTACCGTAAAGAGTGGCTGATGCAGTTTGCGTCAATGGAGCCTTCGTCTCTTGAAAAGGCAGAAAAACTTGAGCAGCTCCGTGCCCTTGAAAACGGCGTCCGTATTAAAGTGTTAAATACAGAATACAAGCCTGTATCAGTTGATACAGAAGAAGATTTACTAAAAGCAGAAGAAATTATTAACGGGATGGTCTGATGGCAAAGTTTGTTTTTACTACTGGTGGAGTTTTATCATCACTCGGAAAAGGGATTACCGCTGCGTCTGTGGGTGCGCTGCTCGAATCCAGAGGTTACAAAGTAACAATTAAAAAATACGATCCTTATCTGAACGTTGACCCGGGCACAATGAGCCCGTTTCAACATGGTGAGGTTTTCGTTACAGAGGACGGGGCGGAAACTGACCTCGATCTTGGTCACTACGAAAGATATCTTAGCACAAATACATCGAAGGTCAGCAATATTACCGCCGGCAAAATTTACAAGTCTGTTCTGGACAAAGAACGCAACGGCGACTATCTGGGCGGAACAGTTCAGGTTATCCCTCACATCACAGACGAGATCAAAGAGAACATTCTCAAAGATTCTGAAAATTATGACATCGTTATAGTTGAGATAGGCGGGACAGTTGGTGATATTGAGTCACTCCCTTTCCTTGAGGCTATCAGGCAGTTTAAATTTGACATAAATGAAGAGGACGTATGTTATATGCATCTGACTCTTGTTCCATATATAAAAAGTGCGGGGGAGCTTAAAACCAAGCCCACTCAGCACTCAGTTAAAACTCTCAGAGAGATAGGTATCCAGCCGGATATTCTTGTCTGCAGGTCTGAGTATCCTATAGAAGACAGCATGAAGAAAAAAATAGCACTTTTCTGCAATGTTTCAAAAGATGCTGTTGTTAGCTGTCTGGATGCTAAAACTATATATGAAGTTCCCCTCACACTCAAAGAACAGGGGATTGCTGCGCTTGTTCTGAAGAAACTAAATATGGACGAACGCGTTTCTGATATCCGCAAATGGGAAGAGATTGTTCACCGTATTAAAAAACCTGAAGGCGAAGTTACTATCGCACTTGTTGGTAAATATGTTGACCTGAAAGATGCCTATATCAGTATTAACGAAGCACTCATCCATGGCGGGATTGCGAATAAATTAAAAGTAAATGTCAAACGCATTGATGCGGAGCAGCTTGAGAGCGGCAGGAAGCCTGATGAGTTTTTCAAAGATGTTGACGGGATACTTATTCCCGGCGGTTTCGGAGAAAGAGGCATACAAGGAAAAATTAACGCTATCAACTATGCAAGGCTTAAGGACATTCCACTCTTTGGTATATGTCTCGGACTGCAGTGTATGCTTATAGAATTCGCAAGGAATGTGTTGAAGCTTGAAAATGCTCACAGTGTTGAGTTTGATGCTGATACAGAAGACCCGGTAATAGACTACATGATAGACCAGAAAACTATTACTCAGATGGGCGGTACAATGAGGCTCGGTGCTTATGAATGTACTCTAGATGAAGACAGCACTGCCTTTAAAGCTTATGGCCAGAAGATGATATCTGAACGCCACAGACACCGTCTTGAGTTTAATAACAAATATAAAGATGCAATGATTTCAAACGGATTTTCTCTTATAGGTGTAAACGAAGAGAGAGGGCTTGCTGAGATGTTTGAACTGAAATCTCACAGGTGGTTTCTCGGGTGTCAGTTTCACCCTGAGTTTAAATCTAAACCGTTTTACCCGCATCCTCTTTTCAGCAGTTTCATAGAGGCTGCACATGCTTATCAAGAGGATAATTGTGAATCAAACTGCAAATAAAGGGTCTTAGTTAGTAAGGGAGTATTGATGATAAAAGTTCTTATGCTTGATGTCGATGGTGTTATGACAGACGGCGGTATTATTTATGATGAAAATGGTCACGAGACTAAACGTTTTGATGTTAAGGACGGTCTCGGGATTAAACTTGCCCAGAAACACGGCATCGAGGTTATCATAATATCGGGACGCAAGTCTGTTGTTACTGATCTCCGCACGAAGGAACTCGGCATAAGGCGTGTGTATACAGGCGTTAAGGACAAACTCGAGTGTTACAGCTCTCTGAAAAAAGAACTTAGAGTATGTGACGAAGAATGTGCCTATATCGGAGACGACCTGAATGATATCTCCCTCTTAAAAACTGTGGGGTTTTCTGCTACTGTGTCTGATGCTTTCGATTATATGAAAGATAGTGTAGACTATGTAACTGTGAAAAACGGAGGCAGCGGAGCTGTCAGGGAACTAATAGAGGTTATCCTTGAGAGAAACGGAAAATGGGCAGAAATAAAAAATTCTTTCTTCTCGTAATATTCATTGTTGGAGCAGTGGTTGCTGTTTCGCTGTTTAAAAGCGATAAGACTAACGTGACGATTAATGTTAAGAAAGACAGTGTTGTTATAAATAACTTTGAGATGGCAAAAGTAGTTGATGAAAAGAATAATTTTTATAAACTCAATGCTGATCAGGCTGTACTGAACAGAAAAGCCAGATCTGCTGATCTGGTGGATTTCGTACTTGTATATAAAAAAGGTTCCACAGACCTCACTGCTAGTGCTGATAAAGGGTTTCTGGAAGAAGAAGTCCGTATGGACGCTACCGGCAAAATACAGGGCGTGATAAACGGCAGAGACTTTGAAACAGGAGAATCAGGCAGTTTTCATTATGATTTTGAAACTGAAACTGGTGTGCTGGACGGTGATGTAACTATAACAGGGACGGAAGGAACTATTTCTTCTGACAAGTTATTCATCTATAATAAGACAAAGAGTTTGGAGTTTGATGGTAATGTTAAAATCTTATATAAAAATTATTAGTCTGCTGGCACTGTTGCTGGCTTTTCCTGCCTGGGGTTTCTCTGCTGAAACTGAGAGTGCAGATAAAGAGATAGTGCCCATACACATAGAAGCCGATAAGATGGTTACGATAGGCAATAAGTCTATTATAACAGGAAATGTGGTTGTGGTTCGGGGCGATATGACGATGAAATCCGACGAGATGGAAGTTACGGCGGCGGAAGGAAATCAGGTTAAAGAAATTTACAGCAAAGGTAATGTCAGGATAGAAGATAAAGACCTCCTCGCGCTGTCCGGATTCGCAAGGCTTTATCAGGATGAACAGAAAGTTGTTCTTACCGATAATGCAAAAGTCTGGAAGGGCGACAATTATATTGAAGGTGAAAAGATAACACTTTTCATGGAATCAAACAGACTTTTTGTGGATAAGGGTGACAATAAAGGTGACAGGATCAAAATCATCATCACACCGCAAAAGGAGAATGAGTAATTGGGACTTATAGCTGATAAGCTTGTTAAGATATATAAAAAACGTACTGTCGTTGAAAATGTCAGTATAGGAGTTGAAAAAGGGGAGATAGTCGGGCTGCTCGGTCCTAACGGTGCAGGTAAGACTACGACCTTTTATATGATCGTGGGGCTTGTGAGACCCGATGGCGGTTCTGTCTTTCTCAATGGTGAAGACATCACAAACAGCTCTATGCACAAAAGGAGTTTGCGGGGTATAGGATATCTTCCGCAGGAACCTTCTGTTTTCCGTAAAATGTCCGTATACGATAATATATATGCTGCCCTCGAGCTTAAATTCAAAGATAAGAGCCTTATCAGAGAAAATACCGAGAGACTTATCGAAAATTTCAATCTTCAGAAAGTGGCAAAGTCATTTGGGTATTCTCTTTCCGGCGGAGAGAGGCGGAGAGTTGAGATAGCCAGATGTATGTCAGGTGAACCGGAGGTTATACTTCTGGATGAACCGTTTTCCGGTATAGACCCGATATCCGTAGCTGATATACAAAACATGATCTTTTCCCTGAGAGATATGGGGATAGGGGTTTTGATTACAGATCATAATGTCAGGGAGACCCTTAAAATAACTGACCGTGCCTATATTATCGCTGACGGCAATGTACTGACAGAAGGACATCCTTCTGACATAGTTAAGCATCAGCAAGTGATAGAAAGGTATCTGGGTAAGGATTTTACACTGTGAAAGGCGGCAGGCTAAATCTTGAAATCAGTGGGAAACTGTCTCAGAAGCTGCACATAACACCGCAGATGAAGCAGTCTCTTGCTATCCTTCAGATGCCTTTGACAGAACTTTTGCAGGAACTTAATACCTGCCTCGCAGAGAACCCTGTTCTGGAAGAAATCGAGCAGGAACCGGATGAAGAAAAAACTGAAAAGAAAGAAGAAAAAGAAGAGAAAGATGCCAAAGATGACGTTCAGAATGAAGACCTTGAAAAGATAGACTGGGAAGAGCTGTACAGAGATTCAGGTGAAGTTTCTTACACCCCTAGTGACGACGAAGGTTATGACCTTGAGAAATTTGTCAGCGGTCAGGAGAATCTTTACGGTCATCTTATGTACCAGTTGAAAGTAACCGGCTCTTCTCAGGACATTTTAACCGCCGGACAGTACATTATCGGAAGCCTGACGGATGAAGGTTATTTTGATCTGGAGTTCTCGGAAGTTGCAGAAGAAACAGGGGTTGACGAAGACACTGTTGCCAAAGCATTGGAACTTATACAGACATTCGATCCGGCAGGGATTGGTGCAAGAAACCTTAGAGAGTGCATAGCGATACAGCTTTGTCAGTTTGAAGTCGAGCAGGTTTATATTGATTTCATCGCAGAGCTTCTGGAAAACCATGAAAAAGATCTGATAGCGTACCGCTATGATGAAATCAAAAACAGTCTTTCTATAGAAGATGATACATTTGACCACATGCTGTTTCTCATCAGGAAAACAGACCCAAAACCAGGGATGAATTATGCAAAAGATTCAAACCATTCTGTTACACCTGATGTTTATATTGTTAAAAAAGACGATGGGTATGACATTATACTTAACGAAGACGGAATGCCGGCACTCAGGATGAATAGTTATTACCTGAGCTTGCTCAGAAACAAAGAGCTTGACGGAGACACTAAAGAATATATAGAAGAAAAGATTAAAAATGCTATCTGGCTTATTAAAAGTCTTAACAAACGTCAGAAAGCAATATATAAAGTAGTAAAGGTACTTACAGAGGTTCAGGCTGACTTTCTTGAAATGGGGGTTGATTTTCTGAAACCACTAAAACTGAAAGATATCGCAGACGAAACAGGACTGCATGAATCCACGGTCAGCAGGGTTACATCTGGTAAATATGCGATGACAGAGCAGGGGCTTTTTGAACTCAAATCCTTTTTTGTGAAAGGTCTGGACACCGACGACGGAGACATGTCTACACAAAAAGTTAAGAGTATGATAAGGTCTATTGTGGATTCTGAAGATGCTGATAAACCGTACAGCGATCAGAAAATAGTTGAACTTTTGAACGGGGACGGGATCAAAATTGCCCGGAGAACCGTTGCCAAATACAGGGATGAATTAAACATTCCCACAAAATCACAACGGAAACGTAGCAGGAGGTAGGCATGAATATCCAGATAACTGCCAGAAACATTGAATTAACTGATGCAATTAGAGATTACGCAGAAAAGAAGGTTTCCAAACTGGAAAAATACTTTGACTATATAACAGATGCAAATGTACTGCTTGAAGTACAGAAAAACGTGCACATTGTTGAAGTTCTTGTTTCTGCAAAGGGCGTATTTATGAAAGGTCTAGAAAAATCAGAAGACCTTTATGCATCAATTGATCTCGCAGTGGACAAAATTGAAAAGCAGCTTGTTAAATACAAAGAGAAGCTCAAAGACAAAAAGATTCAGGACAAAGACTATGACACACCGCTGAAACTTAATATCCTTGATTCTCAGAGTGTGGAAGACAGTGAAACACGCATCATTATCACAAAAGAGATGCCTGTTAAGCCTATGGATCCTGAAGAAGCTGTTATGCAGATGGATCTGCTGAACAAGCCTTTCTTTGTTTTCAGAAATTCTGATACAAACGAAGTGGCTGTTGTTTACCAGCGTGACGATGGGAACATCGGACTCATTGAGTCCTGAGAGGCATAACTAAATGGGACTTGTCGGATATATAGACGAGAATTGTGTTGTAACTCTTGAAGCGGGCGATAAAGAAGCTGTGCTTAAAGAACTGACAGATGCTCTGGTGAAAGCCGGAAAAATAGATAAGCCTGATGTCGCTCTCTCTGCTTTAACAGAGAGAGAGGCGCTGGGCAGTACGGGCGTGGGTGAACAGGTTGCTATACCACATGCAAAACTTAAAAATCTTGATGATATGGCGATTCTTATCGGCATAAGCAGGACTGGTATAGGTTTCGGTGCTTGTGACGGTGAACCTGTGAGACTGTTTTTTCTACTGCTCGCACCGGAAAAGCAAATGAACCTGCATCTTAAGACACTCGCCCGCATCAGCAGGCTTGTGAAGCTGACAGAGTTTAAGAATAAAGTTCTTGCTGATAATATAACTTCAGCAGATGTATGTGCTATCCTTGAAGAGGAGGAAGCAAAACTCTAATGAACAAGGCAGTGCCTGTTGCCGATCTGCTGGGTGTTGATGCTCAGCACCTTCAGCTAAAGCTGGTGTACGGCAAACAGCAACTAAAAAACAGGTACATAAACAACTACCGGATACAGAAACCGGGGCTGGCACTGGCTGGTTTTGCCGACCATATCCACGGGGGGCGTGTGCAGGTTCTGGGTAATACAGAACTATCTTATCTCTGGACACTTAAACCTGAGGAGCGTTTCGAATCTATCTCCCATCTTTGCAAAAGAGGGGTATGCTGTTTTATTGTCACAAAAAATCTACATATTCCAAAAGAACTTCTGGAAGCTGTTAAGTCTCACAACGTGCCTCTTTTGAAAACACATCTGCCCAGCTCTGATGCTATACAGGGGATTATGCTTTATCTTGAAGAGCAGCTTGCACCGGAAACTCATCAGCACGGTGTATTTATGGATATCTTTGGTATAGGCGTTCTCATTACAGGGCGCAGCGGGATAGGCAAGAGTGAATGCGCAATAGAGCTTATAAAGCGTGGTCACAGGCTTGTTGCTGATGACGCTGTTCATTTTCGTAAAATACAGGAATATCTTGAGGGGCAGAGCTCTGGTATTCTCCGATATCACATGGAAGTCCGCGGGCTTGGTATACTGAATATCAAAGATATGTTCGGTGTCACTGCTATCCGTCAGAGGAAAAAACTTGAACTTGTTGTAGAGTTTACGGACTGGAATCCTGATGCATCTTATGATAGACTTGGTCTTGATAATCTTACGGTTGAGATACTTAAGCTTGAAGTTCCTAAGATAATTCTCCCCATCAGTGCAGGGCGCAACATGGCTGTTATTGTCGAAGTAGCGGCACGTAATCATCTGCTTAAAATAATGGGGTACGATTCTGCTAAAGAGTTTTCTGACAGATTACTCCACAGCATAAATCCTAACGCTGAAAGAACTCATCCCTACAGGGATATTGATGATATAATCAGAAGAAAAAGAGTGGAGTAGTAATGAAGGGATTTGATAAATCACTTGTTGTTCTCACAGGTCTTTCCGGTGGCGGGAAGTCGGTTGCGGCTTCGACTATGGAGGACATGGGCTACTACACTATTGATAATCTTCCTCTAAAACTGTTGGATAAGCTTGTTGAGCTTATGCTCGGTTTCGATAACGACCTGCATAAGGTTGCCTTGGTTATTGACGCCAGAAGCAAAGATATAGCCTTGGTGTGCGAAAAGATAAATCTGCTGAAAGAGAAGTATAATGCAAAGATAGTATTCATTCATGCCGGTGATGATGTTCTTCTGAAAAGATACAAAGAGACCAGAAGAAAGCACCCTATGGGGGAAACTCTTGTGGAGGCTATCGCTTCTGAGCGTGAAATGCTCTGGCCTGTGAGAGAGCTTGCAGACCTTGCTATTGACACATCTCAGCTTAATGTTCATCAGCTTAAAAGCAGACTTGAGGATGCTTTTTCAGAGGGTAACGATAACGGAATGATTATTACTGTGCAGTCTTTCGGTTTCAAATACGGGCTGCCGCAGGATTCTGATCTGGTTTTTGACGTACGGTTTCTCAAGAATCCGTTTTTTGTAGATGAGCTTCGCAGCCAGACCGGTTTGGACACACAGGTCAGAGAGTATGTGTTTTCAGACCTTGCCGCGAAAAAGTTTTTAAAACACCTTAAGGAGATGCTGGGATTCCTTATCCCGAAATATTTACGGGAGGGTAAGAAATTTCTCACCGTATCCATAGGGTGCACAGGCGGCAGACACAGGTCTGTTGCGAATGTCGAATTTATTGCAGAGTACCTTGAGAAAAAAACATCTCACAAGGTAAATATTAGACACAGGGATATAGACAGGTGATCAGATGATCGGACTTATATTGGTAACACACGGCTCTTTTGGCTCTGAACTCATAAAAACTGCTGAGATGATAGTAGGAAAGCAGGACAGTATAGAGACAATATCAATGCAGGAGGGGGCTTCCCTTTCGAGCATAGCAGACGAGATTGAGTCGTCCATAGAGAAATACTCAACATCCGGTGCGATAGTTTTTACTGACATGTTTGGCGGAAGTCCGTCCAACATCTCTATGGCTTACCTCGGTTCCAAAAATGTTGAAGTAGTTTCAGGGGTTAACCTCCCTATGCTCATAAAAGCAATTAGCGTCAGAAAGGAGAATAAATCTTTGTCCGCCATATGTGAAGATTGTGCAGAATCGGGAAAGGCAAGCATCATAGTGGCAGGGCAGCTTCTAAAAGGGAACTGATGAAAAAGATTATTTTTCGTGTAGATGACAGACTCATACACGGACAGGTCATAGAAGGTTGGGTAAAATATTTTAAAATTAACCATGTTGTTCTGGTTAACAATAGAGTTGCGTCCGATCCGCTCCAGAAAATGATTTATTCAAGCTCACTGCCCCCGGGTACGGAACTTACTATCTGTACTTTAAGCGAATTTATGTCCTCATATAACTCAAACAGATACAAAAAAGATTATGTGCTTATCATTGTTGAGACAGTGGACGATCTTTATGAAATAAAAGACCTTCTGAATGACAAGGTCTATATCAATATCGGCTGTGTTGCAAGCCGTGAGCACAAGATAGAAGTATCAAATACAGTATTTCTCAATCCGGAAGAGATACATAAAGTCTGCCGGATAAGAGAAGATTATAATGTTTACATTCACAAAGTGCCTTGGGAAACGAGCGTGGAGATCAGGAATTTTACTGATCTGCTGGAGGGTAATCTTTGAGTTTTGTTCTGGCAGCCGTATATGCGGGGCTAATATCTGTTGATAGGTTTGCCGCATTTAATTTTATGCTGTCCAGACCCATTGTTGTTGCTTTTGTGCTGGGGATTATTTTTGGCAACCCGCATGAATGCTTCTTTATAGGGCTGGTTTACGAAGCTATAGGTCTGATTGATGTTCCTTTCGGAACCCGTATTCCAAAAGAGGACTCTTTCGGGGCTTTCGCTGCGTGTATGCTTTTTGTCCTTTTACCTATAGAGCATACAGATGAGTTTGTTCTTGGCTTTCTTCTCACAGTCCTTCTGATGTTTCCTGTTACATTTACATGTGCCCTCGGAAGGTCTGTTAATCAGAAACTTTATCTTCGCCAGCATAAAAAGGGCAGAGTCAATACAGGGCAGCTCTTATTTTTCGGGATTTTGCTGGCATTTGTTAGAGGCGTAGTCGTCTATGGGCTGGGCACTCTGCTTGTGTATGTCATATACAATTTTATCCGTGGTCATCTGGAGCATAATGTTAACCTCTTTCTGTTTTCTCTGATGATATTCACATTTCTATCCGGCTATATCCTCCGTTTTCTTTCCGTCCCTTCGATATTTAAATATCTTATTTTTGCCTGCGGACTTATGGTCGGCTGGGGGGTACTGTGAAAGAATTATTTGTCGGCATCAGAAGCCTTATCTATCAGTCAAACCTTAATCATGAAAATATGCAGGGGACCGGCTTTGCCTATATGATAAAGCATGCCGCTAAAGGTGAAGGGATTGAGCTGAGCGAAGATGTTTTAGAAAGAGAAACTGAGTATTTCCATACTCACCCATACCTTGCGAACTTTATCTTTGGTATGTGGGTCAAAGAATATAAGAACGGTGGAGAGCCGGATTTCTATAAGAAAGTGTACTCCTCTGCTTTTGGTGCTCTTGGTGACAGTTTCTTTTGGCACTCACTTCGTCCGTTCTGTTTTATAATAGCCGCAATGATAGGGTTTCATGACCCTTTTGCCGGACTTATAACGTATCTGGTTTTATATAATACATTTCATCTTACCTTCCGTTTAGGAGGTTATAGGGTGGGGTATACCCTTGGGCGTGACGTGATCGTGTTTTTTAACAGGATCAGCTTTAACAGGTGGCCACGCCACATGGACATGGTTTCGACATTTATGTTAGGAGTATTTCTATCATTCCTTGTGAAGGAATGTGTTGATTTTAACCCTCTGGTACTTGGTGTGCTGACTGTATACCTGCTGTTAGGTTTGGCGGTCGCCAGAAAGATCGACATAGTTTTCGGACTTGTCGGAATGCTTTTTATAACAGGTTTTTTCTTATATTTTACAGGAGTATAGAGGTGGGAGTTAAAGAAGAAATTGAAATTGTCAATGAGCTCGGTATGCATGCACGTGCTGCCGGAGCCTTTGTAAAAACCTCAGAAAAATTCAGGTCAGATATCAAAGTTAAAAAAGATGGAATGGAAGTTAATGGTAAAAGTATAATGGGGCTGATGATGCTTGCCGCAAGTAAAGGTTCATGTATATCTGTTGATATTTGTGGTGAGGATGAAGAGGAAGCACTAAGTGCTTTGAAAGAGCTTATCAGCAGCAGGTTTGGTGAAGAACGTTGAAACTTCTCAAAGGTATCCCCTCCAGTGACGGCATAACTATCGGGCGCTGTTATATTTTAGACAGGCAGAAAATACATGTACGCAGATACAGTATTAACGCTTCTGAAGTAGAGTCTGAAAAAGTTAAGCTGGCGGTCGGGGTAGAGAAAACTGCGGAATTTATTAAAACATCCAAAAATATGAGCGAGGATTTCCTTGCGGAAGAACATGCTTTTATCTTTGATATTTACCTGATGCTTTTGCGTGACAATATGCTCATAGGAGCCGCAGAGCAGACGATAGAAAACGAGCTTGTAAATGCAGAGTATGCTTTGAGTAAAGCCGGTGCATACCTCATGGGGCAGTTTGATAAGTCCGCGAACGAGTATCTTCGTGAGCGCAAATCAGATATAAATAATATCGTTCAGAAAGTGTTGCGTTTTATGAGCGATCAAGAGATGGACACTGTTCTTGATGCTGCCAATGCCGATATAATAATTGCCCACGACCTCACCCCGTCTGATACGTCTCAGATGACCAGAAAAAATATCAAAGGCTTTGCTACAGATCTAGGGAGTCGTACATCTCATACCTCGATACTGGCAAGATCGTTGGGGATACCTGCTGTAGTCGGTTTGGAAGACATAGCTTCGGCAGCAAAAGATGGTGATCTTATTATTATTGACGGTTTTGAGGGTGTTGTTATTGTAGACCCGGATGAACAGACTCTTGACAGTTACGCTTACAAAGACAGCCGTTATGCCGAATACATCAAAGACCTTGCTAAACTTAAAGACGAAGAATCCGTCACAAAAGACGGTGAACGCATATCTACCTACAGCAATATAGAACTGAATGACGAACTTTATCTTTCTAACAACTACCGTCATGACGGGGTAGGGCTTTATCGCACAGAATATATTTATATGGAGCACGGAAACGTCAGCGAAGATAAACAGTTTAGAATATTAAAAGCTGCGGCTTTGGAAAACGGCGGACTGCCTCTTGTGGTTAGAACATTTGACCTCGGGGCCGATAAGCTCTCAAAATATATGCCTCATCCAAAAGAGCAGAACCCTGCTATGGGGCTTCGTGCTGTACGTTATTCACTAAAATATCATGAGTTTTTTAATAAACAGCTCCGTGCAATCCTCAGAGCTTCTGCATATGGTGATGTCCATGTGCTCTTTCCGATGATATCCGGGATGGAAGAGTATCATAAATGTTTGGATGCCCTAGAAAAAGCTAAAGCCGAACTTAGGGCTGAAGGCGTTGATTTTGATGAAAACATAAAGAAAGGTGTCATGATGGAGCTCCCTTCACTTGCGGTTATAAGTGACTTTATAGCTGCTGAAGTTGACTTTTTCAGTGTAGGGACAAACGACTTAATACAGTACACCCTCGGAATAGACAGGAATAATGAGTTTGTGGCATATCTTTACAGACCCACCCATCCGGCTGTTATACGTACGCTGAAAAAGATTATTGAAAGCGCAAACGCAGCAGGGATAGAGTGTACTGTCTGTGGGGAAATAGCGGGGGAGCCGAAATATATTCCGATGCTGATAGGTCTCGGGTACCGTAGTCTGAGCATGAGCCCTGCGGGACTTCTTAAAGCTCGTATGATTATTCGTGCGCTTAACATCAGTGATTGCCACAAGCTTGTCGATGAACTGCTGGATATGAAAATTGCACGTCTTGCTGAGAAGCATGTTGAAAAGTTTATCGAAGAGAAATGCTCTGACGTGTATTTCCATTAAATTAAACATAGCAAGAATATTGCTGGTATTGTCGCCTGCATGTATGTATTATAATTCACCGATTAAATAAGGGAGATGTTTATGCCTTTCCGCAATCAGATGAACATCGCAAACAAGATAACGCTGGCACGTATAGCTATGGTGCCGATATTTATAGTACTTCTGTATTTTGACAGATACTGGACAAACATTATTGCAACCGTGATCTACACATTTACGGCCCTCACAGACCTTGTTGACGGTCATTTAGCAAGAAAACATAACATAGTAACAGACCTTGGGAAGATACTTGATCCTGTCGCAGACAAGATACTCGTTACTGCTGCACTTGTGCTTCTGGTTGAGCTTGGCAGGCTGGGAGCTGTTGTAGTTATCATTTTAATAGGGCGTGACCTGCTCATAGGAGCTCTACGTAATGTCGCTGCCAGTAAAGGCACTGTCATTGCTGCGGGGAGAGGCGGAAAGATCAAGACCGTATTTCAGATGATCGGCGTCGGTTGTATAATATGGAAAAACCAACTGCTGGGTATAGATATTTTGCTCATAGGTCAAATAATAGTTTATGTTTCAGTAATATTATCGCTGCATTCCGGCTGGGTATATTTCAAAAACTATTCTGAAGAATACCGAAAACAACAGCTGGAAAATATGGAAGATGAACAACATATATAAAGCTCATTGCAAGGGGTATCACGACACATCCCTGCAAAAGATGATAGAAAATTATTTTTACAGTGAAAGGGATAGGCTGGCAGGTGCCAGAAGAATTCTCATAAAACCTAACCTTTTATCTGCGTCCATTCCTGAAAAAGCGGTCACAACCCATCCGGATTTTGTCAGAACAGTCATCAGAATCTTAAGAGAATATACTGAAGCTGAGCTTTGGCTCGGAGACAGCCCCGGTGCCAACTTTGGCAAATATGACAAAGTTCTGGAAGTTACGGGCATGACCAAGGTTGCTGAAGAAACAGGCGTACACGTTGTGCGTGTGGAAAGTTTTGAACCTGTGAGCAGGGGCGGAATCGTTTATTCTTCACTGGCAGAAGAGGTGGATATAATCCTCAACCTGCCGAAACTTAAGACTCATGGTCTCACAGGTATGACTCTTGCTGTCAAAAATCTCTTCGGGCTTATCCCTGGAACCGCAAAAGTTGGCTATCACAGAGATTTTCCTGTCGATACAGAGCTTGCCGCTCAGCTTTACAAATACTTTGGAATATTAGGTCACAAGACCATGAATATCATAGACGGGATAATCGGGATGGAAGGGGACGGACCCTCAAAGGGAACTCCTGTTGAGCTTGGGATAGCTGCTGCGTCTTCTGATGCAGTGGGGCTTGATATAGCTGTAACAAGGATGGTGGGGCTTAAAGATGAATTCTGTCTCACAACCAAAGCCGCAATTGCTGCCGGATATGATAAAAGTCATATAGATGTGCCTGAAACAAATATCCCTCTTATTAAAAAATCTTTATCTAAAAAAGTTTATCTGCCGCCTTTCTTAAAGCAACTGGTGGCGAAGCAGGTCTATGTTAAGCCTGTTGTTCTCAATGAAAAATGTATCCTCTGTATGCTGTGCATGAAGAGTTGCCCTGTTGACGCTATTGCGGTTATTAACGATTTTCCTTTTGTAGATAAGAAGAAATGTATAGAATGTTTCTGCTGTCACGAAGTCTGCGAGTCTGACGCTGTTGGGCTTGAAAGGTCGTGGCTGCACAAACTTGTGGTGGGGAAATGACAATAGCTCTTATAATAATTTTATGCTATCTGATAGGCTCAATACCGACTGCCTATATACTTGTGAAGAAACTGAAAGGTGTGGACATCCGCACCGTCGGCAGTGGAAATGTGGGAGCAAGTAATGCTTCCCGTATCCTCGGAAAGTGGGGCTTTATATCTGTACTCGTTTTGGATGCGCTTAAGGGACTTGTACCTGTACTCATCCTTAAATATATCTATGGTGAAAGCGACCTTGTGCTTCTTGGTGCGATATCTGTTGTCCTCGGACACACTTTTACCATTTTTCTTGGGTTCAAGGGGGGGAAGGGCGTTGCTACCGGTCTGGGAGTTTTTATTGCGCTTGCTCCTATATCAACAGCTATTGCTGCTGTGGTGTTTGCTGTTCTGATATCCATATACAGAATGATATCTCTCAGCTCGATGTGTGCTGCTGTGACTATTGCTGTTTCAGCTTGGTTTATCTCTTCGTGGGAACACCTGAAATACTTTACTATCGTTATAGCGGTATTGATAATAATCCTGCACAGAAGCAATATCGGCAGGATACTGAACGGAACGGAGAGGAAAGTTGGAAGAAAAACTGCTTAATCCATTAGACGTAATGCAGGAGTGCGCACAGCTGGCACTTCTTGGAAAAGGATATACGAAGACAAATCCTGTTGTTGGGGCTATCGTTGCCAACCAGAGTGAGATTCTTTCCCGCGGGTGGCACATGGCATATGGGGGACCCCATGCTGAAGTGAATGCCATAGATTCCTGTCCTGTCAGCACAGAAGGGCTGGACTTATATGTAACGCTGGAGCCCTGTTCCCATAGCGGCAAGACTCCTCCATGTGTGGAGAAGATCGTCAAAAGCGGCATCAGGCGTGTTTTTATAGGTGTTGTTGACCCGAACCCTCTTGTGGCGGGTAAGGGCGTTGAATACTTGAAAAATCATGGTGTAGAGGTTTATGTAGGTTATATGGAAGACCTCTGCGCATCCATTATAGAAGATTTCGTTAAATTTATCACAGAAAAGAAGCCTTACTACACCTTTAAAACAGCTCAGACGCTGGACGGTAAAATAGCTTCCTCCACGGGTGACTCCAAATGGATAAGTTCTGAGGCGTCACGTACATACACACATTACATGCGTGCCGTGTCTGACGCCATACTTGTTGGCGTTAACACAGTGATAGCTGATGACCCTGAACTGAATGTCCGAATGGTAAAATCAGACCGTGACCCGTTTAAAATTGTGCTCGACCCGAAAGGGCGGATGCCTCTTGACAGAAAGTTAGTTGAGAACAGTGCGGATAAACTGATATATGTCACCTGCGCAGAATCCCGTATAACAGAGGCTCTCAGAAACAAAGGAGCAGACGTCATAACTCTTGGAGGTGATGGCAGTCTTGATCTCAATGTACTCTCTGATGAGCTTGTGGAGCGTAGTATATTAAATGTTATGATTGAAGGCGGCGGTACAACAGCCGGTAAGTTTTTCGATGCAGGGCTTGTGGATAAAGTTAATATCTTCATAGCAATGATGATAATGGGGGGGAGTGTCTCCTCTGTTGGCGGAAACGGTGTTGAAAATGTTGCACAGGCGTATAAATTAAAAGAAGTGCAGTCAAAACATTTTGAGGGTGATCTGATGATATCAGGTAAAATCACTGATTATAAAACATCAGTTCTCGATCTGACAGAGAAGGTCAGAGGGTGCTGCGCATGCGGTTGTGGAAAGGATAAATAATGTTTACCGGAATAATAGAAGAGGTCGGGTCGGTCTCATCCATAGACAGAAAGGGCGATTTCGCTGTTTTGAAGATAAAGTGCAGCAAGGTGCTCGAGTCAACGCAGATTGGAGACAGCATCGCTGTTAACGGTGTATGCCTTACTGTTACGTCTATGGGGACAGATACATTCTGTGCCGACATTTCATATGAAACAATAAAAAAGAGTACATTTGCGGATATAACAAATGGTTCAGGAGTGAATCTTGAACGTGCGCTCACACTGTCCACAAGGCTTGGCGGACACCTTGTCAGTGGTCATGTTGATGCTGTGGGCACTATTGAAAAGTTTACCAGGAACCAGTCTGCATATATCCTTACGATACGTTACCCGGATGATATAGACAAATATCTTGCATCCAAAGGTTCTGTTTGTGTAGACGGCATAAGTCTCACAACGGCAAGGTGTTCAAACGGTACTTTCGAGGTTGCGGTTATTCCGCATACTTACGAGGGAACTTCGCTCAAAGGGAAACGGCAGGGATCAAAAGTGAATTTAGAGGTTGATATGATCTCAAGATATCTTGAGAAATTATTGAAAAGTTTAGAAAAGACAGATACATTGATGGATAACCTTAGCGGTTTAATCGGTCAGGAGGATTATTAATGTCTAGTAGTAGAATTGCCACAGTTGAGGAAGCATTAGAAGACATCCGCAACGGCAAAATGGTAATACTTACCGATGATGAAGACCGCGAAAACGAGGGCGATCTTGTTTTTGCAGCCGATTTCGTTACACCGGAAAAGATTAATTTTATGGCAAAATACGGCAGAGGGCTGATATGTCTGGCTATGCCGTCCAGCAGATGCGATGAGCTCGGGCTCGACCTTATGGTCAGCGAAGACAGCAATTCCGCGAGATTCGGCACAGCATTCACAGTTTCCATAGAGGCTAAAGAGGGCGTGACTACAGGTATTTCCGCCCACGACAGAGCCCAGACTGTTCGTGTAGCGAACGACCCTACAAAAGGTGCAGAAGATCTGGCGAGACCAGGGCACATCTTCCCCCTTAGAGCCAGAGAAGGCGGGGTTCTCGTACGCACAGGGCAGACAGAAGGGTCTGTTGACCTTGCGAGGCTTGCCGGACTGAGCAATCAGGGCGCTGTAATATGTGAAATCATGAATGATGACGGCAGTATGGCAAGAATGCCACAGCTTGAAGAATTTGCTGACGAGCACGACCTGAAGATACTTACAATAGCATCTCTTATCGAATACAGAATGGAGCATGAACAGCTTATCGAAGAAACAACGATAGCAAAAATGCCCACCAGCTTCGGCAACTTCAATATGACCGGTTTTAAAAGCAGAGTTGACGGTCAGGAAGCTGTAATGATATGGAAAGGCGATGTAAGGTCTGATGAGCCTGTTCTGCTGAGAGTACATTCACAGTGCCTTACAGGAGATGTTTTCGGTTCTGAAAGATGTGACTGTCAGGCGCAGCTTCACCGTGCTATGGAACTCGTTGAGGCAGAAGGGCGTGGTGCTGTACTTTATATGTTTCAGGAAGGGCGCGGGATTGGTATACTGAATAAGATCAATGCTTACCATCTTCAGGATGAGGGGCTGGATACTATACAGGCGAACATTGAACTCGGCTTTGAGGAAGACCTCCGTGATTATGGTTTCGGAGCACAGGTGATACGCCACATGGGGATAAAGAAGATCAGACTTATGACAAACAACCCCAAAAAGATACGCTCTCTTTCCGGCTTTGGGCTGGAGGTTGTGGAGCGTGTAGGCATAACATGCGGGCTGAATGAGTATAATCATACATACCTGAAAACCAAAAAAGAGAAGATGGGACATCATCTTGAGATAGATTAAGGAGAAACTGGAATGAACGTAACAACTCATCAGGGTATTTACACTGGAAAAGGACTTAAATTCGCGATCGTTGCAGGTCGTTTTAATGATTTTATAACAAAAAGCCTTATCGGCGGTGCTGTTGATGCACTCGTCCGTCATGAGGTTGAAGAATCTGATATAGAAGTTTTCAAAGTACCGGGTGCATTTGAAATACCACTGCTTTGTAAAAAGATAGCAGAAACAGGCAAGTATGATGGTGTTATAACCCTTGGGGCTGTGATCAGAGGCTCTACACCTCATTTTGACTTTGTATCAGCAGAAGTATCTAAAGGCGTTGCAAAAGTAGCTCTCGACAGCGGCATTGCAGTTATCTTTGGCGTACTTACCACAGACACCATTGAGCAGGCTATTGAGAGAGCCGGCACAAAACACGGTAATAAAGGCGCAGAAGTTGCCATGTCCGCACTGGAAATGGTCAACGTTATGAAGATGGTATAAATGAAGAAAAACTTTAAGGCTCGTACAAGGGGACGTAAATTTGCCTATATGATGATGTACCAGCTCATCATTGCAGATTATACCCCGAAAGAGATTACTAAAACGTTCTGGAATTCCGTTAAAGAAGAAGATGAAAGCGTCATTGAGTTTGCTAACAGGCTTTTCACAGGTGCTGCGGAGTCTGTTGATGCAAATGACGAAATTATATGCAGATATATCCGCTCCGACTGGACATACGAACGTATGGGAGAGGTTGAGAAAGATATCCTGCGGGTGGCGGTGCATGAACTGTTTCGACAGGAAGCCCCGTACTATGCTGTGATAAATGACTTTGTCACACTGGCAAGAAAATACAGCGATGAAAAATCTGCTTCACTGGTAAACGGTATTCTGGAAAATATCAGAAAGAACTTTAAACTGTCGGAGGGGAAGGTTGAATCCTGAACCAAATATTTTTAGGATAAACTTTACGTCTTTGGACAGGTTTCCTGTTTTCATCGACTATGATATGGATGGAATGAAATGCAGGGGGATGAGCGCCAAAATTGACCTTTTCAGCTATGGCGCCCTTACTGCGGAGATAGATAAATTCAGCAAAAAAGATCTGGAGTTTGCCAGGGACGAGGGGATTTTTATCCGTAAAAGCGGGCTTCTTTTCGAGAGCGGTTTTTTTCTTTTCGACTTTAAGTATCTTCAGAAGTCACCAGAAAAGTTTATAGAAAAAGTCAGAAATATGAATCTTGAAGTTGTCTATCTGGAGAACTCCAAGCATTTTCAGATGGACAGTGTTGTCGCTGACCTTGATTTTTGCAGGGCACATCTGATGGAGTTTGACGATGCCTCACACGGTTAAAGTTAAATGTAACATAATGAAGAAGGATGTCATTCTCCTTAACAGTATAATGGATTCATACGAAAATATAGCTATAGTGCGCACTGTGGACGCCAAAACCGGTTCTGTGGTTTTATATGCTACCGACAATACGTATAAAACAGTTCTGCGTGTTCTTGACGAGCTGAAGCAGGACGGTGTGTATATAGAGAATATTTCCACACAGGAGAGTGAAAATGTCGATGAGTGGTAAAGTTTCTGAGGAACTGCTCTATGACACGCTGAAAAAACTCTCATCTTATGGTCAGTACGCAGAAATTTTTATAGAGTCATCGAAAAAGCAGGCAGCAGTATTCGAAAACAAGATACTGGACAGAGTTGAAAATGCTGTGGACAGCGGGCTCGCTCTGCGTGTTATCGATGGTGACAAGACTTTCTTCGCTTATACCAACAATTTCAGTGAAAAGAGCATATCGGAAACATCGGAAGAGCTTACCTCTGCATTAAAGGCGGGGTATGAAAAAGATATTGCTGTCACTTCTAGGGATTCAGTTAAATTATATCTGGCTCCGTCAGAAAAAGATATTGCAGACAAGATACAGATTGTATCAGATATGGACAAGGCATCCAGATGTGACAGTAGAATAATCCAGTCTACAAGCGTTTATTCTGAACAATTAAAGGATACGAGAGTCATAAATACTGATGGTAGCGACATATCCCAGAGCCTTTGCTATGTGACTGGATATACGGCTGCCGTAGCATCAGACGGTAAAGATATGCAGCAGGGGTATATACCTCTGGGCGGTCTTTACGGTGAGCCGGAAGTACAGTCACTGGACTTTATCTCTGTATCCGAAGAGTCTGCCAGGCTTGCTCTGAAAAACCTTTCTGCAAGGCACGCTCCGGCGGGGATGATGACTGTTGTTCTTGGTTCTTCCGCAGGCGGTACTATGGTGCACGAGGCTGTAGGGCACGGGCTTGAAGCGGATCTTGCATGTAACGGCATGAGTGTCTATGCAGGAAAACTTGGTCAGAAAGTAGCAGCAGATATTATTACTGTTGTGGACGATGGGACGCTGGAGCACAAAAGAGGTAGTTTCATATATGATGATGAAGGCGTTAAGTCTGGGACTAACATCCTTATAGATAAAGGCGTTTTAAAAAGCTACATGACAGACAGGCTTTACAGCGCAAAAGAGAATATATGCCTGACCGGAAACGGACGCAGGCAAAGTTATAAACACAGACCGATAGTCCGTATGACAAATACTATGATAATGCCAGGCAGCGAAACACCGGAAGATATCATTAAGTCAGTTGATAAAGGGCTCTATGTTGCACGTATGGGCGGTGGGCAGGTTAATACTGTCACGGGTGACTTTGTTTTTGAAGTTACCGAAGGGTATACCATTGTTAATGGAAAGCTTTGTGACCCCGTCAAAAATGCAACACTCATCGGCAATGGACCAAAAGTTATGAGGGAGATAGATATGCTGGGTTCCGACATAGGGTTCGGCATAGGAACATGCGGAAAAGAAGGGCAGGAGGTGCCTGTTTCAGATGCTCAGCCCACACTCAGAATACCTAAGATAACCGTAGGGGGACGATAAGTTGGAAATACCTGTTAAATATATGCTCACAGACATTATAAAAAGTAAGACCAAAGATGGTAAGGACTATTTGCGTACAATACTTTGCGACAAAGAGGGCGCCAGACGTAACGGCATAATGTTTGAAAGTGATAAGCTTGATTTTGACCCTCAGAATGGAAATATCGTTGAAGCGATAGGTATTCTGCAAACGTACGCAGGGCAGGATCAGCTTAAAATTAACAGCATGAAACTGCTGACAGATGCTGACCCTGCTGATTTCCTCCCCAAGAAGGGGCTGGACGCCGATGCTATGTTCGAAGAACTTTCGACTATTCTTATAGAAAACATAAATGATGAGTACCTGACAAAACTTGTTGATGCATTCCTGAGTGATGAAGACGCTGTAGCGTTATTCAAAAAAATGCCGGCAGCTAAATCCGTACATCATGCCTATCTTTCAGGTTTGCTGGAACATACTCTCAGTATAGTAAAGATGGCGGCAATGCTGGGAGATTTCTATAAAGAGATGGTAAATAAAGAACAGCTCATTCTTGGCGCATTGTTTCATGACGTGGGCAAAATACAGGAGCTTCAGGCTGGAACAGGGCTTGAATATACCGACAGCGGTAAACTGCTCGGGCATCTTGTTCTCGGTGTCGAAATCCTGAATGTATACATCTCTAAAATAGACGGTTTTCCTGCGGAAACAAAGTTTTTGCTTAATCATATGATCCTGAGCCATCACGGATTTCTTGAGTTTGGCTCACCAAAGAAGCCCAAAACACCTGAAGCGTTCATACTTCATCATCTCGATGATATGGATGCAAAACTTAATACGTTCGCCTCTATTTTTGAGAAAGAGGGAGTTGAGTCAGGGTGGAGCGGCTATGACAGACTGCTTGAAAGACAATTATATAAACACAGCTAATTATTTTTGCGGAGGGCATAATGCTCAGTAAGATCAGGATGTTTTTTCAGCGCGCACTTATCGCAGGTATTCTTGCGACTTTACCGCTTGCTGTAACCTATTGGTTCATAACATTCGTATTTCAGAAATTTTCAGGTTTCTTTCTCCCATACCTTGTAATGCTGACACAGAAGTTTGATGTTTCAATGCCTTACTCAGTTCAAAAGATTATATCATTTTCAGTGATAATCTTTCTCCTGATTACGATAGGGCTCTTTGCCAGAAACTACTTAGGGCGTAAAATACTTGGCCTTATCCAGTATATAGCGGAAAATATTCCGATAGTCCGAAGCGTCTACTCTTCTATCAGACAGATAGTGGATGCGTTTCAGACCACAAGCGGTTCCAGCTTTAAAAAAGTTGTTATGATTGAATACCCGAGAAAAGGACTTTACAGTTTCGGCTTTATAACTAAAGACTCATCAGAGTTTCTGAATAAAGCAACAGGCGAGGTCTGCGTAAATATTTTTATTCCGACCACTCCGAACCCTACATCAGGTTTTATACTCATAGTGCCGAAAAGTGAAGTCATAGACCCAGAAATACCTATCGAAGACGGCATAAAGTTTATTATCTCTGCTGGGCTTGTTGAGCCTTTTGACACAAATTCTGTTCCTATGAACGGCAAAAACGGCAAACGTAACGGAAAATAAACAGGAGTAAGAATTGTTTGTAAACCTTGGACTTGTGGGACAGCCTCTTCAGCACTCTTTCTCTCCGTTTATTCAGACCTGCTTTTTGAAAAGCAGCGGGATTAACGGTGGCTTCTGTTGTTTTGAGACTGACGGCGGAGAATCGTTGAAGGAAACATTTCTCACGCTGCGACAGTATGGTTTTAAAGGTGTAAATGTTACTGTTCCACATAAGCAGGCTGTTATTGATATCGTTGACACGCTCGATCCTGTTGCAGAGACAGTGGGCGCTGTGAATACTGTGCGGATAGGTGACAGGCTTGAGGGGTTTAACACTGATGCAGAGGGGTTTGAAAGGATGCTTCTGGATGCCGGGTATGACCTGAGCGGAAAGGATGTGCTCCTCTTGGGCTGTGGCGGTGCGTCCATGGCTGTATTATATGTTTTAAAAAAATATAATGTAAGGCTCACTGTGGTTAATAGAACTCTTTCAAAAGCAGAAGCAGTTCTTAAGTCTATGAGCTTTGACAATGTGCAATTGCAGGATTATAATTTTATAAAGGGTGACAGTGGATTTCACTATGTCATCAACGGAACCTCAATAGGGCTGGAGGATGGAAACTTTCCGGACATGAACCGTGTGGAGTGTTCCTGTGCATCTGTGGACTTGCAGTATAAGAAAGGACTTACCCCTTTTCTACAATCGATGCGGGGTTCATCATGCGGCTTACTAGACGGCTTTTCTATGCTTGTCTATCAGGCAGCGAAAGCTTTTGAAATATGGACGGGGGTTTATCCTGAGTTTTCTGTTGAAACCATTAGCGGAGAACTCGGACTCAGCTAAGGAGATATAAAATGTATAATCTGCAGGAACTACTGGCTAGAATGGTTCAGGAAGGCGCAAGCGACCTGCATATTACAGCAGGCACACCGCCTGTGCTGAGGATAAACGGCAGCCTTGTCCGTATGGACGGCGCTCCTATGACCGGAGCCGACACAAAGTCTTTATGTTTCAGTATTCTGAACGACCAGCAAAAAAAACGCTTTGAAGATGACTGGGAACTTGATTTCTCTTTCGGAGTGGAGAATCTCAGCAGATTCCGTGTGAATGTCTTTATGCAAAGGGGAGCTGTAGCCGCAGCTTTCAGAGTTATACCCTATGATATCCGTGCTTTTGACCAGCTTAACCTGCCCCCTGTTGTGCAGGAGCTTTGTAAACGTCCGAGGGGGCTTGTCCTTGTTACCGGTCCAACCGGAAGCGGTAAGTCAACGACCCTTGCAGCTATGATAGATAAGATTAATTCTGAAGACCCTGTACATATTCTGACTGTGGAAGATCCTATCGAATTTATCCACCAGCATAAGGTGGCAACTGTAAACCAGCGTGAGCTTAACTCAGATACAAAATCGTTTAAATCAGCCCTTAAGTATTTACTGCGTCAGGATCCTGATGTATGCCTTATTGGTGAAATGCGCGACACAGAGACTATAGAGGCCGCGATGACTATTGCAGAGACAGGGCATCTTTGTATGGGGACACTTCATACTAACAGTGCAGTACAGACTGTTAACCGTATAATCGATGTTTTCCCACCCTATCAGCAGTCCCAGATAAGGGCTTTACTGTCCTTTGTTCTCGAAGGTGTAATCTCTCAACAACTGGTACAGACAGCCGACGGAAAAGGGCGTGTCATGATGTGTGAGGTGCTTGTTCCTACATCAGCCATCCGCAACCTAATCAGGGAAGACAAACTTCATCAGGTTTACGGTGCGATGCAGACAGGGCAGGGGGAGCATGGTATGCAGACAATGAGTCAATCTCTGCTCGCTGCTTTTAAAAATGGTTTGATAACAAAAAATGAGGCGATCGCAAGAGCTGTTTATCCAGAAGAAGTCAGACAGATGCTTAAACGCGAAGGCTTATAGATTCCCACGGCGAAAAAAAAACTGTGGTTTTATTGCTTCGCACGTGATTAACACACGAAGTTACAACTTCGTTGTCAAAGCCAGAGCATATGCAAAATACGTCACTGCGAAGCCCGCAGGGGTGTGGCAGTCTCTGGACTTGTTAGTTAATCCTGAGATTGCTTCGTCATTA
Source organism: Denitrovibrio acetiphilus DSM 12809 (assembly GCF_000025725.1). Classification (GTDB taxonomy): domain Bacteria; phylum Chrysiogenota; class Deferribacteres; order Deferribacterales; family Geovibrionaceae; genus Denitrovibrio; species Denitrovibrio acetiphilus. The sequence goes on from NC_013943.1 coordinate 1,379,182, forward strand.
CATTCCTCGCAATGACATGTAAGCTCTAAAGCTGTGATTAGCACGTGCTTAACACACGAATTTACAACTTCGTTGTCACAGCCAGAGCATATGCAAAATACGTCACTGCGAAGCCCGCAGGGGTGTGGCAGTCTCTGAACTCGTTAGTTAACCCTGAGATTGCTTCGTCATTACATTCCTCGCAATGACTTGTAAGCTCTAAAGCTGTGATTAGCTCATTCATACACGCATAAATGCGTGGTGCTATGTCTTCTACCGCATAAATTGAAACGAGGGGTGCGTAGAAACAACCCTCAGGTTGTACTTGATTTTTATCAAATATCCTGTTCGATGATTCTTTCAACGTCTGCCACTGCTCTGTGTATGTCGAATTTTGCATTATTGTAAGTATTTTCTGCCCTTGTCAGCATAACTCTAGCATCCAGAAGGTCAGTGTTTGTAGCAACTTTCTGCTTGAATTGATTTTGCGTTATGCGGTAGTTCTCCTGTGCTGATTCAAGCTCACTTTCTGCTGATGTCAGGCTCGCTTTTGCAAGGTCAAAATTCTCGAGAGCATTTTTTAACTGAAGGCTCATGTTCGCCTTTGTTTCGCGCATAGTATTTATCATAGAAAGCTTATCTTCCTGAAGGGATCTTGTTGTGTTGTATTTATTCAGCCCGTCAAAAACACTTAAGTTAACTTTAAGGGACAGGACAGTTTCGTTGTCATAAGTGTAATCTCTGCCTGATGGGGACATATCTTCTCCATAGGTGTTGTAAGCTGCTCCGATCTCAACACTGGGCAAATAGCCGCCTTTAGTTGACTTTATACTGTAATTCTTTGCATTTATAAGTTCATTCAGATATTTAAGCTCGCTTCTGTTCGTAACCATAATTTCCCGCAGAGTTTTGTATGTTCCGATTTCTTCAGGGTATGAGGAGAGGGGGATAAATCTTTCTCCACTGTCCAGCTCGGTATTCATTAGTTTTTCAAGGTTAAAAACGGCTGTCCGCACTGAGCTTTTGGCTGACAGAACATTCTGCATGCTGGATGCGAGTTCTGCCTTGACCTTAAGAACTTCATTTTTGGCGACGTATCCAACTTCGTAAGATAAGGTTGTATCCTTCAGTTGATTTTCGAGAAGCACATATGCATTGTTAGCAACTGTTACCCGGTCTATAGCTGCAAGAACATCTATAAAAGCTTTTCTGGCAGAAAGGATTATGTCCTGCTTCACTGCTTCAGTATTATATTTCTGGGCGGCGAAAGAGCTTTTTGCAGCTTTAAGGCTGTACATATCGCTGAAACCGTTAAAGAGGTTGTATCCTACAGACAATGTGAATGTTGCAATTTCATCTTCCACATATCCGTATGCCTTTTCTGAACTGTTGAGGTAAGAATATTCAGCTTCAACCTGCGGCATATAAGGCGTTTTGGCTTTTTCAGCTATATATTTGCTGGCAAGGGCTTCATGTTGGCTTGCGAGCATTTGAAAGTTTTTTTCAAGAGCCGTCTGCACAGCTTCATCCATGGTAAGTGAATAAGAATAAGTTACTGTCAGCAGGACAGTTAGTAGAGTAATAAGGTGTTTAAACATTTGTTTAGCCTCCAGTTTCACAAACTTTATCATAAACATTACTAAAGTTGGTATAAAAAAGATGCAAAAATGTGAAGTTTTTTTCGTGTTTAACGCAAAGCATTGTAATTAAAGAAATAATTTCTGATAAAAACATCTATTATGTTGAAAGGTTGTGCTGTATTCTGTAATATATTTAATTTTGAGAATAAAGACATAAAGATATTGGCGATAGTTGCTATGCGTACAATTAATGATGGTGTTGAAGGAAATTCAAATAACCTTTGTCTGGCTATTTTGCTCCTTTGATGTTTTTGATAAGAGTTTTCACAACCCGTTTTGCCATTTCGTGATCTTCGTCTGATATGTCTTTGAAAAAGTTCTCTCTATACCCTTGAATAATAGGTTCGACAGGTAGCAGTGCTTCCTTGCCGGCATCGGTGACAAAAACGTGGGTAACTCTTCTGTCTTTGCGGTTTTTGACCTTTTTAACGTATTTCTTCTTTACAAGCCTGTTAACAACACCGGTTGTGGTCGGTTTGTCGAAATAGAGGAGCTGTCCGAGCTCTGTCATATTAAGCCCGTCCTGTTCGGAAAGCCTTATGAGAACAGCCCACTGCGCAGGAGTAAGGTCGAACTGTCTGAGTTTGCTTTCAAACTCTTGCCTTGCGAGTGTGGATGATCTGTTGATCAGAAATAATAGTGAGTCGTCTAATCCTAACATTTAGCAACGTGTTTGCACTGAAACGGTTCTGTCAAGAAAATAGTTAATTAGTTAAAATAAGTGCAGTCGTTAATCAGTGCTGTAAGTATTTATTTTCTTTGCTAACAAATAACAAATTATCCTATGTAAGTCAATATAGATTAATATATAGAGGGATAATTAAACTGTGTTACTGTAATATGTTTGGAAGGAGGAAAACGATTGTTGATAAAAACCTGTAATTTGTGTATCTTATTGAACTCTAACTGTCTGATAGGTGATAGATGAAAGATTTGTTTGACCAAAATGACATGCAGTACCTTATTGACGATATGAAAGTCGGTGATACCTGGCGCATTTTCAAGATTCTCGCTGAATTTGTTGAGGGATTTGAAAAACTTTCCAAGATTGATCCGGCAGTCACTGTTTTCGGTTCGGCAAGGGTTAAAGAAGATGATCCTCAGTATCAGCTTGCCAGAGAGATAGGCGCCAAGCTTGCAGCGGAAGGGATCACTGTTCTTACCGGAGGCGGTCCGGGGATTATGGAGGCAGCTAACAGAGGAGCTCATGAACAGGGTGGTCTCTCTGTCGGTCTTAATATAGAGCTTCCTTACGAACAGCGCCCTAATCCATATGTGAAGAAATCAATCACGTTTGACTATTTTTTCGTACGCAAAGTGATGTTGGTTAAGTATGCTAATGCATTTATCATACTCCCCGGCGGATTTGGTACTATGGATGAGCTTTTTGAAGCTATAACCCTTATCCAGACCGGTAAAATCTTACCTTTCCCTACAATACTCGTTGGTAAAGACTACTGGTGCGGACTTGTGGACTGGATAAAAAACAGAATGCTTGGCTCCGGCTATATTAATAAATCGGATATGAACTTTCTTCAGGTTGTTGACACAGCCGACGAAGTGCTTAGTATAATAAAAGAGTTTCTGGAAACAAGCAGCAGGGCGGCAAGATGATAAAAATGTATGATCTGCACACTCACACAACCTTCAGTGACGGCGTTCTCATTCCATCTGAATCAGCAAGAAGGGCAGAGATTGACGGTTATGCTGGTATGGCTTTCACCGATCATGCTGACGAGTCTAATTATATGCATATACTTGAAAATCAGCTCAGGTTCAAAGAGGAGTTTAACGCTCAGAGTGAAGTGTTTAAAGTTCTGGTTGGGCTGGAGCTCACGCATGTACGACCTGCACAGATTCCGAACCTTACAGAAAAGGCAAGGAGTGCCGGAGCAGATATTATAGTTGTTCACGGTGAAACGATAACAGAACCCGTTGCGGAAGGTACAAATGATGCTGCTGTTGAGGCTGGGGTTGACATACTGGCTCATCCCGGGCTTATCAGTGATGATACCATCAGGAAAGGAATAGCAAAAAATGTCTATTTTGAAATAAGTACCCGCAAAGGTCACAGCATAACAAATGGGCATGTGGCAAAGAGAGTGCTCGAGCTGGGCGGTGAGCTTGTGATAAACAATGACTACCACGCACCAGGCGACAGGGTCAGTGTGGAGATGGCGCAGAAAATCTTAGCCGGAGCCGGACTCAGTAATGATGAAATAAATCAAGTGTTTGAAAACAATAGAAAAATATTTTTTAAATCTCTGGAGGCTTAAGTGAGCAGAAAGAAACAGAAACAACAGATCGAAGAAGAAGCAGTCGATAAGATGGATCTTTTTCTGGCAAATAACTACAAAAAACTACTCAGCGGACTGGCTGTGCTGCTTGTGGTTTTTCTTGCCGGATACGCTTTTAAAAACATGAACCAGTCCAAGAGCTCTATGATGGCAAACAAAGCAGGGCAGTTAGAAATGCTTGTGATGCTTTCTCAGGGAGATAAAGAGCAAGTTGGGAAGTTTCTGGAGATAGGCGACGAATACCCTAAGTTTGGTGCATATGTGAACCTTAAAGCTGCTGAACTTCTGATTTCTGCTGATAAGAGAGATGAAGCTGCGGCTCCTCTTAATAATGTAGAAGGCGACCTGAAAGAGCTTGCAGATGGACTTAAATTTGATACAGGGCTTGGTGACGTGAATCAGGAGCAGTATCTCTCTGGTAGTAAAATGACTGCACTCTGGTATTACAGAGCATATCTTGCCGCTGATGGAGACAAGAAACAGGAAATAATGGAAGCATTTAAAAATAAATATCCAGAAAATGAACTATATAAGCAGATCGAAAGGTGGAATGGCTGATGAAAAAAGTTTTGAGCGGTAACGAGGCATTTGCCAGAGCCGCATATGAGGCGGGAGTTGGTGTTGTAAGCTCTTACCCCGGAACTCCGAGTACAGAAATAACAGAATGCGCTTCGAAATATAAAGAATTTTATACTGAGTGGGCTACGAATGAAAAGGTGGCTATGGAAGTTGCCATTGGTGCAAGCCTCGGCGGAAAGCGAGCCATGACATGCATGAAGCATGTTGGTTTGAACGTTGCATCTGACCCGATAATGACACTTTCTTATACTGGTGTCAATGCTGGGCTTGTGGCTATCGTTGCTGATGATCCGAACATGTACAGTTCCCAAAACGAACAGGACAGCAGACATTACGCCAGATTTGGCAAAATGCCTATGCTCGAACCCTGTGACAGTGCAGAGGCAAAACGCTTCACAAAAGAAGGCTTTGCCATATCAGAAGAGTTCTGCACCCCTGTGCTCGTGAGATCCTGCACACGTGTTTCCCACACTCAGACAGTCGTAGAGCTTGAAGACAGGGTCGAAGCTCCTAAATTTGCTCCTGAAAACGATATCCAGAAATGGGTTATGATTCCTGCTAACGCCAGAAGAAAACACAAAATAGTTGAAAACAGACAAGAGCAGATTACTGAACTTGCAGAAAGCGATAAATATAACCCTTATGTTATCCGTGATAAATCTATTGGGGTCGTGTGCGCTGGTGTAGCATATAATTATGTTCGTGAAGCACTGCCGGAAGCATCCACACTTAAGCTGGATATGGTATGGCCTTTACCCATGAAAAAAATATTAGCATTCAGTAAGTTAGTAGATAAACTTTATGTAGTGGAAGAGCTTGACCCGTTCTTTGAAACAGAGATAAAAGCTGCCGGCATCAAAGTTGAGAAGCTTGAAAGAAGTCTTTGCGGTGAGCTTTCTGCTGATGCAGTTTGTGCACTTTTTGAGGGTAGAGAATATGAACCTGAGACCGATACAAGCCTCCCGTTTCGTCCGCCGAATATGTGCCCGGGATGTTCCCACAGGGGCATGTTCTATGCAATAAACAGGCTGAAGCTTTTTGTGACCGGAGACATAGGGTGCTACACTCTCGGTCTGCTTCCTCCGCTGAAAGCTATTAATACAACGGTTTGCATGGGAGCAAGCATCGGTATGGCGCATGGACTGGATAAGGCGGCAGATGGTATGTCGCAGAAATCCGTTGCTGTTATCGGTGACTCAACATTTCTGCATACGGGGATAAACAGCCTCGTGAATACAGTCTATAATCGAGGGCATTCAACAGTCGTCATTCTGGATAACACTATTACCGGCATGACAGGACACCAGCCTAATGCAGGCTCAGGGTGCGACATTCACGGCGAACCTGTTCCGAAGATAGACTATGTTAATCTCTGCAAATCCATTGGCGTCAACCCTGACAACATCCGTATTGTTGATCCTTTTGATATAACAAAATGCATGGAAGTTCTGAAAGAGGAAACTTCCAAAAAAGCTCCAAGTGTTATAATAACCAATAAACCATGTATATTTGCTGATAGAAGCGTCATTGAAGAGTCATATTTTATCCACGAAGACAAATGCAGCGGCTGCACCATATGCACAAGGCTCGGCTGTCCTGCTATTTTGTGGGACGCAGAGAAGAGAGTGGCACATATTGACGAGACACTCTGTACAGGCTGCCACCTGTGTATCAAAGTATGTAAATTCGGCGCGATAGAGCAGAGGAGCAAATAGATGAAGCTTGATATTCTTATGGTTGGAGTCGGGGGGCAGGGGACTGTCCTTTCAAGCAATATCGTCTGCGATGTTGCACTGGCTAACGGTTATGATGTTAAAAAGAGTGAAATACACGGCATGGCTCAGAGGGGCGGAAGCGTTGTTACCCATATCCGTGTAGGAGACGAGGTCTTTGCACCTACTATACCTGACGGCAGTGCTGACATCATAGTTTCTTTTGAAAAGATGGAATTTCTCAGATACATGGACTATTATAATGAAAATACAATTCTTGTGCTCAATACACAAGTTATAGCTCCACCGTCTGTTGCTGATGGAACAGCCGACTATCCTGAAGCAAAAATAGAAGAGACAAAAACAAAATTCAGTAAGGTCTATGAAACAGACGCTATTTCCAAGGCTATGGAGATCGGCAATCCGAAAGTTGCAGGTATGATCGTTCTCGGAATCCTTGCGAAAGGGGTTCCGTTTAAAAAAGAAGCTTGGGAGCAGGCTATAAAAGACAGAGTTCCGCCAAAAACAACTGATCTGAACCTTAAGGCTTTTGACGTTGGTTACAATATATAGCCGGAGAGGAATTTGAATTTTAATATAGATATGTTTGATCTGCATATGCACTCTGATCATAGTTCTGATGGTGTTCTTTCACCGGATGAGATATTAACTGTAACAAGATCCAGAGGCATAAATATGTTTTCCATTACGGATCATAACTCTGTGGCATCCGCAGATGTTATGAAATGGAATGAGGGGAAATACGGCAGTCAAACCCTATATATAAACGGTGTGGAGCTCTCGCTTTATCATGGGGACAGAGAGGTTCATGTCTGTGCTTATGGATATAACGCAAGCTGTAATACCCTCGCGGGGATTCTTGAAGTTTATCATCGTAATAGGATTCTCCAGACAGAACTACGTATTGAAAAGCTTCAGGATTCTGGTTTTCGTGTAGATTACGGCGAAGTCATGCAGGCTGCCGGAGGTAAAATGCCTTCCGGTGTTACTATGCTGAAAGTGCTTGCCAGATATCCGGAAAACAGAGAGGCTCTCTTCGACTATCTAGAAGGTGAAAAGTCAAACTCGCCATATACAAACTTTTATTTCGATTACTTTACCAAGGGTGGAAAAGGATATGTCCATGTTCCGCTTCTGGATTTTTACGATACGGTTGAAAAGATGAAAGATAAAGCAGTGCTGATCATAGCACACCCTTCACTTTATACCGATAGGCATATATCCGAACTGGTAATAGACGGAATAGACGGCATTGAGGCATATTCGTCATATCATTCAGCGGAAAATGTTGAGTATTATAAGCAATATGCTCGTGATAATAAACTGCTTGTAACCGCCGGAAGCGATTTTCACGGTGAAAGGATAAAGCCCGGAATACATCTGGGTGGGCACGGATGCACCGATAAAGGGGTAGCCGAAAAATTCCTTGAAAGGGTTACATCTTATGAAAAAGGGTATATATTCATCTGATATGAAAGACAACAATAGATTTATAATACAGAAAATTAAACAGGATATAATCAGAGTTCTGTCCGAAAAAGGTCTTGAGCTTTTTGATATGACTCTGCGGAGTGAGCGCGGTGGAAAAGTTTTACGCATAACTATAGATAAAGAGACGGGACCCGGTATAGAAGATTGTACAGAGGCGAGCAGAGCCATTTCTGCTTTCCTGGATGGTGAAGATAACATTGTTCCTCTTGATAAGTACCACCTTGAAGTATCAACCCCCGGGCTTGAGAGACCGCTTCGGAGCCAGCAGGACTTTGTCAGACAGACAGGAAAAAAATGTAAAATTATTACTGTTAACAAAGATGAATCCGGCAGAAAGAGCTACACAGGAAAGATAGATTCTGTAGATGACAGTAAAGTCACCCTTTACGTGGAAAAAGAGAGTGCTGCCTTTGAAATCTCGTTGGATAACATATCCAAGGCTAATTTAGTGGTGGAGTTCTGATATCAGCAAGTATACTGAAATTAAACCTTGCATTACAAACATAACTATGATATTTATATTACCGAAGTGGGCATTGGGCCCACTTTTTTTATGCTTAGAATTAATACTATAATATATTTCCGTATAGGCGTTTAGCCTGTTTTTCAGGAGGAGAAATGAGCAAGGAACTGACAAAAGTTGTCGATGAGATAGGCAGAGAGAAAGGGATAGCCAGAGAGCTCCTTCAGGAAGCACTGGAGGAATCCATTTTTGCTGCTGTTGCCAGAAAAATCGGCAAACTCCTTGAGCCTGATGTTTTTGTTGATATTGATAAAGGCACAATTGAAATACTTTTGCCGAAAGAAGTTTGCGAAAGCGTTGATGATAAATGGACAGAAATTCATATTGATAACGCTGACGAATTTAAAGAAAACCCTCAGCTCGGTGACGTTATTATGGTTCCGGCAACTCTTGAGGAGCTTGGCAGACAGGCGGCTCTTGTTGCTAAACAGAAACTGTTTGAAAAACTTCGTGACGCAGAAAAACAAGTTGTTCTGGATCAGTTTCAGGACAGAATCGGCGAAATAGTCAACGGTGTTGTTCTTAAGACGGACAGAGATAACCTTATTATAAATATTGGAAAAACAGAAGCTGTTCTTCCTAAGCGTGAGATGATCGGCGGCGACTTCTTTAACAGAGGCGACTACGTTAGAGCCCTTCTGCTTGATATCAGAATTATCAAAGGCTGGCCGCAACTCATCCTTTCCAGAACACATCCTGAGTTTATGAAAAAACTCTTTGAAACAGAAATACCTGAAGTTTTTGAAGGTATCATAGATGTTAAAGCGGTTTCCAGAGAGCCGGGCGATCGTGCTAAAGTCGCTGTTTATACCACAAACAGCAGCATTGATCCTGTTGGTGCATGTATCGGTCTCAAAGGTGTTCGTATTAATGCTATCAGCAACGAACTCCGCGGAGAGAAGATTGATGTCATTGAGTGGTCACCTGATTCAATCAAGTTTGTATGCAACGCTATTTCTCCTGCTGAGGTCGTTCTTACCAACATATTCGAAGATGAAGAAACAATCGAGATTGTTGTTCCGGATGATCAGCTTTCCCTCGCTATAGGTAAAAAAGGGCAGAATGTACGCCTTGCCGCGAAGCTCACAGAGTGGAGGCTTGATGTTCTTAAAGAATCTGAATACGCAGAAATAAGAAAAGAACGTATGCAGGATCAGGAACAGGATCTTAAAGAATTTTATGAAATGTATAACCTCGACAATCTCGAGGGGTTGGATGCAGATACTATGCACAGTCTCATTGAGGCTGGGTATGACGATATAGAGAAACTTTCTAACGCTGACTTCAAAGAAGTTGCACAAGAGCTTGAGTGTGAAGAAGAGAAAGCTGTGTCGCTTATAAACATGGCGCTTGACTACCTCGCTAATAAATTCGATGAACTCGAAGATGAGATCGAAGAAGCAGAAGAAGCAGCGGATACTGAAGAGAAAGAAGAAACTGAAGAACCGGAGACAGATACAGACACAGAAAATGACTAATACAGGGGCTAAAACTCCTTTAAGGACATGCGTTGCCTGTGGTACTAAAAAGCCTAAAAGCAAGCTTTTGCGTTTTGTACTGGAGCAGGGGATATGTATGGATGAAAGGCAGATCCGACATGGGCGCGGAGCTTATGTCTGTATGGATGAAAAATGCAGAGAAACCGGCATCGAAAAGAAAAAGCTGCAAAGGTCACTGCATAAAGTTACCAGACGGAACCGTAAAACGGGGTGAAATATATGGCTGGAATCAAAATCGCTGACGTAGCTAAGAAGCTCGGAAGCAACGAAGAAGAAACTAAACAAAAAATAACTAATGGCGGATTCAAAATTGCGGACGATAATACCGTTGGCGATGAAGCTGTTAAAGCTCTCGGAATAGACCCTCAGCATCTTAGGCTTGACAGAAGACAGGAAATGCTTAAAAAGGCTATGGAGAGACATAAAAGACACCCCCGGTCAAGAGAAGTTAAAGTTGGCTCCGGTGATGAGCCTTCTGCGCCTAAAAAGATTTCTAAGCAGGAACTTATGGACAGGAAGAAAAAACTGGAAAATACCATCCGTAAAGTAGATGAACACAGAGAAACTATGAAGGACGAGCAGATGAATGATACTCCGTCGCCAGCTGTGGAAAAATCTTCTGCCCCTGAAAAAACTGAAACTGTGAAACAGGAGACTGTAAAAACGGCAGCTCAGCAATCTGAAACGGCTGAGTCTTCTGCTAAGACTGAAACAAAAGAAACTGTTACTCCTCAAACGCAAACAGAACAAAAGCAGGAAGTGAGACCAAAACCTCAACAACCGGCAGGAGAAAGACGTCCGCAGGGTGACAGAGATAACCGTCCTCAGGGTGACAGACCTGCTTATAATAGAGACAACCGTCCTCAAGGCGACAGACCTCCGTATAACAGAGACAACCGTCAACAAGGTGACAGACCTCCGTATAACAGAGATAACCGCACACAAGGCGACAGACCTCCGTACAATAGAGACAACCGTCCTCAAGGTGACAGACCTCCGTACAATAGAGACAACCGCACACAAGGTGACAGACCTCCGTATAACAGAGATAACCGCACACAAGGCGACAGACCTCCGTATAACAGAGATAACCGTCAACAAGGTGACAGACCTCCGTACAACAGAGATAACCGCACACAAGGTGACAGACCTCCGTATAACAGAGATAACCGCACACAAGGCGACAGACCTCCGTATAACAGAGATAACCGCACACAAGGTGACAGACCTCCGTACAACAGAGATAACCACACACAAGGCGACAGACCTCCGTATAGACCTCAGGGTGACAGACCGTCGAGACCAAAACCAGGTTTAGATGAAGGCGGAGCACTGGCTCCTGAGAAGAAGAAAGTTCTTAAAGATAAACCTAAAGCAGCACCGGTTGAGGCTAAAAAAGTTAAAGCTCCGGTACAAAAGAAAGAAAAAAATATCCACAAGGGTATGGATGAAGGTATTGAATTGTTCGAACTTGAACGTGAGATACTACAGTCTGATACTCAAACTGATGTGGCAGCAGAATATAAAGAGATACCTGTAGAGACTGAAGTTAAGAAAGTTGTCGAAAAGAAACCTCAATATGACAACAGAAGACGTGGCGGCAGAAAGCAGAAGGGGAAAAGAAGAGAAGAGAAACCGGAACCAATTATTATCAGACCTTCCAGCGTCGTTGTTGGTGAAAATATCGTCGTTTCCGAGCTTGCAAAACTTATGGGTGTCAAAGCGACTGAGCTGATCAAAAAGCTCATGCTCATGGGTGTTATGGCGAGTGTGAATCAGGCTATTGATGCTGATACAGCTGTTTTACTTGGCGGAGAATACGGGATTGAAGTTAAAGTCAAATTCCTCACAGAAGATGACCTTATTCCTGTTCATGATGACAAAGAAGAAGAGCTTACTTCGAGACCGCCGATAGTTACCGTTATGGGACACGTTGACCACGGTAAGACATCACTCCTCGACCGCATAAGACAAACAGCGGTGGCAGAAGGTGAAGCCGGTGGTATCACACAGCACATCGGTGCTTATGAAGTTAAAATGGAAAAAGGGACAATAACATTTCTCGATACACCAGGTCACGAGGCGTTCACAACACTTCGTGCCAGAGGTGCCAGTGTTACTGACGTTGTAATACTGGTGGTTGCTGCGGACGATGGCGTTATGCCTCAGACAAAAGAGGCTATCGACCATGCTAAAGCTGCCGGTGTTAAACTTATTGTTGCTATTAACAAAATAGATAAAGAAAATGCCAACCCTGACATGGTTAGAAACCAGCTTGCCGAACACGGGGTTATCTCTGAGGACTGGGGCGGTGATTATCAGTTCCAGGAGATATCAGCGAAGGCAAATCTTCATATAGAAGACCTTCTGGAAAGAGTTTTGCTTGAAGCGGAGCTGCTGGAGCTTAAGGGTAATCCTACAGCACTTGCAGAAGGTATCGTCATAGAATCCAAGCTGGACAAGCAGAAGGGTGCTGTTGCTACAGTGCTTATAAACAGAGGTACACTGAATAAAGGTGATAACTTTGTTGTTGGTACTGAATTTGGTAAAGTCAGAGCGATGTTTAACTACAAAGGGGCATCCATAAAAGAAGCCGGTCTTTCTGTACCTGTTGAAATAATGGGATTTTCCGGTGTGCCGCAGTCTGGAGACAGATTCGTTGTTACACCTGATGAGAAAACAGCAAGACAGGTCGCAGACCTCCGCAGCGATGAAGCCCGTAAGAAGAATTTTGCAGAAAAATCAGCAGTGAGCCTTGCAGATCTTTTCAATAAGATCAAAGAGGGTGAACTGAAAGAGCTTAACATTGTGCTTAAGGCCGATGTTCAGGGATCGCTCGAAGCTCTGAAGTCTTCTCTGATAAAACTCTCCAACCCTGAGGTTAAGATCAATATAATCTCAAACGGTGTGGGTGGTATATCCGAAAATGACGTTATTCTTGCATCTGCCTCTAATGCTGTTGTTATAGGTTTTAATGTTCGTCCAGGTGTTCAGGCGAGGGTGAAAGCAGAACAGGAAGGTATCGAACTGAACCTTTACTCTGTAATCTATCAGGCGATAGACGATGTTAAACAGGCGATGGAAGGTATGCTTGACCCATCCAGTCGTGAGGAAGTTATCGGGCGTGCGGAAATACGTCAGATATTCTCTGTGCCGAAGATTGGCAAGATTGCCGGTTCTTACGTTACAGATGGTAAAGTACAGCGAAATGCACACGTTAGGGTTGTAAGAAACTCTATTGTAATATATGATGGCGTCCTTTCGTCTCTGAAGAGATTTACAGATGACGTTAAAGAAGTTGCAACCGGATATGAGTGCGGTATCGGTATAGACAAATACAACGACCTTAAAGACGGTGATTCATTTGAATTCTACGTTATGGTAGAAGAAAAACGTACGCTTGAAGATGTCCGTAAAGATGCAGAAAAGAAAGAAAAGGCCGAAGCTGCTGAAGCAGAAGCCGGAGAATAATCCCAGCGGGATTGAAATAATCATTAGTCGATGAAGTTTGAAGGGTCTGAAGCAGAAAGTAATTGATAGTTTCAGATCCTTCATATAAACTCCATATGGCTTTAATATAATTGACCGTTGTGGCGGTTTCGTCTTCTAGGACGTTGCTGCGCTTCTGGACATAGATCAGGAGATTTTGTAAATTGAGAGACAGAAGAGTCGGGGAGCTTTTACGCTCTGAAATAATGGACGTTATTATCAAAGAGGTTAACGACCCCAAGATCAAGGATGTTGTTCTTACAAAAATTGATGTAACAAAAGATCTCTCAATAGCAAAAGTCTATTTCAGCACTTATAACAAAAGTGCTAAAGAAGGCATTGAGCGTGGGCTAAACAGATCCGCAGGGTTTATCAGACACTGCATTCTGAAAGGACTCAGGCTTAAAAAAGTGCCTACCCTCCGTTTTATCTATGACGATTCAGGAGATTACGGCCAGAAGATTGATGGTCTTTTAAAAGACATCACCTCAGAGTAGTAATGAATGGCGTATTAAATATTTACAAAGAAAAAGACATGACATCCTTTGATGTTGTGAAAGCTGTCAGGCGCATTACAGGCGTGAAGAAGTGCGGTCATCTCGGCACACTTGACCCCATGGCAGAAGGTGTTTTACCTGTCTGTGTGGGATACGCAACAAAGCTCGTTGACTATATGATGGCTGCCGATAAAGAATACGTAGCACAGTTCAAACTTGGCTGCAGTACAGACAGCTATGACTCAACCGGCAATGTGCTTGAAAAATGTGAAGATATAAAACCGGACTATGAAGAGGTTGAGAAAGTGCTCAAATCTTTCGTAGGTGAGCCGGAGCTTACTATCCCTGCTTTTTCCGCTGTTAAAATTAACGGAAAGCGAGCCTATGAACTGGCTAGAAAGGGTGAAATAGAAGATGCCGGAAAGCGTGTTATGAAGATAAACGACATAACACTTATGGGGTATGAATACCCTGAAGGGATGTTTCGGATGTCCTGCTATAAAGGGACTTATGTCCGCAGTGTTATCCACGAAGCGGGGCTGATACTGGGAACATATGGCGTTATGAGCGGACTCATAAGAACTGTCAGCGGTAATTTTGATCATAAAACCGCATATAAGCTTGGCGAGCTGGAAGAGCTGAAAGATAAAGGTGAGCTTGCGGGGGCTTTTACTTCTGTGGTGGACGCCACAGGGTGGGGGACAGCGGTTGTTCACAGAGATGCTGTCAGGCTTGTACAGAATGGTGTTTCAATAAAGAGACACAATTACGTTAAACTTCCTGATGGTGAAAGTGATATGTATTTCATGGCGACACCTGAAGGGGAACTGCTTGCATTTGCAGAGTATGCTGTCGGTGATACATCACCGCTAAGGATAATAAAACTGCTCAAATGAGCATTTTGTAACTGTTAAATTGGCGATTATGGGCTGTGTAAGGCAAAGTCTGGATTATAAATTCACACAAATTGTCTGACAGCTTAAAGAAATATATTTTTAAGAATACCTAGGAGGTAACACAAAATGGTAATGACAAAGGAACGCAAAGAGGAGATTATCGCTACTCACAAAACACACGAGTCCGACACAGGATCTCCTGAAGTACAGGTTGCACTTCTTTCAGAAAGAATCAGCTACCTTACAGACCACTTCAAAACTAACCCGAAGGATCACCACTCAAGACGTGGACTTCTCCTTCTCGTTAGCCAGCGTAGAAAGCTTCTCGACTACGTTAAGAAGAAAGACTACATGAGATATAAAAGACTGATCGACACCCTCGGTATAAGGAAGTAATTTTAAACATGGAAAAAAATATTCACGAATTCCCTATAACCCTTAGCGAAGATTCTGCTGAGATGATCTTCGAGACAGGATGGAAAGCTAAGCAGGCTAACGGAAGCATTTGGATGAAACAGGGTGGAACAGTTGTCCTCGTTACGGCTGCTGGTAAAAAAACAGCATCTGAAAATCAGGGATTTTTCCCCCTTACTGTTAACTATATAGAGAAGTTTTATGCTGCTGGTAAAATCCCCGGAGGATTTTTCAAGCGTGAAGCTAAGCCTACTGACAACGAGACTCTTACATCAAGACTGATAGACAGACCTCTGCGTCCTATGTTCCCTGACGGTTTCAGAAATGAGACTCAGGTCATCGCTCACGTTGTATCATATGACGGTGTAAACTCACCCGATATGCTTGCTATGAACGGTGCTTCTGCTGCCCTCATGATATCTGACATCCCATTCAACGGTCCTATTGCCGGTGTAAGAGTTGGTCGTCTCGATGGCAAGCTCATCATTAACCCGCCTGCGGACAGACTGGAAGAGCTTGACATGAACATTATTCTTGCTGGTACAGACGATGCGATCGTTATGGTTGAGGCAGGAATGAGCGTAGTAAGCGAAGCTGAAGTTATTGAAGCACTCCAATTCGGTCACGACAACATCAAAAAACTTGTTGCAAAACAAAATGAGATGGTTGCTGCGCTCGGAAAAGAAAAATTCGAATACACAAGTTTCTGTGTAGCCGATGAACTCGTTGATGAAGCCATGGCTGAACTTTCCGATAAACTGAAAGAAGCTCTTGTTATTCCAGCTAAACTTGAAAAGTACGAAGCACTTGACAAAATAGGCGAGGAATACCTCGAAGCTATGAAAGAGAAACTTGGCGAAGATGATTTCGACGCTGAGCTTTATAAAAATATCTATCACGAAGTTGAAAAGAAAGCTTTCAGAGACTTTACTATAGACACTAAAACAAGAATTGACGGACGTTCATACACTGACATCCGTGATATCGATATTGAAACAAGGCTGCTCCCCATGGCTCACGGTTCCGGTCTCTTTACAAGAGGGGAAACTCAGGCTCTGGTTGTTGCTACACTTGGTACAAAGACCGATACTCAGATACTTGACACTATTTACGGTGACGGTAAAAAGCGTTTCATGCTTCACTACAACTTCCCTCCATTCTGTGTGGGTGAGGTTGGTTTCCTCAGAGGTCCCGGTCGTCGTGAAATTGGTCACGGTGCTCTTGCTGAAAGATCTCTGGCACAGGTTTTGCCTGATGCTGATGACTTCCCGTATACAATCAGAATAGTTTCAGAGGTTCTTGAGTCTAACGGTTCATCCTCTATGGCTACTGTTTGCGGCGGCTGTCTTGCTCTTATGGATGCTGGTGTGCCTATCAAATCCCCTGTTGCAGGCGTTGCTATGGGGCTTATCTACGAAGGTGCAGACAGATTTGCTGTTCTTTCCGACATCCTCGGTACAGAAGACCACCTCGGCGATATGGACTTTAAAGTTACTGGTACTAAAGACGGTATTACTGCACTTCAGATGGATATCAAAATCGAAGGTCTTTCTCAGGAACTCCTTGAGACTGCTCTTGGTCAGGCTAAAGAGGCCCGTATGTATATCCTTGGCAAGATGACAGATCATATGCCTGTTCCTAACGAGGAACTCGCTCCTACAGCTCCTAGATACGTTACTATGAAGATCAACCCAGAGAAGATCGGAATGGTTATCGGACCTGGCGGAAAAATGATTAAATCTATCATAGAAGAATCAGGTGCAGCTATCGACATAGATGATACAGGCACAATAAACATCTTCGCTGCTGACAAAGCTTCCATCGAGATAGCTGTCCGCAGAGTAAATGAGATCGTTGCTGAAGTTGAAGACGGAGCTGTCTATGATGCTACTGTTAAAAAGATGATGGAATACGGTGCATTCGTTGAACTCATCCCCGGACAGGAAGCACTGCTGCACGTTTCTCAGTATAGCCATGAGCGCATAAACTCTATCGCTGACTACCTTAATGTCGGTGATAAAGTTCAGGTTAAGGTTGTGGGCAAAGACCCTAACGGAAGGTTTAAACTTTCCAGAAAGGTTCTTCTCGAAAGACCTAAAAAAGAAGAAGAGAAAGACGGCGAATAGTCTTTCCTTTCGATATAGTTCTAAGAGGGCGCAGGTTTTAATATCTGTGCCCTTTTTTTGTTTCCAGAATGCTTCTGCACTCTCAATCTCAGAGAGAGTTTCAGTTAGAATAGGTTGGCAGTGTTATTCCATCTTATCTTAAAAAACGCCTTCTTCTGATAAGGGGTGTAATCACAAGAAAACAAACAGGCAGTAAGTTTTCAATAACGTTGACCGCACTTTGATTCGCGTGTAGTATGCATTCTTAATTTTTATAAAGGTTGTACATGCGCAAAGTAATCAAAGCAAATAATATTCCTGTAATCTATGAGAGAGTTTCTGATGCATCAGGACTTTTTACAATGTCGGTTTATTTCAAAAGAGGCTCTGTTCAGGAACCGGATGCGCTGAACGGTATTTCACATCTTATAGAGCACATGGTGTTCCGCAAAACAAGAGACTATACATCCGAAGATATCAGCAAACTGTCAGAGATGTATGGGGGATACCTGAACGCTTTCACATCGAAAGAGGTAACATGTTTTTATATAAAAGGATTCAGAGAAAATCTCGAGCTTTTTATAAAACTGCTGGCAAATATAAGCTTCTACCCTGAGTTCACGCAGGATGATTTTGATCAGGAAAAGCGCATTATAATAGATGAGATAAATTCAACACTCGACAATCCTGAAGAGTTTCTGGGAGAAATTTCAGAAGAGAAATTCTTTGCCGGCTGTTCGCTTCAGAATCCGGTTTCGGGAACTGTGGAGAGTGTGAACAGCATAACCATTGAAACACTGCAAAAATATTATAACGAAAATTATACGCCGGAGAACTGCGTAATAGCTGTTTGCGGAGATGTTGATCCGGACGATACGATAAAGCTGATTTCAGATAATTTCCCGCAGTCAGGCGGTGAGGCGTTGAAAGTTGAAAACAGTATAGTTTACAATACATTCAGTCATGATACACAGTTTAAGTCAGAGCAGGTTTATGCACAGATGATGTACCCTGCATTTCAATACAGCGACGACCGCAGGTTTGCCCTTGGCGGTCTGGGGATGATACTTGGCGGTCTTATGAGTTCCCGTCTGTTTCAGGTTGTTCGGGAGAAACACGGTCTTTGTTACAACATAGAGTGTGAATCTGTCCTTTACAGCAACGGAGGCTATCTGGACATATCATACTCATGCGCTCCGGAAAACAACGATAATGTCATGAAGCTTACCGGCAGAGAGATAGACAAACTTCTTACAAAAGGGATATCAGAAGAGGAGCTTGTTATGGTGAAAAATCAGCTCAAATTTTCTTATTATTCTAATTTTGAGTCTCTGGACAGCAGAGCTCAGATGAATTTTCGACATATTTTTCATTATGGAAAATTACTTGACGGAAATTTAATATTAGGACTGGTTGACTCTTTAAGTATTAAGAGTGTAAACTTAATAGCAGAAGATTTATTTAATAAGGAGTTCAGCCTGTGCAGACTACTACCGTAAAGATTAAAGCAGAAGATAAAACACTGATACCAGAATATAAATCATCCCTGGCAGCCGGCGTTGACCTTATGGCGTCAGGCAGCGGTGAGATCCTTCCCGGAGAAACAGCACTTGTAAAAACTGGAATATCAATAGAGCTCGCCGAAGGCTTCGAGGCGCAGGTTCGCCCGCGAAGCGGACTGGCTCTGAAGCAGGGTGTTACTGTTTTAAACAGTCCGGGAACAATAGATGCTGACTATAGAGGCGAAATTGGTGTTATACTTATAAATCACAGTAAGAATATTTTTCATTATGAGAAGGGGGATCGCATAGCACAGATGGTTATTGCGCCTGTTGTTCAGGCTGAGTTTGTGACTGTTGATGATCTTTCTGATACTGTGAGGGGTGCCGGAGGGTTCGGGCACACCGGAGTCTGATCATAAAAAACTAGAAAACTAAACAAGGTGAAAAGTTATGAAGGTCTACGAGTTTAATGTAAAAACAAAGCTGCCTGATGCACTGAAACCTCTTGAAGATATAGCACATAATCTATGGTACAGCTGGAACTGGGAAGCAAGAGAGCTTTTCCGTATGATAAGCTATGACCTTTGGGAAGAGTGCGGTCATAACCCTGTATGGGTTATATCTAAGCTTACCGAAAAAGATTTCGGAAGGTTGACATCAGATCCGGTTTTTATGAACTTTATGGATACTGTCCATGAAAGACTTAAAGAGTATAAAGACCTTCCTAAATGGTTTGACCTTGCTCACAGCGGGAAACGTGCAGAAGATATGTGTGTTGCATATTTCAGCGCAGAATACGGCATACACGAGTCAGTAAAGCTTTATTCCGGCGGTCTCGGTGTTTTATCCGGCGACCACTGTAAGTCTGCCAGTGACCTTGGCATACCTTTTATTGCTGTAGGGCTCCTTTACCGAAACGGATATTTTCATCAATACCTAAACACGGACGGCTGGCAGCAGCAGTCTGTTCCATATAACGAATTTCACCGGATGCCGCTAAGGCAGGTGACGGATGCCGAGGGCGAACCGCTCATAGTCAATGTTAAGCTGGGCAGCAGAAATGTTTCTGTTAAGGTCTGGGAGATGACTGTAGGTGTTATCCAGCTGTATCTTATGGATACTGACGTCATAACAAATGACATTGAGGATAGAAAAATAACAGGGCAGCTTTACGGCGGAGACAGCGACATGCGCCTCAAGCAGGAGATAATCCTCGGAATAGCGGGTGCAAGAGCACTCCTTGCTATGGGTAAAAAACCGACAGTATATCATCTGAATGAAGGGCATCCTTCTTTTTGCGCTCTGGAACGTATACGGCAGTATGTTCATGACGGTGTGTCACTCAAAAAAGCTGCGGAAATAGTAAAAAAATCAACACTGTTTACAACACATACACCTGTTCCGGCAGGTTTTGACGTTTTCAGTACAGATCAGATAAACAGATTTTTGGGACCTATCTTTGCTGAAACAGGCTTCAACATCAACCAGTTGATGGGATTCGGACGAGAGAACCCGTTTGATGAACATGAAGGGTTTGCAATGGCGATATGCGGAATCAGACTTTCCACATTCCGTAACGGCGTAAGCAAACTCCACGGTCAGGTTTCCCGTGAGATGTTCCGGAAGCTCTGGAACAACGCTCTTGAGGAATATGTGCCTATCGATCATGTTACAAACGGTGTCCATCTTCCTACGTTCATTGCTGAAAATTTTAAAACACTTTATACACGATATATGTCAGAAGCGTGGCTGCACAAGCCTTACGACTTTTCTGTATGGAACGATATAGAAAAGATACCTGACTCTGCACTTTTCGAAGCGAAGGAAAAACAGCGGGACAGGCTCGTTATGTTTGCCCGTGAAAGACTGAAAAAACATGTAATCAAAAGCGGCGGTACAGCCAGCGAGATAACGAAAGCTGATGATGTGCTCCGTTCTGACTGTCTGACAATAGGCTTTGCCAGACGTTTTGCAACTTACAAAAGGGGATATCTGCTCTTTATGGATGAAGAAAGGCTTGAAAAGATACTTAATGACCCCGAAAGACCTGTTCAGATACTGATTGCAGGGAAAGCACACCCGAAAGATGACGGCGGTAAGGAGATCATAAAAAAGATATTCCATATATGCCGTAAGCCTCAGTTCAGAGACAAAATTGTATTCATAGAAGACTACGACATTGAAGTAGCCAGACATCTTGCTCACGGTGTTGATATATGGCTTAACACACCGAGAAGACCTATGGAGGCCTCCGGTACATCCGGTATGAAGATAGCCGCTAACGGCGGACTGAACTTCTCTATACTTGATGGCTGGTGGGACGAAGGTTATAACGGTGAAACCGGATTTGCCATCGGCTCCGGTGAACAGTATGACAAAGAAGAATATCAGGACTATATAGAGAGCATGGAGATCTACGACAAGCTGGAAAATGAGATAGTTCCGCTTTTCTACAACCGTGACAGAATGGGCGTACCGAGAGAATGGATGCACATGATGAAGCAGGCTGTGAAAGTGTGTGCGGCGTTCTTTAACACTTCCAGAATGGTCATGGAATACACAGATAAGTTCTATATCCCTCTGCATAACCTTTATAAAGACATATCTGTTGATAATTTTGCTCCTATTGACGAATATCTTGAGTGGAAAGATTCTGTTATCTCCGGCTGGGACAACTCAGGGTTCAGCTATACCAATGTTCAGGGTGACAGTATGGAGATGGGGTCTGATGTTGTTTTTGAGGCTTCGATAGTCTCCCCGAAAATAGATCATACGCATCTTAATGTTTATGCTGTGGTGGACTTCGACGGTGAGAGTGGTGTTCTGAAAGATCCTGATTTCGTTAAACTGTCGCACGTTGACGATAGCAACGGCGGGCATTACTATAAAACAACATATAAGATAGGCAGGGCAGGGAAGATGAAAGTCGGCTTTGCCGTGCTGCCTTCACACGATTTTGTTAAAAATATATTTGAGCTGAATTTAGTAAAATGGGCGTAACCAGAGAGATAAACGGTACTGTTCTGGAGATAGCACTTCGGGACATTACTAAGCAAACCACTGACGCTATTGTGAACCCCGCCAACCGTCAGCTTAAAATGACCGGCGGTGTTGCCGGTGCCATTGCCGCAAAGGGCGGCAGAAGCATACAGGAGGAGTGTGACGAAATAGGCTCATGCCCTCTTGGCGAAGCTGTCATGACCGGAGCAGGATTTCTTAAAACGACTTATATCATACATGCCGTTGGGCCCAGATATGGAGTTGATCCGGAACCTGAGAAATACTTAAAGTCAGCCGTTATGAAATCTATAGAACTTGCTGATAAAAATAACTTATCCGACATTGCTATCCCTGCGATTTCAGCGGGGATATTCGGGTATCCGCTTGAAGATGCTGCGGAAGTTATTATCTCTGCTGTGATAGAAAAGATTTTGTCCGGTACAAAACTTAACAAAATTTTACTATGCCTTTTCACTGAAAATGATTATATGGTATTTATTAATACTTTGGACAGGCTTAAGTGACAGATCAATCAAACAGCAGGATGTATCTTTTTCTCCTCATTATGAACATTGCAGCATACGTCGGCTATCAGAGCTGGCGGTCTATGTTCAATAACTTTGCTGTTGAAATTGGCAATGTTGACGGTTATCAGATGGGGATCATACAGTCCCTGCGTGAGGTTCCGGGCTTTCTGGCACTGCTTGTTATCCTCGCCATAATCATGCTTCCGGAGCATAAACTTGCACCGGTTAGTATCATAGTCCTTGGTGCAGGAGTTGGTCTCACCGGTTTTCTCCCCAGCTTTTACGGTCTTATCATAACCACTATGATTATGTCTTTTGGGTTTCATTATTACGAAACTGTTAATCAGTCGCTTACTATACAGTATTTTGATAAACGGACATCTCCTATCGTTTTCAGCCGACTGCGAAGCATATCCGCAGGGACGAATATAATTGCCGGAGTAATGGTTATCCTATTGCTCAAGTTTATAGAATATAAGTATATCTATTTTGTTGCCGGAGTTTTAGTGGTTATCGCCGGGATATACTGTCTGACGCTGGATCCTACAGACCCTAACAAGCCTGTTCAGAAAAAGAAACTTTATCTTAAAAAGAAATACTGGCTTTACTATGTTCTAACTTTCTTATCCGGTGCACGCAGACAGATTTTCGTAGCCTTTTCAGTTTTTCTGATGGTGGAGAAATTTAATTTTTCAGCAACTGAAGTAGCTGGTCTTTTTATTGTAAACAATGCAGTTAATTATTTCTTTAACCCTCTTATAGGGAAGGGGATAAATAGATTTGGGGAACGCAGGATGCTGTCTCTGGAGTATGGAACACTTATTTTTGTCTTTACAGCCTATGCTCTCACAGACAGTAAGCTGATTGTTGCGGGACTTTATATCATTGACCACATCGTTTTTAATTTTGCAATTTCAATAAGGACATTTTATCAGAAGATAGCTGACCCTGAAGACTTTGCAAACGGTATGGCAATGGGCTTCACTATCAATCACATAGCTGCTGTGTTCATCCCTGTTGCGGGCGGGGCGTTGTGGCTTCTTGATTATCGCATATCATTCTTTTCAGGTGTAATCCTTGCGGTTTGCTCACTCATTTTTGTTCAGATGATTGACAGAGAAGTAGCAAAAGCTGAGGGCTCGGTCGCTTAAAAAGACCTTTTTACTTGATGATTCAAAAAACCTCTTGTAGTATAAGTAGATAGAGGTATGTTTATGGACTTTGAAAAGTCGGGTATTCTTGTTAAATCCTATGAGCACACTCCTGACGGGGTAGATTGTTTTGTAACCACCAGAAAAGGCGGATACAGCAAAGGTGTTTTCGACAGTATGAATACTGCTGTTTATAATGGAGATGAACCAAGGGATGTTATTAAAAACATTGAACTTTTACAGTCTGTTTTTTGTCTGAAAAGTCTGAACACGCTGTTTCAGGTACACGGGAAAGATGTTATAGAAATCACTAGTGAGAATCGTGTGGATGTCCTTTTTAGCGAAGGGGACGGGCTTTTCACTCTTGAAAATGATATGGCATTAGGTGTCTTGACGGCTGACTGTTATAACCTTTTTTTCGCCGGAGAGAAAGGGATTGCTGCACTTCACTGCGGACATAAGTCTGTTTCGGCTGACATCATGACCGCCGGCATACAGATGTTTGAAAAGTATAATGATTTTCCTGTTTTTGCAGGTATAGGCCCTGGCATCTCAGCAGAAAAATATGAAGTGGGCGTTGAGCTCGCAGAAAAATTTGATAAAATCTGCCCAAAGGCTGTCAAGCAGGACGGAAATAGTTTCAGGCTATGCCTGAGGACGGTGATAGAAGAAAATCTCATCTCGAAAGGGATAACTAATATAGAACACCTGAGAAACTGTACTTTTACCGATGAAAACCTATACTCATACAGGCGTGACAATGGGAATACCGGCAGAATGACAGGTGTAATTGTGAGGCGGAGCATTGTTTAAGGACAGGCTTGAAAATATTATAAAAGACGTTGAAGAGGCTAAAAAACGCAGCGGTCGAACACATGATGTTACTATCGTAGCTGTTAGTAAACGTTTCCCGCTGGAAGATATCGAAAATGCATATGATACCACCGGACATACTATTTACGGTGAAAACCGTATTCAGGAAGCATTGGATAAATCTGCATCCTTAATGAAGACCAGACCGGATGTTCAGGTGCATTTTATCGGACACATTCAGACAAATAAGGTGAAGTATCTGAAAAATAACTTTGCCCTGATCCACTCTGTGGATTCTGAAAAACTTGCTGAGTTTATGCAGAAGCATTTTGAAAAGGAAGACCGTGTTCAGGATGTTCTGGTACAGGTGAATATTGCACATGATGAAAACAAAAGCGGTACAGGCGAAGAGGATGCTTTTCAACTTTGTGATTTCATCAGAAGCTGCCCTAATCTGCATCTGAGAGGGCTTATGATGATGCCTCCACTCGTGGACGATGTTGAGGATAATAGATGCTACTTCACGAGAATGAAAAAAATGTTTGACAAGTGCAATGATATAAAGGGATACAATATAGACACTCTGTCCATGGGGATGAGTGGTGATTATCAGGTTGCTGTGGAAGAGGGGAGCACTATGGTTCGTGTGGGGACTGCACTCTTCGGGCACAGGCAATATTAAGAGGAAATTATGGGACTTTTACAATCGGTTATAAAATTTTATCTCGTGGTTCTTATGTTCAGATCTGCTATGACAAGACAGGAGCTTTATTTCAATCCACTGGGCAAACTGGTGGCAAAAATGACAGACCCTGTCCTTGAGAAGGCTTTTAAACTGACCAAAAAAGGTGCGGATAATATTCTGCCGATTTTTTTAGTACTGGCAGTTTTGTTGGACGGTCTGGTGATCTTTATGCTTACCGGGTACGGCATTATTATAGCTTTACTGGCTGGGTTGGCGGACATTCTGACTTTCCTTATGCTTTTTTATATTGTCAGCACTATTCTGGGCGGTTTTGCCGGTAATGCCAGCATGACGCATTATGCCATGTTTTTTAAACGTATTGCTTCATTTTGGGTAAAGCTGACCAGAACATTTTTCCCTATTAAAAGTAACGGAATCATACTGCCTGCTGTGATTATAATTTTTGCCTTTTTTACACTTGCAATAGCAGGGGTTAATATTGGCTATCAGACAGTAACTTCCGGTATAAACCCCGTGGCATCCATAATGAGTGCCGCAAGAAGCAACCTGCTGTCTGTTGCCGGTCTGCTGGATATTTTTGTATGGCTGGTCATTATAAGGGCTCTCATGAGCTGGGTAAGCCCTGATCCGCGCAACCCTGTGGTTCAGATAATTCACTCGCTCACTGAGCCTGTGATGGAACCTTTTAGAAAAATTATTCCCACTATCGGGGCGATAGATATCAGCCCCATGGTACTAATATTTGTAGTATACTTCCTTAAAACATTGTTAGTACGTTTAGTGGGGATTATCTTCTGATGTCAGATTCGAAATTAAAATTCGTATGGGTCGGCGCATTTCTGATACTCGCAACTATGCTGATCGGTGTTGCAGGGTATGTTGCCATAGAGAAAGCGAGCATCATTGATGCTCTTTATATGACCGTAATCACAGTGTCAACTGTTGGGTTTGGTGAGGTTATACCTCTCTCCCAGCTGGGTAAGCTGTTTACAATTGTTCTTATCATTCTCGGGACAGGTACTCTGGCTTATACGGCGTCCCAGTTTGTTGACTATGTTGTTGCAGGTGAGCTCCGCAACATGTTCGGGAGAAAGAAGATGCAAAACAAAATCGAAGCGCTGGAAGATCATTATATCCTCTGCGGTTTCGGCAGAATGGGACGGATTATTGCAGAAATTCTTGCAGAGAACAATCTCCCTTTTGTTATTGTTGATCCGGCTCCCAGACAGAGCGAATCATCCGACAACCAATATCTTTTTGTAACTGGTGATGCTACTCATGAAAGTGTCCTGATAAAAGCAGGCATACTCCATGCAAAGGGGCTGATAACCGTTGTGGATCAGGATGTGACTAACCTGTATATCGTCATAACGGCAAAAGGGCTCAGCAAAGACCTTTATGTAGTTACCAAATGTGCTCAGGAAGAGGCTTACAGTAAGCTTATGTGGGCTGGTGCAGACAAGATTGTCTCTCCATACACAATAGGCGGCAAAAGTATTGCCCAGAGCATCATAAAGCCCAACGTCACAAACTTTGTTGAGATGGCAATGGGGCATTCAGGCTATCACATTATGGTCGATGAAGTTCTTGTAAAAGAGAACTCGCACATCAGTGAAAAAATGATAAAAGACTCAAACATACGCAGTCACGGGATAATAATTGTTGCTATCAATAAGAAGAACAAAGGATTTGTTTTTAACCCCGGACCTGATGAAATATTGACTGCGGGAGACACAGTTATAGCCCTCGGGAGAAAAGAGGACTTTGAGTCTCTTCAGAATTATATTGAAAGAGGATAAGATATTATGTGGATTTTCAGAATAATTTACGCCATTTTCATATTGGTGATCTTTGTCTTTACCAGAGACAAAGTCGACATCACTATGGAACAGGCTGTGTTGTATTCCCTTGGAGTTATTTTTGCGATTGTATTTATAGAAACTTTACTTTCTGATATTAAAAGCTACCGTTTTTTCAGCGGAGCTGCCGGAGCTCTTATATTCTTAATAATAGGCTATTATCTCGCTTCTATTTTTGCTGCTTATTTCACAAGTGATGCTCTCAGGTTAGCCTTTTACGTCTTTGTAATCTATGTGGGTGTAATGATAGGGCAGAAGTCGTCGTGGATTGTCGAAGGCGTTATATCTCTTATAACGATTAAGCAGCCTAAACAGCCGAAATACTCTTCCTGCCCGAAAGTGCTTGATACCTCAACCCTGATCGACGGGCGTATAGCGGATATAGTTGAAACAGGTGTACTGGAAGGTGCTCTTGTTATCCCTACATTTGTCTTGAAAGAGCTTCAGAATATAGCAGACTCTCACGACCACCTGCGCAGGCAGAAAGGGCGCAGAGGCCTTAATGTACTTAAACGCCTTCAGGAGCAGACTATAATTCCTGTTGATATCAATAATACTGATTTTACTGACATAGGGACTGTTGATGAGAAGCTTGTTGCCCTTGCTAAAAAGCAGAAGGCAAGCATTATCACTACAGATTTTAATCTGCTTAAGGTTTCGGAGATACAGCAGATATTTGCCCTGAATATTAATACCCTTGCAATGGCAATGCGCCAGACTGTTCTCCCCGGAGAAGACTTTGAAATAAATGTCGTTAAAGACGGGAAAGAGCAGAATCAGGGAGTTGGTTATCTTGACGATGGTACAATGGTTGTTGTAGAGAATGGACGCAGGCTTATAGGAAAGACAGTTAAAGTGTCTGTAACAAGCCTCCTTCAGACTGAGTCAGGACGAATCATATTTACTAAGGTGAGAAATTGAGTGTAACGGCAGTCATCCCCGCAGCGGGGATAGGTAAAAGATTTGCCAGTGATGTTAAGAAGCAGTTCTTTGCCATATTTGACAATACCGTTCTTTACTATACGCTTACAGCATTAAACAGGGCTTACCCTTTTCAGGAGTTCATCCTGGGGGCGAGCCCGTCTGATTATGAATATATTGAGCATCAGCTTGCTATGGTCGGGATTGAAAACTACAGGATAGTGCAGGGCGGCTCTGAGAGGTTCGAGACTGTATATAACTGTATAAAAGTGGTAAGGTCTGACTCTGTACTGATACATGATGCGGTACGACCATTCATTACAACAGAGCTTGTGCATTCTGTTATAGATGCTTCTCTTAAGACAGGTTCCTCTATATGCGGGCTCAAGGTGCGGGACACACTTAAAAAAATTAACGGAGAAACGGTTGAAGGCACTGTTAACCGTGACGAATATATTTTGTCTCATACCCCGCAGGTCTTCAGGACATCAACACTGATAAAAGCTGTTGAGAATGCATCAGAATTTGATATAGCTGTCACAGATGAGGCGCAGGCAATAGAGCTCTTTCGTAAGAAAGTTGCATGGGTTCCGTCTACGCCGGATAATATCAAACTGACATACACAGAAGACATCGCTATAGCAGAAAGTCTTGTGCAGAAATATTTCGGCTGAGCTTGTCAAAATCTTCTGAGGACATATCTTAAACTTCAATTTAACGGGCGCTGTTCCGGTGCCTTGCAAACTCTTTGACTTGATGATAAATAGGTGGTAAAAATACTGATGGATATACAAATAGCCGAATACGTAAGATTTATTACTCTTGCATTGATCCCATTTATGCTCGCAATAACCGTTCATGAATATTCCCACGGTCTCAGTGCGTATATGCTGGGGGACGATACTGCTAAGAGAGCGGGGCGGCTTACCTTGAACCCTCTCTCACACATAGACCCTCTTGGCATACTCTTTCTGCTCGTTACAAGGCTCTTCGGATGGGCAAAGCCTGTCCCTGTAAATTTCGGCAGACTGGAAAAAAACAGCAAATACGGCCCCGCAATAGTATCTTTTGCAGGTCCTTTCTCAAATTTGCTCCTTGCGATAATTTCAGCAGTTGTTTTGCATTTTGTTTCAAACATAGAGGTAGCCAGAGGCTCAGTTGCGATGAAAATTCTGGTGCCTGTTGTGGGAATGCTCTCCCTCTCGGTACGTATAAACATAGCACTCTTTGTCTTCAACCTGCTGCCTATTCCGCCTTTGGACGGGGGACGGATTGTTCAGTCACTTCTGCCTTATAATCAGGCGGTGGCATTTTCAAAGATCGAGAGATACGGTTTTATCATACTTATTGTGCTCTTTCTTACACGTACAATTGATGCTATTATAATTCCCATTATACGCTTTTTTTTACAAATTCTACTATAGAGGTAATTACATATCATGGATAAAGTTTTAAGTGGAATGCGCCCGACCGGCAGACTGCATATTGGTCATTATTTCGGTGCGCTTAAGAACTGGGTAGACCTTCAGGACAAGTATGACTGTAACTATTTTGTCGCTGACTGGCACGCCCTTACCACAAACTATGAAGCACCTGAAAATATTATTGAAAACAGGAAACAGCTTGTGCTGGACTGGCTTAGTGTCGGGCTTGACCCCGAAAAATGCACTATGTTTGTCCAGTCACATAACATATACCATGCGGAGCTGTCTATGCTGCTGTCAATGATCACTCCTGTGCCGTGGCTGGAACGATGCCCGACATACAAAGAGATCAAGCAGGAGCAGGCGAATAAAGATTTGTCTAACCTCGGTTTCCTCAGCTACCCAGTGATTATGACTTCGGATATAATCATGTACGGAGCAAAGTATGTTCCTGTTGGTGAAGACCAGCTGCCCCATATCGAGATATCCAGAGAGATAGTGCGCAGATTTCACCACCTTTATAACTGTGAGGTTTTTGAGGAACCAAAAGGGCTTCTTACAGAAGTTCCGAGACTTCCGGGGCTTGACGGACGCAAAATGAGCAAGAGCTACGGCAATGCCATAATGCTTTCCGAAGATTTGAAAGAAGTTGAAAAAAAGATCAAGCGGATGCTGACAGACACTAACCGCAAGCGCCTTACAGACCCGGGCAATCCTGAAGTCTGTCCGGTTTTTGACTATCATAAAGTTTTCAGCACAGAAGATGAGCGTGCAGAGATCACCGAAGGCTGCACCAAGGCAACTATGGGCTGCATGGACTGCAAAAAGATTCTTATGAAACATATGTTTGCTCTCCTTGAGCCTATTCAGGAGCGCAGGAATAAGTTTGAAGCAGAAATAGATGACATCGACGAATTTCTTCAGCCGATGCAGAAAAAAGCTGTGGCACAGGCAGAGGAGATGATGATTAAAGTGAGGAAAGCACTCCAGATATGAGCAGGCTCCTTGACGTCCGGCTGGAAAATTTCGAAGGTCCTTTGGATCTTCTTATCCACCTGATATACAAAAATGAACTGAATATCTATGACATACCTATCGCATTTATAGCGGAGCAGTTTGTTGTCGCCGTAAATGAGATGGAAAAGCTTGATATTGAGGTTGCCGCTGAATTTATAAATATGGCATCATATCTCATATACCTGAAGTCCAGAATGCTTCTGCCGAAGGACATATACGCAGAAGAGGAGATGGACCCTGAGGAAGAGAAATTTCTTCTCACTCAAAGGCTGGTTGAATACTCGTTTTACAAAGATGTTGCAGAAAATCTCCGTGTATTAGAGGTTGAGGCTGGAAAACAGCTTATGCGCTCATCTACGATATACATTCCGAAAGAGCAGATGCAGACTGAGGACCCTTACAGTATTGCAAATGCTTTTTTCTCACTTCTGGAGAAGTCGAATGTTAAACCTATGAAGATGAAGAAAGACATTGTGGATGTCACGGATGTTATAGAGAAGATCAAAGAGATAGTTTTTGAAAAGAATAAACTCTTTTGGACAGATATAGTTAAAACCTGTGTAAACAAAAGAGAAGTAGTGATATCACTGCTTGCTGTGCTGGAGCTTATGCGTCTTAAGTTCATAGAAGCCATGCAGGCAGAGACTTTCGGTGAGATAGTGATAGAAAAGTGCGCAGCAGCAGCGGAGGATGCCAATGGATAAAGAACAAAGGATTTTTTATACATCGCTCTTCCTCTCCGGCTCACCGCTGGATAAGAAGTTTTTCAGAAAGGTTTTTGACCCTATTAACCTTGAAAACAGACTTCTAAGCTATGTCGAACAGTTTAATAAGCTGGAACTCGGGATGCGTATACGAATGGTTTCCGGAGGCTATCAGATGGTCACTGATAAAGAACTTGTCGGTGCACTTGAGCCTTATTTCGGAGAAAAGACCGATGTGCTCAGCCGTGCTTCGCTTGAGACATCTGCCATTATAGCCTATAAGCAGCCTATCACGAGGATAGAGATAGACGAGATAAGAGGTGTTAATTCATCTGGAACGGTAAGATATCTGCTTGAGAAAAATATGATAAAAGTCACAGGCAGAAAAGATGTTCCGGGGAGACCTCTTTTATACAGCACTACCAAATACTTTCTAGAGTATATGGGGATAAACGACATTTCCGAACTACCAACTTTTCGGGAGTGGCAGGAGTTAAAAACAAAACAATGACTAGAATCAATAAATATCTGGCAGCACGTTCCCAGCTTTCCCGCAGAGATGCAGACAAGGCTATTGAGGAAGGACGTGTGCGCGTAAATGGAAAACTGCCGGAAGGCCCGTGGGTTCAGCTCAGCGAAAAAGATAAGGTAACTTTGGACGGAAACGACATCAGCGGTGCAGAGGACTACTTCTACTGGGCGTTTTATAAGCCGAAAAGTGTTCTTACTGCATACGGTGACGGTCACGGGAAGGATACTCTTGAGATCTACCCATTTCTGCGTGAAAAGAAGCCGGCTTACTCCGGCAGGCTTGACTATGATAGTGAAGGTCTGATCATTTTCAGCAATGACGGTGATTTTATACGCAGACTTCAGAGAGCCGAAGAGAAAGTTGAGAAAGAGTATATCGTTACTGTCAACCGTGTCCTTAAAAAAGGCGAAATGGATGACCTGCGTAAAGGTATTGTTTATGAAGGGATAAGATACCGTGAATGTATCGTTGAACAGCACTCCCACGACAGATATCAGGTTGTTCTGCACGAGGGCAAAAAGAGACAGATCAGACATATGTTCCGTAACTTCGGCATAAGAGTCAAAAAGCTTAAAAGAGTACGCATCGGTTCTGTCAATCTCAACGAACTTCAGCCTGGGGAATTCAGAGAGTTTTCCCCGAAAGAGATGAGGGAGATGCTTTAATGTATAAAGTACGTGTTGTGATGTCCTTCGGTGGGGCACACAACCTTCGCAATTATAATGGTAAATGCGAAAATCTGCACGGGCATAACTGGAAAGTTGAGGCTTACCTTAAAGGTGATGAACTGAACGAAACAGAGATGCTCGTGGACTTTACGATAATGAAGAAGCGCCTGAAAGAGATACTTGAGACCCTCGACCATAAATACCTTAACGAACAGGTGGAGTTTTTTAAAGTTAATAACCCCACCAGCGAAAACATAGCCAGATATATTTATCAGGGGCTTAAAGAGACATTCGGAAAGCTCACAGACAGGGTTGCTGTATGGGAAACTGATATTCAGGCGGCGGAATACTGGGAGCAGGAGTGATTATCTGCTATAATATCCTATTAAACCTGTAAGGTGATGAATGTTTCTGCTTATCAACAATAAACTTAGCAATGACAGGCTCTCCGGTTATAAAACCTGATAGATATGATAAAATTCAAATTTAAAAAGAACGAAAAAGAACAGCAGGGCGACATTAACATTAAGAAACTGGCAGTCTATAGCCTGATGGTTGCCGTGCTTCTGCTGGTGAACTTCTTTGCAGGGTCAAAGATAGTCAACACCAGCTTCCCCTGGTATTCAAACGTTTCTATCTTTCTGCTTATAAATATCAATATAATTCTTCTCCTTGTTGTGCTGATACTTATCTTTAGAAATCTTGGCAAATTGTTTATAGACAGGAAGAAAAACCTATTCGGAACTCGTCTTCAGGGGAAACTTGTCATATTCTCAACGCTTATTGCCGTGGTTCCTGTTCTTGTAGTTTTTATATTTTCCAGCTCCATCATAAACAACAGCATCGACAAATGGTTTGATGCCCAGATAGAACAGGCTCTGAAAAGCTCCATTGATCTGATGCAGAAATATCAGAACAGACTCGAAAAAGACATTGTGGAACAAAGTGACATCCTCTCCGGCTTTATCTCTTCCGGTGAGTACCTATTTAAAACAAAATATGACCAGCTGGAAGAATTTACAGCTAACTACATAGATAAAAACCGGATCGACGGCATAGCAGTATATAATAATCAGAATATACGCATTTCATCTCAGGAGAAATCCTTCTTTTACTTTAATACGTTTGTTAATGAAAGCATCATAAAAGACATATTGGAAAAGAAATCAATTGCCCGCTACGAGTTCGTAGGTAACGATCAGATCTACTGGGTAGGGCACCCCATATTTTCTAATAAGAGCAACAATATCGTAATTGGTGCTCTGTTTATCTATAAGCTTGTACCCGTTAATGAAGCGGACAAAGTTACAAAGATTCTGGACTCATACAACAACTACCGTCAGACAAAGTTTTTTGCTGAGCCGGTTAAGAATTCTTATAAGATACTACTGGTTCTCATAACTCTCCTCGTGGTTTTTGCGGGTATATGGGGGAGTCTTGTTTATGCCAAAAGCATTACAAAGCCCATAGAGCTGCTCGCTGCGGCATCTGTGGAAGTTTCAAAAGGTAACCTGAATATTGAGGTGGATGTACAAGGAGATGATGAGCTTGCTTTTATGACCCGGGCTTTCAACTCTATGGTAAAACGTCTTAAAATGCATAATGACGAGCTTAATCTTAAAAATGAAAAGCTGTCGGAAATGTTTATGCAGATAGCTCGTGACAACCAGTATATAGATTCTATTTTTAAAAATGTTAAGTCAGCTATATTTTACTATACCAGCCGTCTGGAACCTCTGAAAACAAATGACTACGCAGAAGAGATTCTCCGTTATGCAGAGGCAGAATTTAATGACCACGTTCTGATCCCTGCGTCTGTCTTTGTCGCTGCGGATGAACGGGAGTTTGAGTTTCAGATTGAGATGATGATAGAAGGGGAGATGCGCACTCTCACTGCCAATATTACCAAAATTTATGATCACGAAGGGAAAGCGGAAAACCTTGTTATCGTTCTGGACGATATAACAGACCTGCTGAATTTTCAGCGGGTTAATATATGGAAAGAGATAGCAACCCGTATTGCCCACGAAATAAAAAACCCGCTGACACCAATCAAGCTCACTGCGGAACGTGTACACAAGAAGACTTCCGCAGGCGGTGATACTCAGGATTTTATCATAAGCAGCATGGAGACCATCATTAATGAAGTGGAAGGTTTGCAGACTATGGTAAATGAATTTAACATGTTTGCCAGACTCCCCGAGCTCAAAAAGGATGTGTTCCCTCTGTGCGTATTTCTTGATGAAGTTGCTTCTTTTTATACAGCATCACACCCGAATGTACATATAGATATTGACTGTGAAGATATAGAGATGTTCGGAGACAGACCGCAGCTTAAGCGTGTGTTCATAAACCTTATGAGCAACTCAATTGATGCAATGGTAAATAATACTGGATCCATAAGCATATCTGCTGTTGAAAATCAGGACAGATTAAGGATAATATACGAAGACTCAGGAAAGGGGATTCCGTCGGAAGACCTGCACCGGATATTCATACCCTATTTCAGTAAAAAACCTGACGGAACCGGACTTGGGCTTGCGATAGTTAAAAAAATTATCGAGGTTCATAACGGGACTGTTATTGCTGAAAGTGAATATGGCAAATATACAAGATTTATTATGGAATTCCATAAGGCAGTATAAATGGCAAACATACTTATAATTGATGACGAGAAAAGTATCTGTACAACCATTCAGGGGATTTTGGAAGACGAAGGCTATACGGCAGACTACGCACTGACCTTCTGTGATGGTTTTAAAAAACTTAAAGATGGTTCCTTTGATATACTTTTTCTTGATATATGGCTTCCTGACAGGGACGGCATAGATGGTCTGAAAGAGATCAAGAAATATTTTCCAGAACTAGAGGTTGTGATAATAAGCGGACACGGCAATATTGAAAATGCTGTTGAAGCTATCAGAGTAGGGGCTTATGACTTTCTTGAAAAGCCGCTGTCTCTTGAGAGAATATTGCTCATTGTCAAGCATTTACAGGATAAGTTTCAACTGATGCGTGACCTTCGTGAATCACGTGGTGACCAGCTGAAAAAATACGATCTGATAGGCACTAGCAAACCTCTGCTTGATCTGCGTAAAAAAATAGAAAAGATAGCACCAACAAATGCATGGGTCATGATCACAGGCGAAAACGGCACAGGGAAGGAGCATGTTGCGAGACTTATACATATGCTTTCCAAACGCTCAAGAAATTCTTTTGTAGAGATCAACTGCGCCGCAATCCCTTCCGAGCTGCTGGAAAGTGAGATGTTCGGACATGAAAAGGGAGCATTTACCGGTGCTCATATGGCGAAAAAAGGGAAGTTTGAAGAGGGGGACAATGGTACTGTTTTTCTTGACGAAATTGGAGATATGGAAATGTCGGCACAAGCGAAACTGCTGCGTGTCCTTGAAAATAATACATTTTCCCGTGTCGGAGGCAATGCCTCTGTTTCTTCTGATTTCCGCCTGATAACAGCGACAAATAAAGAGCTTGAGGATGAGATCTCTGACGGTAATTTCCGTGAAGATCTTTACTATCGTATAAATGTAGTTCCGCTTGTCGTTCCGCCCCTGCGTGAAAGGCATGACGATATACCTCTGTTAGTAAACCATTTTATCAAAGAAGCCTGCTCTTTCAACGGAATAGAACTAAAAAAAGTTGACGAAGAACTTATGCATCTGTTTGTTCAGTTTGAGTGGCCGGGTAACGTTCGCCAGCTCAAAAACCTTGTTGAACGCATGGTTGTACTATCTGAAGACAGTGTAATGAGTCTTGACGACGCTCCTGATTTTATACAGGGGAAACACTTTCCTCAGAAAAGTTATGATGTAGAGTATGAATATCCTCTGAAACATGCGAAAGAAAATTTTGAAAAACACTATATACTCAACATCTTACAGAATAATGACTGGAATATAAGCCGTTCGGCTCGTATTCTCGAGATAGAGAGGACATATCTTCATAGAAAAATTAAAGCCTACGGCATCGAAAAATCTTAATAATCAAAAGGAAATATAATGATCAAATACCTGATGGGATCTGTGATAGTCCTCATTCTCGCATATTTTGTAGTTACATTAAGTGTTAAACAAACCGGAGTCACTGATAAGTTTGATAAAGCTATGGATGTTCCTATTGGCGAATTCAGCTCTATGGGGATACGCAAGGCAGACGTTGAAGAGGACGGCTATATCCTCTATATGGACAATCTGAACCTTTACGAAAGCAGAGATAAACACGGAACCAACTGTTTTACTAATTTAGAAATATATTTCCCTAAGAAAAAGAATGCCAAGCTGGTTATGAAACTACGTTATAACGTCGGAGTTTTTCTCGCCAAGCCACTTCGTGAGATGACTGCAAAAGAGGCTCTGACACCGGAAGGGCAGACGGCAATGATAAAGTCACTCAAAAATGGCTATGCTGAAAACTATGGTATAGAAAATATGACAAAAGTTGTAATGAAGGATTTCACCTGCCAAGAACTCGACTGAGGTGATTTCTGAATATCATACGGAAAGATTTCAGGATGGGTATGTATTTCGGAAAGCTGACGTCAGAGGGAAAGCCTTCATAGAATATGTTCCGGCTGTTAATGCGTGGAGCCCTCTGGATGCTGACGGGATGAATGGGGTCGTTGTTGTTACAACTAATAAAAAGAAGCCCTTCGTTTCTGATAAAAATTTCTTTCTTAAAAACGGCTTTAAAGTCTGCGACACAGCAGAACCATATTTTGAGCTATGTATAAACCCTTCGACAAGTCAGCTCCTCTGCCTAAGTTTAAAGACTGCGCCAGAAATGGGGGGTGTGACATAACTGAGGGGCTTGCTGTTTACTATACCGATGCCTGCCCCTATAACGACTATTACATAAATATCGTTCTCAAAGAGCTTGCAGCTCAGGCTAATAAAAAACTGACAATAGTAAAGCTGGATTCAAAAACAGCGGCACAAAGCCATTTTGTACCGCATACGTTATATTCGTTGTTCGAAGACGGAAAGTCTGTTACACAGCAAGTTCTTTCTGAGAGAAGTTTCAGAAGATTTATCAGAGCTCGATCTATAGCTTATATCCCATGTAAACACCGATAGGTACAGTGTAAATTATCTCATCACCGGATCTCCT
The DNA here is from genome assembly GCF_000025725.1 of Denitrovibrio acetiphilus DSM 12809. Taxonomy (GTDB): domain Bacteria; phylum Chrysiogenota; class Deferribacteres; order Deferribacterales; family Geovibrionaceae; genus Denitrovibrio; species Denitrovibrio acetiphilus. Next base: position 1,416,275 of record NC_013943.1, read on the forward strand.
TGCATTAATGCCCAGCCTGTTAACGCCTATGTCATTAGTAATCATATCTCGCAGAGTTTTTTCGTCACCTTCAGCAGGGAAAGATGCTCTGATTTGTGATTCCAGCTCTATGTCTATCTCGTAACTTGTCTGGGTGCAATTCTGAAGGCTGTCAGTCTGAAATAATTTATAAAATTCTTCTGTCGTCAGAGCATGAGTATGGGTTGGGTCACGTATAATTTCAAGTTTATCATAGGCTGCTGAGTGCTCAGGGTTTAAAGCCACATCAGCAACTAGAACCCTCCCTTCGGGCTTGCAGACTCTTATCATCTCGTAAGCTTCCCCTTGAGGAGGACAGTTCTAAACTAGAGTTTTCTGTTTCTTCATCATATATTCTATCGGTGTCATATCGTCAAGAGCATCGTGTGGACGTTCCTCGTTGTACTCAATCATCCACCAGTAGGTAACTTCCCTTACCTCTGCTAAATTATCAAACAGATACAGGTCAAGAACCTCAGTACGATAAGTTCTGTTAAATCTCTCTATGTAGGCGTTCTGGTTCGGTTTGCCTGGCTGGATATACATAATCTTCATTCCAGCATCTTCAGCCCAAGACACGAACTCTGCCCCCAGAAACTCTGGGCCATTATCGCATCTAAGTACTTCCGGTAATCCTCTCTCTAGGCTGATCTTCTCAAATACGCTGATAAGCCTTCTGCTTGTAAGAGAAGTATCTATCTCAATGTGCACTGCTTCCCTGTTGCAATCGTCTATGATATTAAACGTCCTGAATCTTTTTCCAGAATACAGGCTGTCACTTACAAAGTCTGCTGACCAAACCTGATTAGGCAGTTCTGGCACAAACAGAGAATTATTCTCCCTTTTAGGCAGTCTTTTCTTTGCCCTGCGCTTCTGATTAAGCTTCATCTGGCAGTAAACCCTGTAGACTCGTTTATGATTCCAAGGATACTTCTTCCTAAGCACCTTAAAGAGCTTCCAGAAGCCCCAACGAGAGTGCTTCTTTACAAGTTCATTCAGCGCATTTATCACAAGAATATCGTCTGTATTAACAACAACAGGCTTATAATAGGCCGACCTTGAGAGACTTGCACAACGGCAGCTCTGTGAAACAGAAAGACTATGCTCATTTACCAAGAAAGTAACAGCATCACGTCTTTCCTGCGGCCTTAGAGCTTTTTTTCTATTAAGTCCTTCATTGCTTTATTTTCTAAAGCGAGGTCTGCATACATCTTTTTTAGCTGAGAAAGCTCCTGCTCCATATCTTTCATCTTTTTAAGATCAGATGCAGTCATGCCTCCGTATTTAGATTTCCAGTTGTAATATGTTGCGTCAGATATACCATGCTTACGGCAGATATCTTTTACCAGCATTCCGGCATCCGCTTCGTTAAGAATCGAGATGATCTGTGTTTCGGTGAATCGTGATTTCTTCAAAATGAGCCTCCTAGCTTTTATAGTTTGCCAGAAAAACTCTAAATTTGGAATGTCTACTCAATGGGGAAGCTTACGATCTCTTTCAGCGCTTCGCCCGGGTTCAGAAAATGGTGGAAGCTATATCTGGTTATAACCAGTGAAAATGTATTGTCTGCATATGGAAGAGGGTATGCGTCACCAATATTCCATAATATATTTCTGATACCTTTCCCTCTCTGTCTGTCCTTGGCAAGCTTTATCATCTCCGGTGTAATATCTATACCTGTTATCTCTTTACAGTGTTTTGCAAATTCGCAGACTACAAGTCCGGGACCACATGCAACGTCAATTACATTATCAGTGGCATCTACCTTGGAAAAACTTATGAGAAGCTGAGTCGCATCCATATGCCCAGGCAGTTTGGTGAAAGGTATTGCCTGTTTTGAGAATTGTTTGACTATTTCTGAGTTATGTTGTGCTTTTTTATCCATATGTTTCCTCCATGACATTTAACAGTATACATTGCTTCTGTCTGTCATTCTTGCTATGTTATGACAATGAATAGTGAAAATATGACAAAACTCTCTCCTGTTAAAACTGGGTTTATAATAGACCCCATGCTGCCTGTCATACCTTTCGCTATGGAGGTTACAGATGCGGGTTGTGCCGCATCGCACGCACACCCCAGAGGGCAGGTCATTTATGCGGGAAGCGGCATTATGCGTGTTGTATGCGGCAGTGACATGTGGGTTGTTCCCAGTTCGCAGGCTGTATGGGTTCCGCCATATGCTGAGCATGAAGTCTTTTTTCCGGGAAAAGTTATTCTGCGTAATCTTTTTATCGACCCTTCTGTTACAGAGAATTTACCGGAAACTTGTACGGTTTTTGAGGTATCGCCTCTGCTGCGGGAACTGTCGGAAAAAGCAGCCGTTGCCGAAAGCTATTCTCCGGACAGCAGTTATTACCGTCTTATGCTAGTGATAATAGACGAGCTGGCAGACATGAAAGAAACAGATGTTCGCCTACCTCTCGCAGGTGATCAGCGTCTTTTACATGTACTAAATGAGCTTTTGAAAAATCCTGGGGACAGCAGAGGGCTCGATCACTGGGCTGTGGGTGCAGGGGCAAGTTCCAGAACTCTTTCCCGACTCTTTAAAAAAGAGACCGGATTCACTTTTTATGAGTGGCGAAAGCGGCTCCGGCTTCAGGAAGCTATAAAAAGACTGGAAGCAGGGGACGATGTTACGAGTATCGCTTTTGATCTTGGCTATCAAAGTCTTAGCGCCTTTATTAAAATGTTCAGGGAATCCCTTGGTTTGCCTCCGGCTAAATTTTCCAGACAATCAAAATAATTTTGTTGACATACATCTGTATTGTATTAAAATAAATATAGGCGAACACATGTTTGCTTATATGGGAAACGGGCTGAAGCAGAGCCGCAGAAGCAACCTTTTAAAGCTATGAGAGGTGGGATATGACAGACCGACAAAAAAAATTTATGCAGTTTATCGAGGATTTTATCAGAGATAACGGATACAGCCCGTCCATACGTGAAATAGCGAAAGGGCTGGGGTTGTCGTCCACCTCCAGCGTCAAAAAAATGCTGGACAGACTCACGGAAAAAGGACTGTTGAACCGTTCCGGAAGTATCGCAAGAAGCATAGAGATGCCGAACAGAGGAATCCCCGTGGTTGGGCGAATTGTTGCCGGTGTACCTGTGGAGGCTGAAGAAAATATCGAAGGATATATGAAGCTGGATCGGCTGACAATACGCTCCGGCGGACACTTTTTTCTTAAGGTGGACGGGGACAGTATGAAGGACGAGGCTATTTTGCATGGCGACTATGTACTTATCAAGCCAGGTCCTATTATTACCAATGGTCAGATCGGTGCATTTCGCATTAATGGCGAAGTGACACTCAAAACTTTTCGACAAAACGCAGAAGGCATTTACCTTATGCCTGCAAATGAAGCTTTCGAGCCTATTCCTGTTGGCGAGTATGACGATTTCGAAGTTATAGGCACACTGAAAATGGTTCTGCGGATGGCAAACGGCGGGCATGTTTTTAACCCTGCGTAAGGTTTATTGACAGTAATAGCTTAATCGTTCTGTAGTTGATGAATCTACTCTGTTTTTATATTCATTCTGATCGCTTTTGACAGCGATGATAGTATTTTTGTAAACAAAATTAACCGGGGAGGGGGAAATGCTCTTAAATCTGCATGAGCGGGTACGTGTCGGTGCTGTTTTCGAAAGTTCCCCGAAACCCGTATGGTTCAGTTTCCACGGAGAAAAAGTTGTAGTGAAAGAGATATGCTACCGCTGGAAAGAGCGTGAAGGTGCCGATATAATACATAAATACACTGTGACCGACGGGTTCAACGTCTTCGAACTTTCCTTCAGCGCAATGGATGCCTGCTGGTATCTGGAAGCTATGGATGAAGGGGACGGTAAATGATTTTATGTATGGACATGGATGCATTTTTCGCTTCTGTGGAGCAAGCGGCAAATCCACACCTGCGCGGTAAGCCTATTGCGGTGATAGGGGCACGTGAGCGTACTGTTGTTGTTACATGTTCTTATGAGGCGCGGGCACTCGGTGTCCGTACTGGGATGAGCAAGTATGAGGCAGTAAAAGTTTGTCCGTCAGTTCAGCTTGTCTGCACCTCTAACAGAGTCTATACGCATGTATCATCAGAGATAACCAAATACCTCCGCACTATAACTCCGAATGTTGAGGTTTATTCTATAGATGAAGCTTTCTTAGATATTTCTGACTGCGGAACAGATCCTGTAGGCATTGCATATATGATCAAAAGCCATGTTAAACGTACATTTAATATTACATGCTCAGTGGGTGTCGGACCAAACAAGCTTGTAGCTAAAATGGCATCAGGGATTAATAAGCCTGACGGGTTTTATATGGTGGAACCGGACGAAGCTGTGAAATTTATGGACAGCTTTGAGCTGGGAAAGATATGGGGCATAGGACGAAAGCTTGATGCCAGATTCCGCAATATGGGTATCTTTAACACCGCAGATTTACGTCAGCTCGGTGAGGAGAGACTTTGCGAAATGTTCGGTCTAAACGGCAGCCGCATATATGAGATGGCGTGCGGCAGGTATCCTGACGGAGTTAACGAACAAAAGAAAGAAGAACCTGTTAAGTCCATAGGGCACAGCATGACAATCCCCCATGATATACGCAGCAGGGAAGAGGCAGCGAGTTATATCCTTCAGCTTTCAGAGATGGTGTCTGCCAGAGCCAGAAAAAACGGTTATTCAGGCAAAACACTTCATCTTACTATCAGAGACAGCGAAATGGGCACTGTAGGCAAAAGACGCACATTCGGTTTTTTCACGTCTGCCACGCATCACATATACGAAATAGCCATGTCGCTTTTTGATGAGCTGTGGGATGATTATCCTATAAGGCTTTTGGGAATATCTCTCGGCTCACTTGTGCCTGGGTGTGTGATGCTGTCAAATATCATGGACGACTTTCAAGGATGGCCGGATATATATGATGCGATTGATAAAATTAACGATAAATACGGAAAACAGGTTATCTCTTATGCTTCTGTCCTGAAATGTAAGAGGAGGGGAGCAAAAACGATATCCCCCGCATGGCGCCCCGAAGGAACACGCAACGTCGAATTCTGATGATATAAAGAAATTTTGAGCAGTATTATAATTATCTATGCATATCCGTAGATATATTTTTGCAGGAAAAGAAAAGGGGAACCTGATAATAAGCTCCCCTCTGTTATATATCAACCCGCCTCAAAGGGCGTTAAAGTTTGATGAATAATTAAACTTTGATGTCTACATCCATGCCGAGCAGTGCAGAATATTTGCTGGTGACAGTGTCAATCTCTTCTGCCAGAAACTGGTCAACCTGCTCCGGAGCGCGTCCGACAAACTTTATGGGGTCGAGCAGGGCGAGGATTTCCTCTTTGTTCAGCGGAACAGATTTCTCTGCTGCAAGCCTGTCGAGAAGATCATTTGACTGACCTTCCATTTTAACACGTTTGCCCGCCTCCATGGATGCCACTCGAACGGCTTCGTGCATCTCCTGCCTGTCTGCGCCACGTTTCACAGATTCCATGATGATGTTTTCTGTCGCCATGAAAGGGAGTTCTTCCATAACACGCTTTTCTATCATGCGTTCATACACAACGAGTCCAGATGTAATATTATAAAGGAGTTCAAGTATAGCGTCTATACACAGGAAAGCTTCAGAGATACCGATACGGCGGTTTGCAGAATCGTCCAGCGTCCTTTCAAACCATTGTGTTGCATGAGTCATGTAAGGATTCATACTTAGGCTTATTACATGGCGGGCGAGGGAGCAAACACGTTCACAGCGCATAGGGTTTCTTTTATAAGCCATTGCACTTGACCCTATTTGATTTTTTTCGAATGGTTCTTCTATCTCTTTCAGGTTTGCGAGCAGTCGTAGGTCAGTAGCCATTTTATGTGTTGTTTCAGCTATCTGGGCGAGGGCAGAAAGCACCCTTGTATCCTGTTTTCTTGTGTATGTCTGACCAGTGATTGTGAGGACTTTATCAAAATCCATCTTTTCTGTAACCATTTTGTCCAGCGTTTTGACTTTTTCATGGTCGCCGTCAAACAGATGTAGGAAAGATGCCTGAGTGCCGGTAGTGCCTTTGACACCACGAAAGCGGATATTCTCTATGGCGAATTCCAGTGTTTCGAAATCAAGTACAAAATCCTGAAGCCAGAGGCACGCACGCTTGCCTACAGTTGTTAGCTGGGCAGGCTGAAAGTGAGTAAAACCGAGGGTCGGGACATTTTTATACGTGCGGGCAAATTTAGCCATGTTATCCATAACATTGACAAGTTTTTTCCGCACAAGCTCCATACCTTCCTTAAGAACAATCGCATCTGTATTGTCTCCGACATATGCGCTGGTTGCCCCGAGGTGGATAATGGGCATAGCTTTCGGGCAGCACTCACCGAATGTATGGACATGCGCCATAACATCGTGGCGGAATTTGCGTTCCATCTGTGCAGCGTATTCAAAATCAATATTTTCAACATTTGCTTTCATTTCTGAAACTTGTTCGTCTGTGATATTCAGCCCCAGCTCCTTTTCTGATTCTGCGAGTGCTATCCAGAGCTTCCGCCATGTCGTAAATTTTTTGTGAGGAGAAAACAGGTAGAGCATCTCACGACTTGCATAGCGTTCCGAGAGGGGATTCGAGTATTCTTTGTAATCTTTCATTTATTATCCTCTTATTTGTTATCTTTTATCTTCTGAGCCCATTTACGGGCATTGTCTTTAACTTTTGTTTCGTCCAGAGTTAGCACTTCTCTATCTTTCATGAGGCACTGCCCATTTACATAAGTGTGTGTGATATCGCTTGATTTAGCTGAGTATACCAGATGGGATACTGGGTTGTAGACAGGAGTCATATGAGGTTCGTCAAAGGAAACTACAATAAAGTCCGCCATATTTCCCCTTTTCAATTCGCCCGTTTTCTTTAGACCGAGTCCTTTTGCACCGTTGCATGTGCCCATTCTGAGAACGGTGTCAGCGGAAAAAGCTGTTGCACTTTGCTGAACACCTTTGTGGACGAGAGCCTGAGTCTGCATTTCACTTATCATATCCAGATCGTTGTTGCTGGCGGCACCGTCAGTTCCTATGGTGAGATTTGCTCCTGCATCCATAAGAGCCTGAGCTGGTGCGAAACCGTTTCCAAGCTTCATGTTGCTCTGTATATTAAGTGCGATATTAACTTTTTTGCTCCCCATAAGCTCTATCTCATCGGGAGTGAGGTGTACACAGTGGGCAAATATAGATTTATTAAGGTCGAAAGCCCCGACTTCATCCATTATCTGTACAGTTGATTTGCCGTATTTTTCGATTGCATTCGGTCGTTCGTCTGATGCTTCTGCTAGGTGAGTATGGAGCAGCAGGTCATGCTTCCCACAGAACTCTACGCATTTGGCATAAGTATCAGGACTGACAGTGTAGGGGGCGTGTGGGCAAAGGGAGATGTTTATTTGCCTGCAATCTTTATATTTAAGATAAAGGTCAGATGCTTTAGAAATATAATCTTCTGCTCCGGTACCGAACTTTGTAGGAAAATCCAGCACACCGACACCTATAACGGCTTTAAGTCCGCTGGTCTTGATAACAGATGCTATAATGTCTGAAACAAAATACATATCACAACTTGATGTGGTGCCTGATTTTATCATTTCTATTGCTGCAAGCTCTGATGCCTCACGTACAAAGTCTTCTGAGAGCCATTTACCTTCAGCAGGCCAGATATGTTTTTGCAGCCACTCCATAAGGGGGAGGTCGTCTGCCATACCTCTGAAAAAGCCCATAGGAAGGTGTGTGTGTGTGTTTATGAGTCCGGGGAAAATAGCAGAGTTATGGAAGTGTTCAATGTCATAACCGCTGGCGCCTTCCTCGTCAGCATGATTTGATATTCCTTGAATTTTATCACCAGTGACAAGTAGGTAGCAGTCATTGTGAATCTTTCCCTCGAAGTATATATAGTCTGCATAGTAAGCTTTTCTTTTCAATTTAGAGCCTCCAGAATTTTGACAAGATCATAGGGAGAATCAGCAGTAAAGTCTGCCGTCACATTTTTCAGATTACCATATCCATATGTGCAAAAGCAAGTTTTAGCCCCTGCACCGGCTCCGGCGGATATATCGCTTGAACTGTCTCCTATCATTATAGTTTCCTCAGGTGTAACGCCCTGCTCAGATATAATTCTGGAAACTCCATAAGGGTTGGGTTTCTTCACACCAAAGCTATCTCCTCCGTACCAGCCGACAAAATATTTTTCAATACCGAAATGTTTCACCATGTCGTCACTGATGGAACGGTTTTTATTGGAAAGTATAACTGACTTAACATTTGTTGTTTCAAGGTATTTGAATACCTCGTCAAAGCCCTTCATTATGCAGGTGTTATCCATCATATGTTCGTTGTAGATGGTTCTGAAATGTGTTTCGATTTCGTCACGGAAATTTTGTTTGCCAACAGCGTTTATAACAAGCTGTCTCATTCCCATTCCGACATATTCTTTTGTCATATCCAGTGTTACAGGTGAAAAGCCGTAATCTGAAAGTGTTTTGAGAAGTGATTGATGAATATCATATATTGTATCTATGACAGTCCCGTCCATGTCGAAAATAACTAAATGCATTTTGTGTATCCCTCTATATTAAACTATTTGAGATTGCTTCACATACATTCGCAATGACTTTTGAAGAGGTTTGCGATACGTACGATCGTTATTGCGAGAAACAGCGTGACGAAGCAATCTGACATCGCATAACACTAATATCAATAGGAATACTGTTATACAACAATTCCAGATAAATGCAATGCTACCAGTGTTTTTAATTTTAAATTTAAGCATTATAGGTTTTGGTGCGAAACCGCTTTAAAATTACTGTAAAATGATCTATATATAGTTTATGGCATATGTGCTTAACCGGGGTGTGTTATGGACGTTTTTGACAAAATGCTGAAAGAAGCTATCAGAGCAGCAAGAGATGAAGACCTTCCTGATTCTGTTCTCGAACAGATTAAATACATTTATGACAATAAAACTAAATTCACAGACATAAGTCTTATTGATGAGCTGGTTGAAAGGCTCGAAGATTATGAACCTTTTGCTGATGTTGGCTGTGGTAACGAATCTTATAGCACTGCGGATGTTAAAAGGGCAGTGGAAAACATCCTGAGTCGATAAGGTACTGTCCGCTCTTAGTATTTCTGCTGATATAAGAATCATCTTAAGCAGCAAGCATTCCTGCGATGTATATGCCCTGGTTTTATATCTTCTTTTAATAAGTAAATAAATTTAAATTTCACTGACAATTATATTAGGTATTTTAATTATTATGCAGACCTAATATTATGGAGGTGATCTGATATGCATTTCACAAAGTTGAAGCAAATTATTGCAGCTATTGCAATTCTCTTTATTTTGGCTGGTTGCGGCGGGGACAGCGGCAGCAAACAAGCAAGCGCTGTATCAGTCAGGGTTATTCACACAAATGATCATCACTCTTATCTTGAGAGTGCAGCATATGATCTTAAAATTAATGATGTCGATACCCGTGTTGAGATGGGCGGTTTTTCAAGACTATCTACTGTTATACAGGAAGAGCGCAATGATAACAGTATCGTAGTCAACAGCGGTGAGCTGAGCGGAACACTTTATTTTTCACTTTTTAAAGGTGAACCTGACTTTAAGGTGTTTAATGAACTTGCTCTTGATGGATATACTCTGGGAAACCACGAATTTGATGAAGGCGATGGACGTCTTGCAGAGCTTATTCAAATGGCGAATTTTCCTATACTTTCTTCTAATATGACTCCTGAAGAGGCAAGCCCTCTTTATGCTGTTAAAGATGATATAAAACCCTACATTATCAAAGAAATAGATGGTGAAAAAGTTGGCATTATCGGGATATTGAAAGTTGAGAAAACAAAAAATTCATCCTTTGTTTCCGATGATGTAACATTCACAGAAGAGATAGAAGCAGCGAATGAAGCTGTTGCAGAGCTTGAAGCTCAGAATGTTAATAAAATAATTCTTGTGAGCCACGTGGGCTACTATAATGACATAATCTTTGCTCAGAACGTACCAGGTCTGGACATAATTGTAGGCGGAGATACACACAATCTTATAGGTGATGAGGCACAGCTTGAGAAAATAGGGCTGGCTCAGTCTTATGCCAATGACCAGACAGGACCATTTGACGGATACACTCATGACGGAATATCTGATATTGATACAATAGGCGAATACCCGACACTTGTCACAGGTCCCACAGGAGACCCTGTATATGTTGTTACAGCATGGTGCTATGCCAGAGCTGTGGGCATCCTTGATGTGGATTTCACAGCTGAGGGTATAGTTGAAAAGGTTGGAGGTAATATAGTTATCCCCGTAAGTGATACTTTTCTCCGTAAAGATGCGAGTGATGCATATGTCGAAGTGTCTGCTGATGTGAAGGCAGAAATTTTACAGACCATAGACGCTGATCCTATTCTCAGAGTTGCGGATGTGAACCCGACAATAGAAAATATTATTGCACCTTACAAAGCTGAGATGGAAGCTACTCAGAATGAAGTTGTTGGTGAAATCACTGTAACAATGGATAACACAAGAATTCCTACCGCTTTTGCCTCAGGTGACACACCTTCAGGAAGTTATGCCGGACAGGTGGTAGCGGATGCTTTTAAAAATACTAATCCGGCAATTGATGTTGCCATTCAGAATGCGGGTGGTGTAAGGGCTTCACTCCTTCAAGGGGACATAACAATGGCACAGATTATTGAGGTTCTGCCTTTTTCAAATACAGTAGTAATGATAGATATGAAAGGTTCTGATATTGTTAAAGTCCTTAACGAAGGAGCATATTATTCATTACATTCAGGTTCAACAGGTGCTTTCCCTTATGCTTCAGGGCTCCGGTATGATGTAAACCTGAGCGGAGGAGAATATGGCGTGATCACTGACGTTGAAGTTCAAGACAGATTAACGGGTGTCTGGTCAAATATAGAAAATGACACGATATATACGGTGTCAACAAACTCATTTACTGCTCAGGGAAAGGACAATTACCTTACTTTTGCTGAAGTCAGAGAAGATGACCCCACAGTGTATGAAGATACGTCAATTTTATATTATGTACCCCTTGTGGACTATATAAAAGATTTAGGTATACTCCCTGCACTTGACAAAGACAGTTACTGTCTTAAATCTGTCTCAAACTAGATTATAGGATATCATTATTTAACTGCCGGATATCGTTTCTGATACCCGGCAGTTCTGTGTTTAGTTATTATGTATCTTTTTCAGGTGTTAAGGCTCGCAGCTTCACCGCTGTTGCTGATAAATCTGCCGGAAGCTTTTGAACCTATAGCTTTGCCTTGTTCCGGTGCGTTGCTCCCACCGAATAACCATTTAATTTCACCGACGTTGTGTGACGAAGCAGCCCAGCCTTGCAGAACCAGATTTTCATCAACACCTATTTGTCCTATTTGCAACCATTCACTGCCGTTGACAGAATAGCTTGCTACTCCCCATTTTCCGCTATTCTGAATATCCAGTTTCAACCATATTGGTGTGTTATCGCTCACTATAGGTTTTCCATTAACTCCATTTGGTATTGCTGCATCGATATTGCTCGTACTGTTGCCGCTCCGGCTCCTGTATTGAATCCGGATTTTATGGTCTCCTGTCTGGAATACAGCGATATAAGACGCAGAATCAGAGATACTGCTTCTTGCCATAATTCCACCTTTGATCCACCCGTTAACATGTGACTGCTGATTAGAAACAAAAGCTGTTAACGTATTATCATCTGAGGTTTCAACATTATTGTACTGAAAGTAAAAACTGTCATTTTTGCTCCATATGTCACCAGAGTTTACTTTGATAGCATAAAGATGCCCCGGCTCTGTAAGGTCACTTCCCAGCTCAACATTAATACCGCTAAAAGGATAACCTGTTTCTGGCAGGTCTGTTCTTGCCCACTCATCTTGATATACATTTACCTTATTAGTTCCGAGGTGATTAGCATTGCTGTCCCAGCCGACATTCCAACTGCTTTCAGAATTCAGACCGTAAGCACGGCTGACAAATCCGGCATCAAAAACATCCTTAGCAAGGGCGGTGTGACTGGAGGACAGATTAAACATGACAGCATAACTATGACTTATAATGCCGTCAGCACTGGACAGCTCAGGAGCAACGAAACATAAACGTTCGTTGGCTGTGGCACCGTTTTCAACATATTGATTAAGCACTGAGCTTATTGATGAAAGATCACCTGTTGTACATCCGAATATAAATTTACCCTGAAGACTTTCCAGAGAAGGCCAGTTATAGGCTGCTACTGCTGCCTGAAGGTTTTGTTCACTGCCGATCAAATCCGGTGGCCCCCATATGTTTTCCCTGCCTAGCTCGGATATGATCAATTCATCCAGTGACTCTGGTGTCTGATCTCTGCTGGTGACGAAATTATCTTTCAGGTCAACCCATATGGTTACAACTTCATGATCAGGTACTGCCATGTGAAATGACTTTAATACTGCCAGTGCGTCTGTAAAGGTGTTTACAGAACTCTCCTGATCAACAACAGAAGCATGATAAACATACCAGTCCCCCATAAGCTGGGGCCATAGCGCACTGTTGTTGCTACTGTGAATATCAATTTCCATAGAACGCAAACGCCAATAGAGTGCCTGACCAGTATAGCTTTCCTGACGCTGATAAGAATTATGTGAGCTCTTCTGCCTGACCTGATTATATCTGATATCTGCATATTTCATAATTAACTCCTGAGTAAAGTTCAACGGTAGAGGGGGCGTCTCTCTCCGTGTTGTGCTATTCCTGACTGTTGTTCCACATTGCAGGGTTCATAACTAAAGATGCTTCCATGCCTATGCTTCCGCTCATTGAAGGATTATAAGCACGTTGACCGTAATAGGTTAACATCGGATCAGGGGATTGTGACTGGACATTGCCGCTGCTGCTGCCGGAAGAGGGCAATAGAGGCGAAACAGCTTGTTTTGCTAAAGCGCCCACTACGGTAGCGATAGTAGGCAGACTGAATTTGCCAAGAACTAAAGTCTGTAAACCTCCTGCTAAAGGTATGTTGACGTTAGGTATACGGCTGACAAATGATGGGAGAGGGATAACGCCCATAGAGCCGAAAGAGCTGTATGCATTGCTGACCTGACTGAGAGAATTTGGACTGTAAGCCCATCCGTTCCTTCCCGTTATCTCCAGATAACGTGCTGCCTGCTGAGTCGCCATTGCGCCTCCTGCTCCTGCCATACCACCGGCGATGGCGCCGCCGATAGCGCCTGTTATAGCTCCTGAAAGCAGTGATTGCTGCCATGTTCCTGAATTCTCCACACCGAAAGCATCATTTATGAAATGCTGGCTGACCCCTTGCGTTGCTCCCACAGCCAGACCAACGGTGGCACCAACACCAGCTCCTGCTGCAACCCCAGCTGCGATACCTCCGGCTGTTGTTGTGGCTGCTGCTGCTGCGGCAGACCCAGCGGCAAATGCACCCACACCTCCGGCAGCAGATAGTGCCCCCGCTGCTGCACCGACGGCTGCCCCGGCAAAAATATAGCCCGCAAGCTTTCCTCCTGTCAGTCCTGCTTTAATACCTGTATAGGTGGCTGCTCCCGCACCTAAGACTGCCCCCACAGCCAGACCTATAAGAAGAATGACCGTAAATGTAGCCAGTTCGTCGCCTGATGGGTCAGTGAGGTTTACAGGGTTGTTTCCACTGTAAACAAATGGGCTGTTATATTGAAATTTAGGATCACATGAATAAAACCGCCCAATATTGGGGTCGTAAAATCTCGCCCGATAGTTGTACAGCATCAGTTCGGTGTCAAACTCCTGACCTGTATAACGGTAAGAGATGAAGTCAGCATTATTGGAACTGTCTGCTATTAGCTGACCAAAAGGCATATAGTTCAGCGTGGTTTCTACATTCCCTTTTTCGGAAATAACCATGCGTACAGACCCCTGATGATCTTTTAATACATAGTGAGCGCCGTCATCGTTTATCATCGCTGTCAATCCACCGACACCATAGATGTATTGCTTTGTTTCATTAGTAATTTCCATAATAGGACAATCGCTAAAACCGTGTACATAAAGAGTCTGGGTTCCGTCAGTTTTTCGCTTTATCACACGCTGATTAATACCATTATATGCAAATGTGAGCTCGCTTCCGTCTGTGTTGCTGACTTTGAAAGGCAGGTTATTCAACATATTATAGCTGATCAGGTTTATGTCTGAGGTACCAGTGATATTGCCACTTTTATCATAATTAAAGCTCTGAACACTGTCTCCTGTTTTAACTGCTGTCAGCTTGTTGCTCCCCTGTTGGTAGCTGTAGTCCCTCAGCAGTTCGCCTTGTTGCAGTGTGAGGATATTACCTGCTGCATCGAAACTTAGGGGTGCACCTGTTCCTATGCTGTAAGCCGGATTGGTAGTGTGTTGAGCAACGGTTAACTGACCTTTCGAGTCATATTGAAAGAGGTATTCAAAAGAGTTTTCCGGAGTTATTGAGTCGGTATTAGTTACTTTGGCTATATTGCCGTTAAAATATCCTGCACCTTTGTACCCGCCTGCGGTATAGCTGAATTTATGTTCCAGTATCTGTTTTTGGTCAGCATAAGAGTTATTTATGTCTGTAATCCAACCGGGCGAGTTGTAAGACATCTGCCGTAATAGAGGTTTTTCTCCGGTACAATTCAGTTTTTCATCGGCAAGACTGCCGTCAGCATTATATCTGTATGAAGCGAATTTCTCCGGTTCATCTTTTGTGCCTATTGCAATATTTTGCCCCATATCGTTATATGTGTAACAGACTCTGGGAACCTGTGCTCCGTCAGGGTAATCAATAGCTATGATATTGCCAAGATTGTTATAAGTATATCGGCTAATCTGCTGTTTTTGATTTGGTATAGTGAGTATACACTCATTTGCCTTTCCGCAATTATCGTACCCGTAAGTATTTTCTATAATGACATTATCAGCGCTGCGCTTTTCAGTTTTCCAAAGGCGCCCCTGGAGAGTTATGTCTTCTCCGGTGCCGTCATAGCTGTTCAGGGTTTCCCAGTTGTGACTTTGAGGATAGAGAGGGTCGCTGTCTGCAATGACCTGTAACTGCGTTCCATCACCCCATTTACAGACCATTTCACCTTCTTCTGTTATACGCCCCATAGCGTCATATTTTTTGTAAAGAACAGTCCCTTTTTTAGTTGTTTCTGCCGTAGTGCTAAACCGTATACGCCCAACCTGATCATATATATATTTAGTTTCGCCGACATCAGGTGTGATACGTGATTCAAGCTGTCCCAGAAAGTTGTATGTGTTTTGTGTTACAAAAGAATCTGCGCTGGCTGAATTAGTGAAATAATTTGGATGTAGAATCTGTATTATATTGCCTGCAGAATCAAACACCTGCTGAACGGCATCAAGCATGCCATTTCCGTCATTTGTCTGTTTGCCCAGTGTCTGACCTTTGCGGTCGTAGATTGTGTAAACTGTTGTGTTGTTTGCATTTGTTGTTGAGGTCACAAGGAAATCACCTGCATGATAACTGATCCCTGCGACGCTTTGCTGATCTGTTACGTTATAACAAAACTGAATGTTATGCTTATTATCTCCTGTAATCGCAAAATCCTTGCCGGGGAGTCCTTTTTTCAGAGGTCTTGCCAGTGGCGAGGCTTCATAAATAGTACCACTGTATGGATACCCTTCATCTTCCGGATAATAGTCGCTGACTTCACCTATCATAACACCTGTAGAGCTGTCAAACCCTTTGACAAAGCTTTTTCGGTAGCCGAACAGGGTGTTGTCAAAGCCTGCGATTTTGGTTTCAGCAATAATATTATACATTGAGTCATAGAGGACATTTTTAACAAGGCACTTAGTATTATTTAGAACCTGTGACTGGATTTTCTGACCGTCTCCGTTTTTATAGTTCACAGATACCTGCGGTGCGAGGAAAGTTACTGGGTTCGAAAATTGTATATTACCCTTCGCTGAAAGGGTGAATACGCCTTTGATTTGAGTGTCATTGATTACTGAAAATACCTGTCTGCCCCCTGCAAAGAGCAGAACAGCACCATTGAGGGGCATCAGCATAACGTTTACCGGAACTTTGCCATTTACAGTTTTGTCTGTATGGGTGGTTCCGTTCAGCACTATTTTCCAGCCGTTTTTAATGTCCCAACTGGCGTTAAGTTTGTCTCCTATGCCCAAGGAAAAAGCAGTACCAGCGCTGTCAGGTGACGAAATAGTTAGACCAATTGCATATGTGCCGGTATTTGCCGTGGATAGCCATTTTATTGTGTTTTTATTGCTGCCTGCGTGACATAACTGTCCGTTTTTTATTGCCCATGACTTATTCTGATCCCTCTGCCATGTATTCCATGTCTGTTCACCGCTTGTGAATGTCTCATAAATTCCTCCATCTGCTGCTATTATCTCAAGATCACTTGAAGGGGTATCCTGAGGGTATTGATAAGGTGATAAATCCTGCCATTCCCGTGTGTTGTAGCTGATTGAGCCTTTTTTAGTATTTTCCTGAGGACCGATCTCGGCAAATTTCTGACGCATACTGTCATAGGCATAACGCTTTGTATCTGCGTTACTGCCTATCGAGGCGATTTCATCGCTGTATACAGGGTCGTAAAACTTCGCCTCCATTTCACAGGCAAGGGGAACTATAAAGATATTGTTAATAAGCAGATAACCGGAATTTTTTTCGTTAGTTATTGATACAGACAGTGACTGTTCGTTACTACTGCTTTTCTTTATTACCGCCTGCCAGTAAAGCCATTTCTCTTCACCAGCGGGGATAATAGCGATCTTTTCAGGATTATCTGAGCCAGTTTCCAGATAGACGTTTCCGCTTTCCTTAAGGAACCCTTGCGATGCTTTGATCCAGCCGGATACAATTACAGTTTCTAATTGTTGTAATGCTGCTGTTTTTTCTAACTTATTTTGTGCTTTCAGCTGGAAACAACTGCTCCCAGTATATGCATCTCCATATATTATATTGTCGCTCAGCTTAGCCTTCGAACCACTTAACTGCCACCCCTGGCAATCTTCATAAGGTTCAAAACCGATGAAGTCGCAAGTGTTTAGCCCTGGATTGTTAAACGTTGCCACAGGCATAAGCTGATTTTTATCCCATATGGTTGTCTCTATTTGCTTCGTAATGTCTTTCTGACTGGTGATAACACCGTAAAAGGTTCTGTCCAGTACAGTATTGACCAGCTGCCATTGCTGTCCTGGAGCAGCTTTTGCCAGATTTCCTGCGTGAAGCTCGGAGCTGTTTACCTCCTGTTGTAAAACGTACGATTCAGAGCCGGCCCAAACTGTAGGAGCTGGTGTCCCAGACTCAGGATCTTGTCTTTCATAAGGTTTATACTGCTGTAGACTGCCTGATGTGATTGTTCGTGCTTCATTGCCATCTGCGTTTGAAATTGAATCAAACTGGCTTAAGGGGAGGTCTATAATATTCTTTCCTATAAACCAGGGGTAAGCCTGAAATGCGTATTGATAGGATTTATATACTGTTTCAACCGTGTTGTTTCTGGTTACGTTATCAAAGCATTCCTGAGTCAGCTTACCAAACCGGCTGTCATACTGGTATAAAGTCCTGACCACCAGTCCGTCCTTTGTGCTGGTGTTCTGAACGCATCTTGTATACCCACCGAACAGATTATAAGATTTTCCTGCAACGGAGATATTTGTAAAAGTGTTTAACTGCTGTTGTTCATGGTGCAGAAGTCTACCATCGGCATCAAATATCTTTTGTTCTACCTGCTGCCCATCCATAAGCACTGATGACTGATTATCTGTTTCGAAAGTATATGCACCGCTTTGGTCAGCAATTCCGTTATAATAGAGTTGTTCGGTATAGCCAAAACGGGGACTCGAAACATCGTCAGTACCTGGATAGTAAGTACTTTTGTAATATTTGAAAACTGCTCCTGTCGGATCACATGAAGCAGTATTAATATCAAAAATAAACTTTGTAGTTGTTGCTGTATAGCCGTTGTCAATACTTATAGAGTCCACACAGTAATCCGTCATGTCGCCCTGAAGTGTATTGTCAAGATAACGGTTAAGTGTAATTGTATCTGCGCTATTGAAATCTTTATCCAGTGGCAGATAAGTTACAAAGGTCGATAGACCTGACGGGAACTGACCATTAATGTTTGACCTGATCGAACCGTCAGCATTAATCTGCGTAAAATACCGCTGATTAAGAGTATATTGCTCACCCAGAAACTGGTTCAGCAACGGCAGCTCTGTTGTATTTTTTGCTGTGTCGCCATCGATATTCAGGTAAGAAATAAAACGAGGTCCCTGATTGATCATGCTTGTACTGTCGATATCATAGGGAACTTCCTGATAATCGCTGACGGCATTTTCCCAACTGCACTGAGAGCCGCGGTGGTAAATGCGGTTGCCCATTGTTGCAATATCAGCGCCGGCGGTGGGGAAATAGTGCCGTTTTCTGTCAGAAGTAGGATCGTTTTTGCTATAAAGAGGTACACCTTTGCTGTTCCAATCAGTCACATCTGTATTGGCGTCAAAGGCGACCAGTCTTGACTCCACAGCATATTCACGGTTGCTGGTGGCAATAGCGTAGTCATCTCCGTATGCAAACCAGTTTATATCTTTATCACTGCATGTATCACGGAAATCCAACCCGCTGTTTTGCAGCCATTGTTCTCCGTTGTACCGCAGCAGGTTTGGCCCGGAGACTATCATGCTGTTGTTAACAAATTTAGCTATGAAAGGGATAGTGATAACTCCTGACGGATTGCTTTTTGGCAGTTTGTAGGAAAAATCTTTCTCCGTGACCGAACCGAATGTTTCATCCCAGCTTATAATCTTAACCGTATAATCGAAACTTAGTGAGACCTCTTTAGTGATATAGGTTAGGGCGATAAAAGATCCGCTGGTGTAAAAGCCGAATGAGTTATCTGGGTTATAACCGCCGATTGTAAACTTCATCTCTTTTGTTCCGCCGTGATGCCACTGATATAAATTGTCCTGATAATAAAGGGCTAGCTGATTATTATGTGCTCCGCCACTTTCAGAAGCATAGTCAAGAAGGGCATAATGTTTGCCAGTAGCTGTTAAGTAGGGTTTGCTGTTCGGAGAACTGTTTTTAAGATCAGAAGAGATATCTTCAACTATCCATGACTTATTAAAACAGTTCCACGTATATCTTTTGAGTACGCGGTTGTCCTGATCACATATAACGAAAAAATTATCACCTGCAGCCAACTGCATATTTGTGCTGTTTATAGTAATTGGAGGTGTTTGCAGCCATTTCCCCCACTGACAGTTATCTTTATGATAAACGTGTATATATGATTTAACGCTTTGAGGGGTGGAATAGCTGAGACAGGTAAAATCTTCTGCGGTGACAACATTTACACTGTCAATTGAAAATGCGGCATCAATATTCTGAGTTTCGGGTTCCCATTTCTGCCACGAACCAACCCATGTGTAGAGCGCAACGTTGATCTGATCAGTTGATTCGTTTAGCCACAGGTTAACGGTATAATCACCACCAAACCAGACTCTGGGCTTTGCTGATTTCGGCCAGGGGTTGCTAATTTTGTACTGTCTGTTGCATAAGGGGAGGGACTGCTGTTTGTATTTATAGTCTATTTTGGCACCGTTAGGTGTTACTGCTGAACAGAGTGCGCCTGGGTTAACAGACCCATAGGGAGAATAAGCCATTATAAGCCCGGGAGAAGAACAATTATCTGCAAAAACTCGCTGAATACCTGTTAAGGTTCTTTTTACAGTATCTCCGTAAAGAGGGTTGTCATCTTTGTAACTGCTGAAGTTTGAAAGGGTGTAGCTCAGCTGGATTTTGTAGAGCATTACATTCTGTGGGTTATTAACTGTGATATTGTCCAGATAACGGGTTTCGTATTTGTCCTGATAGGCAGAAGGGGAGTTATCAGGAACTTTTGTATAAGGTGAGTCCCAGTTCGGTGCAAGGTATTCTCTGGCTCCAGACAGAGAATCAATATTGTATTCTTTTTCACCATAATTGAAACATATCGTACGTTTGAGCATATCAGTGATCTTTGACAAATAGCATGATTTAGTGAAGCAGAGTCCGTCTTTTCCGACTTGCTGTTCTACTGTTTCATACATAAATGAAATAGTATCTCCCCATATATCTTCAACGGCAACAAGGTTCCATGCCACAGGATAGCGGGTTTGCAGTTTATTACCGTCTGATGATTTGGCTAAAGCTGATTTCCCTGACCAGTTACCCCATCTTACTTTCCACTGGATATTATTGGCCGGGTCGTCATTACCTCCGTAAAAGTAGCTGGTACCGTTGTCTTTAACAATTTCCCAGCGTTCATACTGCTTGTAATATACAATATGGCTGAAGTCATATTGGAATGCTTCAAATACAAGTCCTGCTGGTGAGACTGAAAGATTGTCCGGTTCGTTTGTAATGCTGAAGCTCCGCTGATTGACAGCGTCAGAAATCTGCCACTCCTGATCTTTTAAAATGACTTCGACATCTGAATTTATATTAAGTATCAATCCCGCTTCTATGAATTCAGAAACAAAGGATTCGCTTATTTTTGACTGATTTAGATCTTCTATGTTGTTTTTTGACAGTGTTGTGCGTGTCCATCTGTTAGCAGTTGCCACAAGTTCAACTGATGTATTGTCGGTATATAAATAGTACTGATTGTCATTAATAGAGGCGTTGTCCCGGTCTCTTACTTCGATGCGGTCAAAAGGAAGGTACCAGCCTAAGCCCAGAATACCAGTCGGTGAAGATGCGTTTGAACGGTTAATGTCACCCTTTATATTGCTGCCGTAAATGGCTGTAGCTTTTGCATTTAACCCGTTTCTCCCTTTTAATGAGACGAGATCAAAAGCAAGGTTAACATCACCTCTGAATAAGTTAACACTTTTATTAAAAACGTTATTTATAGAATCCTCAAACTGACTGGGGCGGATCTGCGGTATCCGGCTTTTTGTACTATTACTCATGGTTGTATCTCCGATGCTTGTTGCTGATGTTTTTTGCTGAAAGACATAAAGTTTTACAAAACATATTTGCATTATCGCCGGGAGAATAATAAGTCCCGGCAATAATGCATCTAACTAATGCTTACGAGTCACACTCTGCAATAACGAGAACGTCAACCTTGCCATAAGCTTTATGATTGGAGTTGTCTTCCATTGTACAGGTTGCTGCAACAGTAACACTGCTACCACTGATGCCGGAGAGGGATGTTTGTACATCAAGAGTTTTGACGTGATGATCAGTATTTCCAAATGATACGGTATACCCCTGAACAGCTACAGAAGCATTAATGATGGAAGTACCAAGATCGATGGTCTTTGTGTCGCCTGAATTTACTGATGCTACTTGAAATTTCGTGATAGACATTTTCTTTCCTCCGTTTTTGTAATTGATTTAGCACATTAGTTATTCAAATAACTGAAATAATAATAGCATAAAAATAAACGCATTGAGGATTAAAATTACCGTTTTGTATATTAATTTACATAAATTTTGAAATATATACACAATTAAGTCCTGATAATAAGAAGATGCACAAAAGTAATTTGTTTCGAGCGATGTTTAAAAGTAAACAAGATGTATCTTTAGTCACAAAATCTTTAACCCCTAAAACAGACAATTTACTAATAGCTTATGATAAAGAGAGCACTTATGTCACATAAATATAAAATCATCTATTGACCTGACAGGATTGATGTCCTATATAAATAGTTATGAGCATATGTCTGAAACGATATATTTGTTCTATTAAAAAAATATAGAGGTGTGAAATGATTAGAAAAGGCAGACGGTGTCTGAATGGACAAAAAACAGGCGAAGGCAGAAGATTTCAAAATTGTCTCTCAGGTGAAATAACTGAAACCACTTCCGGTGACTCTTACCAGCAGGAAAGAATACCTAACCCCGCAGGCGGCAGAGGTAGAGGCGGAACAGGCAGAGGTTTAGGAAAAGGCGCTGGAAGAGGTCTGGGAAGATGCTCAAATAGGGAACTATAATGAGACTGGCGTTCAGTATTACAGGTCAGGATCTCGACTCAGATATAGATCCAAGGTTCGGAAGAGCAAAACGTATCCTTATCTATGATACCCAAAACGAAAAGTCAGTTGTCATGGATAATGATGATAACGTAAATGCTGCTCAGGGAGCGGGCATCAGCCTTGCTCAGAAGTTGTGCGAAAAAGAAGTTAATGCTGTAATAACAGGGAATTGCGGTCCTAAAGCCCTTGATGCCTTAACAAAGGCGGGGATAGAGGTTTTCAGCACTAAAATTCAGAAAGCATCTTTAGCTCTGACAGCCCATACAAATGGCTTGCTGGAAAGGGTAGGAGAAGCCTAAGTATGGTTATCGCGGTTGCCTCAGGCAAAGGGGGGACAGGTAAAACAACTGTTTCTGTTAATTTGGCTAGTGTTATTAAGGGAAAGGTTCAGCTTTTGGATTGCGATGTTGAAGAACCCAATGCTGACCTTTTTCTTAAAACAAGAGGACATGAAACAGAGATAGTGTCTTTGCCCGTCCCCGAACTTTGTGAAAGCTTATGCGTTAACTGTTGTAGTTGCGTAGAATTTTGCCAATTTAATGCTCTTGTATCTCTTGCCGGAAAGGTAGTTGCTTTTCCTGAGCTGTGCCACAGTTGCGGAGGGTGTATTGAGATATGCCCGAACAACGCTCTGAAAGAAACGCAAAAGAGAATCGGTACAAAATCAAAATCAAAAAGCGGAAATATCTCTTTAGTACAGGGGGTTCTCGATGTAAGTTCCCCGCTTGTCCCACCTCTCATTCACTCGGTGAAAAAAGAGCTGAAACAAAATCAAATAGTTATCTTAGATGCTCCGCCGGGGGCTTCCTGTCCTTTGATCGCAACGGTAAACGACGCTGATGTTATCGTGCTTGTAACAGAACCGACACCATTCGGGTTGAATGATCTGATCTTGATCGTTGATGCCATAAAGCCTCTTGGACATCCGTTTGGTGTTGTTATCAACCGCGACAACAACATTTTTAAAGGGGTGGAAGAATTTTGCAGCAAAGAGAAAATCCCTGTGCTGATGAAAATACCAGAAGATAGAAAAATAGCAGAAGCATATTCCAATGGGCAAATTATTGTCAGTGTCTTAACTGAATACAGGGAAAGATTTAGAACTCTTATGGAGAAAATCAAGGAATTATATAATCTAAGGAGTTGTCATTGAAAGAGTTAGTTGTTGTGAGCGGGAAGGGCGGCACAGGGAAAACCAGTATATCAGCATCGCTGGCGGTCTTAGCTGGTAAATGCATAGTTGTCGACTGTGATGTTGATGCAGCAGATATGCACCTGTTGCTGACACCCGAAGTGAGCAAAAAGCAGGACTTCATCAGCGGGCATCAGGCTTTTATTCGTGAAGAATACTGCACAGGGTGCGGCATCTGCTATAGACATTGTCGTTTCGATGCGGTTGAGCGGGTTGACATGAGCAGGAAATTTGTAATAAACGAATTTTCGTGTGAAGGGTGCGGTCTTTGTGTGAGATTGTGCCCGGCAGGTGCTATAAGTTTTCCTGAAAGACTCTGCGGTGTATGGATGGAGTCAGAAACAAGGTGCGGACCTATGTTCCACGCAAAACTCGCTCCCGCCGCTGAGAACTCAGGAAAGCTTGTTGCATTGCTAAAGGCAGAGGCGAGACGTAAAGCTGAAGAGTCTGGTGTAGAGGTTATCATTGTTGACGGATCTCCGGGGATAGGATGTCCGACCATAGCGGCTTTATCAGGGGCATCAGCTGCGTTAGTTGTTATCGAACCAACTGTTTCGGGAGAGCATGACCTGCTTAGGATTTTGGAGCTGATAAAGCATTTCAAAATACCTGCTGCGGTATGTGTAAACAAATGCGACATTAACCCTGAGGTTACTCAGCGAATAGAAAAGATAGCGCAGGACAACGGTACATTTGTTGCAGCCAAGATCAGGTACAGCAAGAATTTTACTGAAAATCAGATAAACAGTTTGACTGTAGTAGAGACTCCTTCAGAAGCATCTAAAGAGATCAGAGAACTTTGGGAAACGCAAATAAAGCCTATGCTCTGTGTTTAATCAAAATAAGGAACAGGTGCGAATACCTTTAAAACCAGAATACAAATGAAGACCGAAGAATGATTTCATATGGTTTCGTACCTTTGTCTCTCTTTTTCTGTTTAACATAATATATCTTATCGGACGTTTTTTGTTTTGGGTTATTATGATGATTTCCCACCCTACTGTTCAGGCATGGCAGATAGAAGGACATGCGAGATACATTAAAAATTATTGTTATCAAATAGTTATCGGCAAGCTAAAGATGACTAGCTAAAGTTAAAGCTTGTTATTTTGCCTTCTAACGCATTTTACAGAACACCCTAAGGTGTTTATATGTAATAAATATGCCAAAAGTTATATGTAATTAGAAAACGACTGGCAAAATGGCTTTATTCAGATAATAAAAAGACCCGTCCTCATTATTTTTACTAAGAACGGGTCTCTCATCGTTGATATGTTACATCAAGCTGACGATCAGATAATTATTGTCGCGAGAGCATAACCCACAAGACATGCAGTAATCACTGATATGAGTCCGGGAACCATGAAACTGTGATTAAAATAGAATTTACCTATTTTTGTTGTTCCTGTAGTGTCAAAGTTACATGTTGCGATATCTGACGGATAGTTTGGGATAAAAAAGTAGCCGTAACAGGAAGGCATAATACCTATCAGGAGAGCCGGCGGAAGCCCCAGACCAAGCCCGACGGGAAGCATCATTCGGCATGTGGCAGCCTGTGAATTAATGACGACAGATACGATAAACATTGCAAGTGCGAATGTCCAGGGATAGTCCTGCACCATAGCTGTTATGCCGACCTTAAAGCTTGGCATTGCGTGTTGAAAGTATGTGTCGCTCATCCATGCGATACCGAATATTGCAATAGCAGCAACCATTCCTGACTTAAACACAACTCCTTCCGGAACTTTATTTGTTTTTGTCTTTGTTACTATAAGGATAAGCCCACCGAAGGCAAGCATCATCATCTGAATGATTACTGACATTGCTATTGGTTTCTGCCCCTCTGCAAGGGTTCTGATAGATGGAACCATAGCTATTATAACGATTGTGACAAGTGCCAGAAGGAATATCAGTACAGCATTTCGGGCTGATGTAGGCAGAACTTCGTCAAGGGTTGTGGCTGTTGTGTTCCTGATACGCTCCCCCCAGACAGGGTCTTGCAGCCTCTTCTGATATTCTTTGTCATCCTTAAGCTCTTTTCCTCTGCGCAGGCTGTAGATAGACATAGCTATACATCCGCAAAGCGTTGACGGCACTGTTACGCTGAGAATTGTGAGTAATGTAATGTTCGGGTTGATGTTCGACAGCTGAGACAGGTAATAAACAACAGCGGCTGAAATAGGACTGGCTGTTATCCCGAGCTGAGATGCAACTGATGCCGCAGCCATAGGTCTTTCAGGGCGGATATTGTTCTTAAGAGCAACGTCTCCGATGATAGGCATGATTGAATAGACAGCGTGTCCTGTACCAAGCATAAATGTCATTGTATAAGTCACGAGCGGTCCGAGTATTGTTATCCTTCTCGGATTTGACCTCAGAAGCCGTTCAGCCACCTGAAGCATATACTTAAGCCCCCCTGCTGCTTCCAGTATAGACGCGCAGGTTACCACAGCAAGTATTATGAGCATAACTGTGATAGGCGGTGATGTTGGTGCCATGCCGAATATAAAAACCTCGACGGCAAGCCCTATTCCTGAAACAACTCCAAGCCCTATTCCGCCGTAGCGGCTGCCTGTATAAAGCATTAAAAGAAGAAAAACAAACTGTAAATATAACATGATGTACCTCCCATGCTATGTAACGGTTTTAGGTTCCGTTATCATTTTCTAACATGAAACATACAACATTAAAAAAGAATGTAAACTATTTGGAAATAAGGTGTTTTTAGAATTTTAAGAACATTTTGCTCATTTTGCTCACGGGGTATCAGAAACAAGCTTAAACCGCTTTTCGGGTCTCCCTACAGTGCCGTAGTCTATATCAACAGTCAGAATCCCCGCACCGGTAAGATACTCCAGATATCGCCTCGCAGTATTTCTGCTGGCTCCTATATATCTGCCGACTTCGTCTGAGCTCATCGCCTCGTGCTTTTTTTCAAAGACAGATATTATCTTTTTGAGTGTAATGGGGTCTATTCCTTTTGGCATGTTCTGAGTGTTTATGACGGCTTCTGAATGTCTGTCCAGCAGGCTGTCTATATCATTCTGCTCCAGTGTTTTCTCGCAGCGTATCTCTTTAAGGTAATCTTTGAATCTGTTGAGGGATTTATTAAACCTCTCGAACACAACAGGCTTTACGATATAGTCAAAAGCTCCCCCTCTGACAGCTTCCTGAAGCACTGACACGTCCCTTGCCGCTGTAATGAGTATTATATCGGTAAGTATCCCGGAACTGCGTATCTTCCAGAGAAAGTCCATGCCTGAGCCTTCCGGAAAGTACATATCAAGAAGAACAAGCTCTGGTTTGAGTATCTCTGTCATTTCAAATGCATCTGCCAGACCGTTTGCAATACCCACAACATCGAACCCTTCAACTTTTTCTGTAAAACGTCTGTGTAAATTGGCAATATTGACATCATCTTCAACTATGAGAACTTTTATCACGCCTCCGCCCCCTTCTTCGGTACTTTAACACTTAAATATGCTCCGCCCAGTCTTTCGGATATTCCTGTCTCTATTGTTGCTCCTAAAGCGTTTTTAGCCATCGTAACGTTATAAAGCCCTATTCCTCTGCTGCCTGATTTGGTTGATATCCCTTTCTGGAATATATCAAGTCCTTCCGGCAAACCCTTTCCGGTATCTTCAACCTGAATATAAAAGTTTTCACTGTCTTCATACAATCCGACAGAGATAAGCGGTTTGCGGTCTTTGTTTTCTGTAGCAGCGTCTATTCCGTTGTCTATCAGATTACCGAGGATAGTGAGTATATGTTCCGGCATGGATGGGGCTTCGAGCCATCCGCCGTTAAAGTCCAGCTCAAATCCGCACAGAAGCTCCCCTGCTCTGTTGTATTTCCCAAGTATAACACCTGCCACCATAGAGCAGTTTATCTGTTTGTCTGTGAATTCTACAAGTCTATGATAGCCTTCTGACTCTTTTAGTATAATGTTTTTTGCCTCATCATATTCTTCAAGCTGCAAAAGTCCGCTGATAGTGTGCAGTTTATTTGAATATTCGTGGCTTTGCACACGGAGCAGTTCCGAGCACTGTAAAGCCTGCTTCAGCTCATAGTTGAGGTAATCTATCTCACCTTTCTTTCTGAAGGTAGCAACGGCTCCGGTAGTCTTTCCGTTGATTATAGTAGGGATGATGTTGAACATCATAATACTGCCGTTAACAAATATCTCCTCATCCCTTGCTTCCTGCATATCTACAGCCCTCTGAATGACATATGCCTGTGGGAGTATTTCGTCTATGTTGGTGCCGGTCTCTATTGCCCCGAGCAGTCTTGATGCCTCGTTGTTGTTGAAACGTATATGTCCGTCAATGTCTACTGCAATTATTGCTGCACGGACACTGTTTAGAATTATCTCTCTTTCGGTATGCATGGATGCTATTTCAGAAGGTTCAAGCCCGAGAGTAAGTTTTTTCACGTATCCGCCGATTAGATTTGCACCAACCAGCCCCACAAACAACATAGCAAAAAGATAGGCAAGAGGTTCTTTCTGGGCATTATGAACCAGTTTAAGCACGCTTGTTTCCAGATATCCCACTGAAACAAATCCCAGTATCTCACCGGTCTTATCCCTTACAGGGGCAAAGCCTCTCAGTGAATATCCCAGTGTACCTTCTGCCCATGAGGTATAAATCTTCCCTTGTTCTACAGACGGAGAGTAATCCCCCCCGACAAACTGTTTTCCTATTCTCTCTTTCACCGGATGCGCAAGTCTTATCCCGTCTTTCCGTGCCACAACGATAAACTGTGCATTGACTGCTTTCTGCATGTCTACCATTTTCTGCTGAAGCTCAGGATTTGTTTCACCCTCTTTCAGTGCGTCTATCACAATGGGCATTTTGGCTATTATTTTTGCCAATCCAAGGGTTTTTTCACGATGAGACTGTTCAAGGTACTGCCCGACTATTCCATTAAATATAACAGCAGTAACAAGTATCTGCAGGCAGGCAAGCACAGAAAGCATAATAACCATCTGACCTTTGATAGATTTCGGAATAAATAGTAATAGACCTTTTCCAGCTTTCATATCACATCCGTATGATTTGTTTCTTTAAATATACCTCCATATGAATAACTTACAACCATGTTTTGCATATATCACTTTGACTTTTCTGCTAAAGTCAGTAATATTAGTGTCTTATGAAAATACTTCACATAGACACAGGTAAAGAATGGCGTGGCGGACAGAGACAGGCTCTGTTTCTGCATGAGGGACTGCTGGAATACGGTATAGAATCCATCATTGTGTGTAACGCACATGGGCAGCTTTGCAGAAAAAACATTAACGGCATAGTGCCAGTAACTTTCAAGGGTGAAGCAGACCTGAGCTTTCTTTCAGAATTAAAACGAATTATCAAAGAATTTCAGCCGGATATTGTACACACTCATGATGCCCACTCACTCACCCCTGCCCTCTTCGCAAAAGTCACAGGGAGAAGCTTCAGGCTTATCAACACCCGCAGGGTGGATTTCAGTATAAACAAGGGGTTCATCAGCAGGAAAAAGTATAACAATGACAAGGTTGACAGAGTTGTTGCTATTTCAGAGGCAATAAAGGATATGCTGATTAAAGACGGTGTCAAACCTGAGAAAGTACCTGTAATCAACAGCGGAGTACGCTTTCCGAATAGTATCAACTACAGCAAAGTTCTTGAACTGAGAGAAAAATATGAAATCACACCTGAGACATATATTGTCGGATGTGTTGCCAATATTGCTGACCATAAAGACCACAAAGTTCTGTTAAGCGCTTATGACAAGTTTTACAGGGTAGTTGGCGGAACAAAGCTTATCCTCGTCGGAGACGGACCGCTGATGGAAGAGATCAGAGAGTTTTCTGAAACACTTGAAAGCCGAAGCAGTATCATATTCACCGGTTATTCAGACTATGTTTACGAGCACATCGCACTTTTTGATATTTTTTGTATGTCATCGAAAACCGAAGGGTTATGTACTTCTATAATTGATGCTTTCTTTATGGGACGTCCTGTTATAGCCACCAGAGCTGGCGGTATACCGGAGCTTGTGAAGCATAAGTTTAACGGGTTATTAAGTGATGTAGGCGACATAGACGAATTCGCTGAGAATCTCCTTGAGATATATGACGACATGCCTATGGAGAATAAATTTTCAGCAAACGGCTACCATACTGCCCTTAAATTCAGTGACGGCGGGATGGTGAGTAAATATATCAATCTATACAAAGAACTTTTATCAGGCAGATAGCCGAACAAATTTTTTATATATAAAATCCCCATACTCTTCCGTCTCTGTTACCTTCCATCTGCTTTCGTCAAATTCAGGGAAAAAAGTGTCCCCATCATAGTTCTCTTTAATGTATGAAATGTGCATTTCATCAACCATATCAACGGCATCTGAATAGATTTGCCCTCCGCCGATAAAAAAGAGAGTTTTGTCATATTCTTCAGCAGCTTTTATACATTCCTGAACAGAACCGAAAACACGGCACCCGTCATATTCTTTTCCAGAGCGGGTTATTACAAAGTTTTCCCTGTTAGGCAGCGGTCTGCCTATGGATTCATATGTTTTTCTTCCCATGGCTATTATGTGCCCTGTAGTTTTTGCTTTGAATAGCTTAAGGTCTTCGGGCAGATGCCATGGCATATCGTTGTTCTTACCTATCACGCGGTCTTTTGTCATTGCAACGATGAGTGCTTTTGTCATACAGCAACCTCAAAACGTATACCAGGATGTGACTCGTAATCAACAAGCTTGATATCAGCAAACGAGAGCTGATCAAAAGGCTTGTCCGCTATTTCTACTTTAGGCAGTGTAAGAGGTTCTCTTTCGAGCTGTTCTTTCAACCCTTCCATGTGGTTTTCATAGATGTGAGCATCAATTATTGTATGTGCGAACTCACCGACCTTAAGCCCTGTTTCTTTTGCTAGCATCATCGTTAGGAGTGCATAGCATGAAAGGTTGAAAGGTATACCAAGTGCTATGTCTCCTGAGCGCTGTGTAAGGTGACAGTTGAGCTTACCGGCTTTCACTGAAAAACAATAGGTATAGTGGCATGGCGGAAGTTTGCTTTCTGCTGCATTGGCCGGATGCCACGCAGAGACCACAAGTCTGCGTTGTGCAGAGCAGTTAGGGTTATTTTTCACTTCTTTAAGGTTGTCGATAACATATTGTATCTGATCAAAAACCATCTGACCTGTCTCTGGGTCTTTGTGGGTCCATTTTTTACCCCAGTTTTCTCCGTTCAGCCCTTTTTCAGGTACAGGAAACCTTCTCCAGAATCTACCGTAAGCAGTTTCCAGAAGCCCTTCTTCGTCAGCCCATGCGTCCCATATTTTTGTTTTTGTACGGAGGTCTTTGATATGTTCCTCACCTGAGAGATACCAGAAGAGTTCATGTACCATAGAGTTGAAAAACATCTTTTTTGTGGTTAATAGAGGATATCCGTCTGCCAGATTAACTCTGTAAAAATAACTGAAAACACTGTATGTTGCCACGCCTGTTCTGTTCGGGAGATATACTCCGTTATCCATAACATACCTGACCATATCCTTGTAAACCTGCATCATATCCTCCATCGCCTAAGCTGTTGTATTATTTATAAAATCTTTTTAGAAAGTTCGGACTTACTCCCAGATAGTAAAGAGTGATGATAGACCAATTGCGCATACATGTGAAGAGAAATCCCTCTTGCTCCCATCTTCTGGCGGATGTTCTCACAGGGGTACCAGACAGATAGATACGCTTTTTTTTACGTTTCATGTCCTGCATAAAACGCACATCTTCCATCAATGATATATTTTGGAATCCGCCCACAGCTTCAAAAGCCTCTCTTGTACAGAACAAAGCCTGATCGCCGTATGGAATCCTGGTTATTCTGTTTCTGATGCTCACGCCTTTCTCGATTATTCTGAATATAAACTTTCGGTTGTCTATCTCAAGGTGAAATGCTCCAACATCATAACCAGAAAGTACATCGCGCACCTCTGTTTCAAATCCATCAGGAAGGATAGTATCCGCATGGAGAAAAACGAGTAAATCACCTGTTGCTTTCCCAGCTCCGGTATTCATCTGAATACCTCTACCTTTGCTTGAACTAACGCACATAACACTATTATCATTGATAGATTTTACTGTTTCCCCATTCGGGTCACAAATAACAATTTCACAATCAGACTTGCTCCTGATATCTCGGATAAGATCATTTATACGAGCCTGTTCGTTATAAACAGGGATTATCACACTGACTTTCATCAACGCCTCTTAATCTTTTTATATGCCACGGGAATGAGCATCAGAGCCCCCAACAGAACAAAGGCGGAAAGCATTTCTGGTGAAAAGATATCGGACAGAGAGCTGATATTGTTCAGCCTGCTGCCTGCGTATACAAACACAAATCCGCCGGGTATCATCCCGATATAGCTTGTCCATATAAAGGTTCCGAAGCGGAGTTTTGTTAGTCCGGCAAGTATATTTATCAGAAAGTATGGAAAGGCAGGTATGAGCCTGAGAGTCAGCATATAGAGATATCCGTTGGTCTCAAGCTCTCTGTTTAGCCTCTGAAGCTGTTTCGCATATTTGACATTCAAAGACGACCCCATTATGTATCTGGCAGTAAGGAACCCTATCCCAGCCCCCAAGGTAGCAGATGTTACAGCAAATACAGTTCCCGCTATCGCTCCGAAAACATAACCGCCGCCGATACTCAATATGACAGCACCGGGGATATTAAGTCCGGCAACTACCATATAGATAACAACATAAAGCCCTACAGAACTTATGTAATGGTCAGCCACGTAAATCCTAAGAGCATCACCGTTTGCCTTCAAAGCTTCCAGAGTCAGAAGCTCGGCATACTCACTCTGCCTGAGCCAGAGAGCAGCAGCAATTATTATAACAAGGACTATGAGTTTCTTTATCACTTTCGCAAACCTCTAATAAATTTAACAAATACATTATTCATAAGCATGTCTATTGCTGCATATTTCGCAGGCTGCCTGACGCTATAGGAGTATGTCGGATATATATGCACCATATTTGCAAGCTTATGGAAGGGGATGTTGAATTTTTTAGCCACCATTACTTCATGAACAACTTCTCCTGCCCTGCTGCCTAATATATGTGCGCCTAATATTTTACCTTTTCTGTCAGTAATATATTTTGCAAGCCCTGTTGTTGAGCAGTCTGTAATTGCCCTATCTAGATGAGTATTTTCAAATTTATATACATGGATATTGTCACCATATTTATTTATTGCCTGCTCTTCGGTCAGTCCGCATCCGGCAAGTTCCGGTGATGTATATGTACACCACCCTATGTCTGCATAATTGACAGCTTTTTTGAGCGGAAGTAATGCGTTTCTTGTGGCTGTTACAGCTTCGTAGTCTGCCACGTGAGTAAATTGATAAGGGGGGACTACGTCTCCCGCTGCATATATATTTTTCGCTGTCGTACGAAGATATTTATCCACCACCACACCGTTTCTATCTGTCCCGACCCCTGCGGAGTTCAGGTTCATACCGTCAATATTAGGTCGTCTTCCAACCGCAACAAGTATCTTTACTGCTTTAACAGTATCAACGGTGCCCTCAGTTTTCAGTGCTACAAATCCATCTCTCTGTTCAGCAGAAATAACTTTTGTTCCGGTGAGAATTTTGATTCCGTCCGATTCAAGTTTTTTTTGTAATATCCGCGAAAGTTCCCTGTCTTCGCGAGGCAGGATATTGTCTGACATCTCTACCACAGCAACATCAACTCCGAGATTATTCAGTGCAGATGCAAGCTCTATACCGATA
This sequence comes from Denitrovibrio acetiphilus DSM 12809, assembly GCF_000025725.1. Lineage (GTDB taxonomy): Bacteria > Chrysiogenota > Deferribacteres > Deferribacterales > Geovibrionaceae > Denitrovibrio > Denitrovibrio acetiphilus. The sequence continues at coordinate 1,449,352 of NC_013943.1, forward strand.
GGACCGCCTCCGAGCACGACAACAGAAAGAGGCAGCTCTTTAATGCTAAAAATGCTTTCATTAGTAAGGTAGTTGATACTGTCAAGTCCTGATATAGGCGGGACAACAGGAGAGGAGCCCATTGCAAGCAAAAATCTACGGGCTGTGTAGCTGACATTATTTACTTCGATAGTCTGCGAATCGATAAAACGGGCAGCACCTTCAATAACGTCTATCCCCTCTTTTCTAAAGACATCAGGTGTTTCTGTCTGATAAATACGCTCTACCATCTCCCGCACATGTTCAAAAGCTCTAATGCCGGATGAAGGGTTAATAACAGAATAATGAAGGAGCGCTTTGCTTGGTATGCATCCGAAATGAGTGCAGTCACCGCCAAGCTTGTATTTCTCAACTATCGCTGTTTTTTTGCCCAAACCGTTTGCAAATTTAGCAGCAACAAGTCCTGCGGAACCACCACCTATTACAATAAAGTCATACTTCATAATGATATACCTGTTTTCCCTATTATGTCTTTCAGACTGTTTTTCATCCGTCTGACGTCATTGATATCATCCAGATCACTCAGTGTTTTAAGCTTGCTGATCTTATAGTTTATTTCTTTAAAGGTCTTTATTGTGTCTTCAAAAACCTTGTCTGTACTCCATGTCATTTTGTTAAAACAGACATCGGTCAAAGTGTTTTTATTAAAACCTATCAGATAGTAACCGCCGTCTTCAGCCGGACCTATCACTGCATCATGCTGATTGAGCATTTCATCTGCCTGACAAATTATATCTATATTAAGATCAGGGATATCTGTTCCGGTGAGTACACATTTTTCGTAACCGTTTTCAAAAGCCGCCTTAAGCGCTTTGAACATCTTTTGCCCCAGATCAGTTCCGTCTTGCGGATAAAAAGTATATTCATCGCCAAGCCATTCTCTAAACTCATCAAGTCGTTCATAAGGCTGTATAAAAAGAAGCGTATCAATATTCGGAGCATAACAGGAGCGCAAAACTTGTTCTACCATCAGCTTATAAAATTCTGCCGCTCTCATGTCCCCCACAGAAGCACCAAGTCTTGTCTTGACCTTTCCAGTCTGCGGGTACTTTATAAAGACAATATGTGCCAGAGAGTTCATTATTTCCTCTTTGTAAACGGTATCAGAGCCGGAACTTCACGCATATATTGCAGATATTCGGCCCCGAACTCCTTTTTGAGTTTACGTTCCTCATTAATTGTACCGAGAAGAAAATATAATGTAAGGATAATGTTCAGATAAATATCTTTTACATCAAGAGGACGTACCCATATCAGGAGCAAAGAAACTGTGTAGTAAGGATGACGCACGTATGCAAGTGCACCTTTTTTAGTAAGCTCTGGTCTTTTGTAAATATAATTTTTACCATTTTTTTTAATAAGTATTTGTGTCAGACCGAGAAAAACTCCATTGTCGTAACTTCTTACTGCATAAATGCCGAACCCCAGCCCCACTGTCCATACAAAAACATAAAAACTATAAGGGAATAAAGCCGGTTGAAATAAAGGTTCAGAAGGGAGATTATGATATATTAGAAAAATCGGTATAAACAGTAAAATAGATTGTAATACATAGAAAAAGCGGTACCACCATAAATAATAAAACCTTTTCATCAGCACAGCATCAGCAAGTACGCTATGAAGAATGCAGTACAGTACAAGCAAAATCAGAAATAAAAACATGCTAGCTTATCTGTATTTTATGCAGGTGGTATTTAAGTTCGTTTATTGCGTAAGGGCTTACACTGAATTCTCTGTATCCCATGTCTATCAGCTTAGTAAGCATTTCGGGATCAGCAGCCATCTCTCCGCATATTTCAACGGGTATTCCTATCTCATTTGATTTATCCAGAATACGTTTGAGGAGGTTTATAAATGACTGGTTATCCGGTCTGTAAAGTGAGCTGACTTTCGGGTTGCCCCTGTCCAGAGCAAAGAAATACTGAAACATATCATTTGTCCCGATGCTGAAAAATGCACACTCTCCTTTGAACTGATCAAGCTGATATATGAGCGAAGGTATTTCGAGCATAACACCGATGTCCGGCATGTTGAGCCCCTCTTTTTCTGCTATGTCCTCAGCTATCTTTTTTACACGGAAATACTCGTTGGCGTCAGCCACAAAAGGCACAAGGATGCGAACTGTGTTGTATTCACCATGAAGTCTGATAAGGGCTGTCAGCTGATCTTCAAGCATAGACTGATAGTCTGTCAGAAGCAGCCGGACACCCCTGTTGCCGAGAGCAGGGTTATCTTCGAACGCTTCGTAAGCTGATTTTTTATCTGAACCGATATCAAGAAGCCTGAAGACAACAGGCTTATGCGGAAAAGCTCTGAGGATACCTCTGTATGTGTCCATGCGCTGTTCAAGGCTGCAATTCCCGTCTCTCCCCAGATAAAATATCTCTGTCCGGACAAGCCCTATTCCGTCCGCGCAGAAAAGTTCAGCTTTTTCAGAATCCAGCACACTGGAAACATTTGCATAAAATTTTATTTTAGAGCCGTCCTTCAGGACAAAATTACGACAGGCGTATTCTTTGTCTTCATCAGGCAGTTTTTTAGAAGTCATCTTCTGTTTATATTTTTCAACTGTTTCAGGAGAAGGGTTAAAAATCACATGTCCTTCATATCCATCAACAATAACTCTTTCACAGGTTTCTATCTTGTTATGTATGTTTGCAACGCCTGTCACAGCAGGTATTTTCATACTTTTCGCAAGGATGGCAGTATGGCTTGTGACACCGTCTTTTTCGGTAACAAAGCTACAGACACGTTCGAGATCCAGAGTTGCTGTCTCCCCAGGTGTCAGCCTGTCAGCAAAGATAACGCTGTTGTCTCTAAGGTTTGTTTCTTTCGAAACAGCGCCGAGGTGGGAGAGCAGTCGGAAAGCAATATCCTCAACATCCTGCGCCCTTTCACGAAGGTATGCATCATTTATAGAACGAAATCTGTTTATATATTTATCAGCAACATGCCGAACGCTGAAGGATGCGCTTTTATTTTTCTTTTTGATATGAAGTTCTATGTCGGCTCTGAATGTAATATCATTCAGCATCAGCAGGTGCGTTTCAAAGATGTTTGAGGCAATCTGCTGTCTTGACGAATCCATCTTTCCTATCAGTTCTTCAAGGTCTTTTCTGGTGTTTTCAATAGCTTTATTAAAAGCCTCAAGTTCCTCTTCCGGTGAATCATGCTGATTGGTTTTTTCGACCAATTTCGCCATGACAATAACTGGCTCACCAAATGCTATCCCGCTTGAGAGAGGAACACCGGTTTCTATACGCTCTTCGTTACTGTCATAGACCAGTTCACCCTCTTCGTGATGCATAAGATAATGCCTCAGCACCAGTCCTGAAACCTGTGCGGCAACAGCACGAAGCAGTTTTCTGAGCATGTCGGTATTGCGTTTATTTTTGCGGAACTGAAATACCAGAACGCCAAACTCATGTGCTCTGCTCCGCAGCGGGATGCCTATGAAGGTGTTATAAGGTTCCTCGTTTATTCCGGGGAAATAGTGAAAACGCTCATGTGTTGTGGCATTTCGTATAAATGTATAGTGGTCGTTAGTGTACGTGAGCCCCGTAAGACCTTCGTCAAGCCCAAGGGAAACACTGCCGACAGCGCCTTCGCTCAGCCCTTCTGTTGCAGCTAATACAAGCCTGTCTCTTGCGGCTCCTCCGAGAAGGTATATAGAGCAAACATCACTCTCTATAGCTTCTTTAAGGAATCTGGCGATTTTCTGAAGTGTAGTGTTGGTGTCGTCAGCATTCAGAATAATATTGCTGATGCCGAGCAGTAATTCTATTTTTTTCATATTTTACCGAGCACGATAATAGCAGATAGTTTATCTGTCTGCAAGCCAACAAAACTATACAAAAACAGACTCGTCAGTGTCTAAAAATTTGCATAGTGCTGGTATTGCAGGAGAAACATCTACTGAATATTGATTCACATAGAGTTCAACATGTTGACGGATCACGTCATCATCAAGCTCCATGGCGTTTTCTCTGATAAATGGGAGCACCAGGTCATAGTTATTTTCAGCGAACTCAATGGATTTTCTGATGGTATAAGTTATCTTTTCTGCCTCAGAGAGGATGCTTTTCGAAATCACTATACATCCAAGTGGAATGGGTGACTTGAATTTATCTTCGTACATTTCACCAAGGTCGCACAGCTTGCTGAGACCCATCTGCTGATAGACAAAGCGTCCCTCGTGTATCACAACTCCTGCGTCAACCTCGCCGGAAATTACTGCCGGCATAATTTTATCAAAACGAAGCTGTATGAAATGAAAATCTTCACCGAAAAACATTTTAAAAAAACGAAATGCGCTGGTGTTTACCCCGGGAATTGCAATCCGTTTAAGAGAGCTTATATCCCTGTTCTCTTTGCTGATAACCAGAGGACCACACCCGAAGCCCAAGGCTCCTCCGGTTCTGAGTATTTTATAATTATCAAGTATTTGAGGCACAACCCCATAAGATACTTTAAGTATATCCGAGCTGTTTTTTATAGCCATACGGTTCAGAACTTGAACATCATCCATAAAGGGTACAAACTTATGCTCAGACTTGATCTGTTCGGTCAGCATCGCACCAAAAATATAAGTGTCGTTTGGACACGTTGAAATTGCTATATCTATCTTCATATTAATTCGGCATTGGGGTCTTGCCCAGCAGATATTTCAGATCGTCATCACGGAATTCCACACCGGCTCCCACAAACCATGAGTCAGTATCGCTGTTGAGAAAATCGTCATAACCACCTGTGATAAAGAGATTTTTATAGAACTTATATTTAAGTCCCGCTTTCATGTGTACTTCCCTGTCTTCATCTTCATCAGGGAAATCATAGGCGTCTAATTTGAAAACAAACTTATCTTCAAGCTCTTCTGTTGCAGTAAACGGATGGTAGTCGAGACCTATTCCCGCTTCGGATTCTTTCAGCCCTACACGGAAAAAGAAATTGTCCCAGAACCTATGCGCATACTGGAGCGTCCAGAGCATAGCATCCGGGTTCTGTTCCTCTTTCTCTTCATAATATGAAAGAGAGTCTTCACCGCTTGCTGCATTGCTTCCATGGGTTGGTTCTCTATGAATACTGGTATTTGTTGTTTCCGTGGTACCGTCCTGATCACTGGAAAGACCTAAGAGATAGTATCTCTTTCTTCCGGGGGTGATCTTCACCTCAACATGCCCTTTACTGTTGTCAACCTCGCCATATCTTTCTGCGGAGAAAGCCAGATCAACTTTGAATTGGTCGATTTTACCAAGTGTATCACGAAGTCCGGTAAGAGCACCGTTCAGGTTGTCTACCGTATCTTCATCATTAACAAGGCGTCCTATGGTTCCTTCACCACTGTTCACCTTGCCTGTTATTTCATTAAGATTATCAACTGTCTTGCCCAGTTTGTCTGAAACTTCTGCAATATTTTCGATCGCTTTTTTGAGGTTTTCTTTCTGAGAGCTCATAACCTCGTCCACATCATCTGTTATGCTGCGTACATTGCTTGCGATCGTCGGACCGTCATTCTTAAGGCTTTCGGTAACTACACGAAGGTTTTCAGATATCAGAGGAGTCTGGGCTTTAAGGTCGGTTGTTATGGCATTAATATTAGCCATAATATCATTTATATTCTGAGTATTGGCGACAGTTATTTCACTGAGTTTTGTTGTGAGAGTTTCCATGCTCATAATGATTGTGTCGATACGCTGTTCATTATTTTGAACCAGCTTATTAACACTATCGGTTATGTCGCGGATGTTAGATATTGTCACAGACATATTTGCCTTTGCCTGATCAGTTGCGAGCACTTCCCTCAGAGAAGCAGTAATAGCCTGAACATCATCCGCTATGCCGCCAAGCTTATTGGTAAGCTGGTCAATGTCTGTCCCTTCGTTCCCTTGTGTGAGTATATCACCGTCTTTCAGGATGCCTTGTGCAATATCACCGTCAAGCTGGAATTCTGCATATTTTTCACCGAGAAAACCTTTGGAACGGACGAGAACTTTAAGATTTGCCGGCAGTTCATACTGATCGTTTATCAGAAGTTCAGCAACAGCCTTCCTATTTTCGAGTTTTATTTCTCTGATTTTGCCGACTTCAACACCGCTGAATATAACCGGAGAATCTTTTGTCAGCCCTGCTGCATCATTTAAGATAGTTGTGACTTTTACCCCGGCAGAATCTGAAAAGGAAAAGTCAACAAGCCTGAGCGACATTGCGCTGATTAAAAGGAGGCATCCAACAACAAACACCCCAACTTTTGCTTCAAGTCCGAAATTCATAATATGCTCCGTTATATGATATTGATCGGTCCCTCTCTGGAAGCGGAAAAGAACTGCTTCACATAAGGGTTATCAGTATTTTTAAACTCATCAGGAGTGCCATAGAGCACAACCTTGCCATCGTAAAGCATAGCTATATGGTCAGCTATTTTAAGCGTACTTTTTATGTCATGGGAGATAACGATTGATGTTATCCCCAGCTCTTTCTGGGTGTCATTTATAAGATTGTCCACCACGTCGCACATGATAGGGTCAAGCCCTGTTGTGGGCTCATCGTAAAGTATTATATCCGGCTCAAGGGCTATGGCTCTGGCGAGTCCCACCCTTTTTTTCATTCCTCCTGAAAGCTCAGAGGGCATCTTATCCTCAATTTTACTAAGCCCTACAAGGCGTAGTTTCTCTGTAACTATCCTGTCAATCTCATCTTTACTTTTTTTAGTGTGTTCCACCAATGGGAAAGCGACATTTTGATAAACGTTCATAGAATCGAACAGTGCAGCATTCTGAAAAAGTATGCCGAATTTCTTCCTCATCTCCATCAGTTCGTTTCTGCTCATAGAGGTTAGATCCTGCCCGTCGACATATATCTTGCCGGATGTCGGAGGCATGAGCCCGCAGAGCTGTTTCAGCAGAACAGACTTACCTGTTCCCGAAGGACCTATAATATAAGTGATAGCGCCTTTTACCACTTTCAGGTTTATCCCCTTGTGGATTTTGTGCTTTCCAAAACTTTTGTGCAGGTCGATACATTCTATTGAATATTCCATCATCCGTCCTAAAACATAAATGCTGTAAGTATATAGTCAAAAACAAGTATTAGTATACAGGCAAGGACAACAGATTCTGTGGTGGATTTCCCCACTCCTTCTGCTCCGCCGGTTGTCATATAGCCTTTGTAGCAGCCCACAAGAGTTACTATTCCGCCAAACACAAACGCCTTCACCATTCCGCTGAAAAAGTCTGAAAACTCTATATATTGATACATATAATTAAGATAAAGGGTTTTGTTGATCCCGAGAACAGTAATGCTCACCAGAAAACCGCCAACCATACCGCAGAAAACCGCAATGGCATTCAGCATAGGCATAACGATCAGTCCTGCAAGTATTCTCGGTACAAAGAGGTATTGTACGGGGTCCACAGCAAGCGCATTAAGCGCATCAACCTGCTCTGTCACTTTCATAGTCCCGATCTCAGCAGTGATAGCAGAACCGGCTCTGGCTGCAACCATTATGGCTGACAAAACAGGTCCCAGCTCTCTTGCCATGCCAAGAGCAACAACTGTACCGACAATTTGTTCTGCACCGAATTTATGAAAACCTATATAACTCTGAAATGCAAACACCATCCCTGTGAAGCTCCCCGTCAGAATTATTACAGAGAGAGAGTTTGCACCTATGAATTCGATCTGTTTGATCAAGAGCCTGAGCCTGAACGGGGGGACAAAGATGAGCCTGATTGTGTCGAAGAACATCAGTGACATACTGCCGGTGGCGTTGATAAGCCTTACTAAAGGGTTTCCGAAAAATTCAAAAAACTTTGTCACACAGTCACCTTTTAATCTATGTATATTCGGGGTATTCTGTTCTGAATACCTGTAAGTATTTCGTAAGAAATCGTTCCCGCCATCTCCGCAAGCTCGTCAGCGTCGATGCTGTCGCCAAGCACTTCAACTTTCAGGCTGCCGTTAAGGTTAACACCTGTGAGGTCAACCATCATCATATCCATACAAACATTTCCGATAACAGGACATTTAATGCCGTCTACAAAAACATGGCTTTTGTTTGAAAGGCATCTGGGGTATCCGTCTGCATATCCTATAGGGACAACGCCTATCGCCATATTTCTATCAGCGTGAAACTTTCTACTGTAACTGACCGCATCACCCTTTCTCAGATATTGGATCTGAACAATGCGGGAATAGATACGCATCACTTTTTCCAGTTTAACATCATACCCGCCGTCAAGATACCCATATAGCATAATCCCCGGTCTTGTCAGGGAAAATTTATTCTCATATCCGGCAATACCTGACGAGTTGAGTAAACTTGTATGGCATCTTATCTTATTTTTAGCAATAAAATTATGGAATTCTTCTATTTGATTGTAAGTATATTCCCTATCTGTATCGGCGGATGACAAGTGGCTCATTATATGGATAGGGCGCAAAGCGGGATAGGCTGATGAAAACTCATACCAGCTCATGTCAGTTCTGAATCCCAGTCTGTTCATCCCTGTATTGATTTTTACTGTAACATTCGCATGGAGGTTCTTTCTTTGTAAAAATTCATTATATTTCGTAGCGGTATCGTTGTCGTTTATTGTGAAGATAATGTTGTGTTCATATGCTTCTTCATAAAAAGTCTCATCTATATAACCCAGCACAAATATTGAAACGCCTTCACCGAGATGCTCCCGCAGAATTATAGCCTCAAGGATTGTGGCTACGGCAAACTTTGTGCAGTTATGCTTCTGATATGCATATCCACACATCTCAAGCTCTCCGTGGCTATAGGCGTCAGCCTTCACAATAGCGATAATGTCTGTTCCCGAGAGCTCCCTTGCTGTTTCAATGTTTTTGCCGAAAGCACGCAGATCTATCTCCGCATAGGTGGGACGCAGAGCTTTAAGCTTACTGTTCATCAGTATTGATACCTGCTGTATGAAGTAGATACGCCCGGATAAAAGCATCAAGGTTTCCGTCCATAACAGCATCCACATTCCCTGTTTCGTGTCTGGTACGGAGGTCTTTTACCATTTTATAAGGGTGCATAACGTATGAACGTATCTGGTTACCCCACCCTATTTCGGTTTTAGTGCTTTCGAGTTTCTGTTTTTCTTCGTTTTTCTTATCGATTTCCAGCTCATATAATCTTGATTTGAGAATTTTCATGGCATGAGCTTTGTTTTTATGCTGGCTTCGTTCAGACTGACAGGTAACAACCGTACCTGTGGGGACGTGTGTAATGCGCACAGCAGAATCTGTTGTGTTAACGTGCTGTCCGCCCGCACCGCTCGCCCTGTAGGTATCTATGTGAAGATCGGCTTCACTTATATCTATTTCTATATCGTCTTCTATTTCCGGCATAACAAATACCGCAGCAAAAGAAGTGTGTCTTCTGTTCGCTGAGTCATATGGAGAGATACGTACAAGTCTGTGAACGCCTGTTTCACCTTTGAGGTAACCGTATGTAAAAGCACCTTTGATATTTATTGTGGCATTTTTTATACCGGCTTCTTCCCCTTCCATATAGTCGAGGATGTCACATTTATATCCATTTCTTTCGGCATAGTGGGTATACATCCGATAGAGCATTGCAGCCCAGTCGTTTGCTTCTGTACCGCCCGCACCGGAATTAATAGTAATGATTGCATTGTTCCCGTCGTTCTGACCGGAAAGAACAAGCTTCAGCTCGAAATGAGCAATAGTCTTTTCAAGGGTGCGTATAGAGGTCTCAATGTCGGCTTCAACCCCCTGCTCTCCCTCTTTATAAAGTTCGATGAGCACTTCAGTATCTTCCAGAAGCCCTGTCAGCTCATGCCACTCTTCGAGCTTCTTTTTATTTATAGCCTGCTCTTTCATGAGAACTTTTGATTCTTTGCTGTTCCAGAAGTTCGGGTCACTCATGGAGAGGTTATCAACTTCAGATATCGCTTTCTTCAGCTCATCTTCATTCATAGCTGTTCTGAAGCTGTTTATATCTTTTTTCAGTCCGTCCAGTTCATTAATAATGTCTTCAATAATCATATTGATTTAAACTCCGCTGACAGTCATTTTGTCAAATAATGTATCTGATGCAGTAATATTCCCGAAAGTCCGGCTGTTGTCAAACACCTCTATCGTGCCGGAGAGCAGATCTGCGAGATTGCCTGACAATACTGCTTCTTTAAAAGGGTGAACAGATGTGCCGTTTTTATAAAGTATACCAGACACTCCTACCGAAAAGTCCCCACTGATAGGGTCTGCGGTATGCATCCCCATAACTTCAGTTATTTTAAGATAGTCTTCAGCATCCGGTGTTTTCTCTGCTGTGGAGGGGGCAAGCAGAACATTTGTACTGGTTACAGAGATGTTGCCGCCGTTTCCTATAGCTCCTCTGGCATTATTTGTCATATCAAGAGCTTTCGCTGTATAGCTGTTATGCAGGTAATTCTGGAGTATCCCATTTTGAAAAATGCTGACACTGCCGCTAGCCTGCCCTTCATCGTCAAATATTCTGGAGCCAAGCCCAGTTCTCAAAAGTGGATTATCAATCATAGTAAAGTTGTCAGATGCGCATTTACTGCCTAGTTTTCCAGTCAGCATACTTGTGCCTTTGTAAACGCTCTCACCATTAATCAGTTCAAGCAGCAGCTCCATAAAATCAGCCATGACAGAAGCTGAGAAAAGTATATTATACGACCCCGTACTGATACTTTTGGCTCCGAGAAGAGAACATGCATTTTCTGCGGCATATTCCCCCACCAGTTTATGACTCAAAGCGCCGAGTTTTGTGACTGAAATCTGGTCGTATGCATCCCTTTCCTCGCCGCCTTCCTCTGCTATCAGGTATGCAACGGCAGAAAAAAAAGTTTTGCTGCGAGAGACCACAGGTCCTGCGGTGGAAATGATTACTGTTTCTGAAAATGAAGCATCGACAGCAGACTGCTTAACGGCTTTAACACGTTTATCGGCAGCCGTTGCGGCAGATGTAATTTCTTTAGCAATGTCTGTGAGATCGCTGAGGGTGACAGTGTCAAAAGCGGGATCACAAACATCCAGATCACCTTCTGTAGCTGAATAATCAGGAATGAACCTAAACTCATCGGCAGGCAAGCTGTTTATTGCAACTTTGTAACTATCCAGAAAATCTGCAACAGTCCCCGCATCTGCACCTGTAAAACCGCATGAAACCACACGTCCGTCTTTAACAGCTCTCGCTATTAACTTAGTATCCACGGCATAGTCAACTGTTTCTGTTTCATATCCGTTAAGTTGCACGCTCTTCGACCGTCCACTCTGAATATGTATGGAAATATCGTCATAGGACGAATTGAATCTGTTAATTATATTTTCAATTTCATTTATCATAGTGTTTTCATCATAGCGATCTCATCGCAGTCGGGAAATTTGGCACACTTGAGGCAGTCCGACCATATTTTTTTAGGGAGCATCTCTTTTTCAACCTCAGTAAAGCCAAGCTTTCTGAAAAACTCCGGTACATAAGTCAGAAGGAAAACTTTTGTTATACCAAGTATAGCAGCAGTTTCGATAGAGCGCTCCACAAGAGCCTTCCCTACCCCTTTTTTCACAGTGTCCGGACGCACAGCAACAGAGCGTATCTCTGCCAGATTGTCCCATGTAGGGTGAATGGCACAGCATCCTATCAGCTCACCATTCTCTTCCCATACAACAAACTCAAGTATCTTCTCGTATATCTCATTAATACTCAGAGGGAGCATTTCGCCCCCTTTTGCATATGTGTTTACAAGGTTCTGGATATCTTTAGCATCCGTCATTAAAGCCTTTCTTATCATTTCATAACTTCTCTGACAAAAGCTCTGTATATTCTTACTGCGGTATCTTTGTCAGGAATAAGTTCCATATGTTTTTTAGCCCTGATGCTGACTTCTGTGGAAGTTTCGTTAAGGGGGGATATTGCAACGAAAAGTAAAGAGTCACCGAGTCTGGCCTCTATCTTGCCGTCTGTTATGCTGGAAAGTGTTATCTTTCCGTCTTCTCCGGCTATGATCCCCACCATAGTTTCAAAAGCGTGTTCTTTGGAAATACTGAAAACATCTTTTATGTGGTCGCTTGTTGTGGAATATACTGCACCGCCGGCAGCACCGCCGACAACAAGAGGAGCAAGAGCACAGGCACTTAATGCAAAAGTCAGCACAGACAACATAACAGCGAGTTTAATCTTTCTCATAATGACCTCTTTTTAATAAATCTTAGTATTCATAGTGATTTTATAAAATCCTCAGTTTTTTATCAACAAATTTCGTTGACAAATATCTTGCTCAAGGGCTATTATTTTTCGGGTGGATGATGAAATTTAAAATAAACATTACGCATACATTTTGAAAACACAGCCTTTTGGCCGCAGGAAGCGGTTAAAAGGCTTTTTTTTTGTATATATAACGGAGGATAATATGCCGTCCAAAGAGATTATGAACTCTGACGAAATGTCCAGAACACTTAACAGAATAGTTTATCAGATCCTGGAAAACATGAAAGACACGGGTGAAGTGTGCCTTGTCGGCATACGACGGGGGGGAGCACACCTTGCAGACAGACTGAATGAAATTTTTAAATCAGAAGGGAAACCAGACATAAGGGTTGGTTATCTGGACATAACGCTCTACAGAGATGATCTTACATCAATAGCGGACTATCCTGTTCTGCAGGGGACAGAGATAAACTTCGATGTGATAGGTAAGCACATAATACTTGTGGATGACGTTATCTTTACTGGACGCACAACAAGGGCTGCTATAGATGCGCTTATTGACCTCGGCAGACCACAGAAAATATCCCTTGCGGTATTCATAGACAGAGGTCATAGGGAGCTGCCTGTCCAGCCTGATTTTGTTGGTAAATATGTGCCGACATCCAGAGATGAAATAATTGAAGTAGCACTTAAGGAACAAGCCGGAAGTGACTACGTCAGAATAATAAACAAATAATACGGGAGAGACCGAATGTCTTACAATAGAAAAGATCTTTTGGGAATGTCCGACCTGAGCGCGGAGGAGATAACTTATCTTCTGGACACTGCCCAGACATTTTGCGAGATTAACGAACGGGATGTAAAAAAAGTTCCGACACTTAAAGGAAGGACTGTGATCAATGTTTTTTTTGAGCCGTCTACAAGAACCAGAACATCCTTTGAGATTGCAGGAAAGAGACTTTCAGCCGACACCATTAACTTTACAGCCTCCTCAAGCAGTACAACAAAAGGGGAAACCCTCATCGATACTGTAAAAAATATGGAGGCGATGCATTCTGATGTTTTCGTTGTGCGCCACAGCTACTCCGGTGCAGTAAAACTCATAGCTGAAAATACTGACACAGCAGTTGTTAACGCCGGAGATGGTCTGAATGAGCACCCTACACAGGCATTGCTTGACCTGCTGACAATCAGGCAGCGTAAAGGAAAGATAAAGGGACTTGAAATAGCCATCATAGGCGACATTACGCATTCAAGGGTGGCAAGATCGGATATATGGGCGATGAATAAGCTTGGCGCAAATGTCCGCGTTTACGGCCCCCTCACCATGCTTCCTAAATACATAGCACCGTTCAACTGCCGTAAATGTACCAGCATGGAAGAAGCACTGGAAGGAGCTGACGTTATAATTATGCTCCGCATCCAGCATGAAAGACAGGGTAAGCTTCTCCTGCCGTCCACAAGGGAATATGCCAAATTCTTCGGGCTGACTAACGAGAAGCTGGAGATAGCCGACAAAGACGCAATCGTTATGCACCCCGGCCCTATCAACAGAGGGGTTGAACTTATGACTAATGTTGCAGACTGTAACAGGGCTGTTGTCCTTGATCAGGTTTCTAACGGTGTTGCCGTTCGCATGGCAGCTCTCTATCTACTCGGAAACAGAAAAGGGGGAAAAATTGAAAACGCTTCTTAAAAATTGTAAAATAGTTAATCACGATAAAACTATAGAGGGCAATATCCTCATAGACGGTGAAATCATCGCCTCTCTAGAAGCTTCGGACAGTGAGAAAGCTGATAAAGTCATTGACTGTAAGGGACACTACACTATCCCGGGCATTATAGATATGCACGTTCACCTCCGCGATCCCGGCTTTGAATATAAAGAAGATATCGCTTCCGGCTCACATGCGGCAGTTGCAGGCGGTGTTACCGGTATATGCCCTATGGCAAACACCAGCCCCATTAACGATAACAATGCAATTACGAAATTCATGATAGATAAAGGTAAGGAATGCGGGATATGTGACATTTTCCCCATTGGAGCCATGACAAAAAGGATGGCAGGAGAAGAGCTTACAGAGATGGGAGACATGACGGAAGCAGGCGCTATCGGCTTTTCTGATGATGGACTCCCTGTTGCCAGTGCAGAAGTTTTCCGTCGAGCAGCGGAGTATGCATCACAATTCGGCTCGTTTGTAATCAGTCACGCAGAAGATAAGTCTCTTACCGGTGCGGGCGTTATCAACGACGGAGAGATAGCAACCATAACAGGACTCCGCAGCATTCCCGCAGAGTCAGAAGAAGTTATGGTCGCAAGGGATATCCTCATGGCAAAGCTCACAGGGGCACACGTACACATATGTCACATAAGCTCGAAAGGCACACTGGAGCTCATTCGGTGGGCAAAAGCTCAGGGGATAAATGTTACTTGCGAGGTTACACCTCATCACTTTACCCTCACAGAGAGAGAGCTTCTTTCTTATGACACAAACTACAAGATGAACCCTCCGCTGAGAAGTGATGCAGATGTCGAAGCCATGCTGGACGGACTGAAAAAAGGTGACATCGATTGTATCGTAACAGACCACGCACCTCACCATATTGATGAGAAAAAAGTTGAGTTTGACCTTGCCATGTTCGGCATTATAGGGCTCCAGACCCTTCTCCCTCTTTCACTTAAGCTGGTGGAAAGAAATATAATGTCTATGAATGACCTTGTCCGTGTGATGTCCTATAACCCTGCAAAACTTATCCGAAAAACTGACAGAGGCGAAATAGCGGAAGGCAAGCGGGCAGATATAGTCATCATTGATGAAAACAAAGAATATGTTTTCGATGAGAAAATGAATAAGTCAAAATCGATGAACACCCCTTTTCTTGGAAAAACACTAAAAGGTGCAGCACTTTACACAATTAAAAATGGAAATGTAGTATTTGAATTTCCTGTTTAGAATAATAAAAGGCGGGTTTATGTGAGCCCGCCTTTTTTT
Organism: Denitrovibrio acetiphilus DSM 12809; assembly: GCF_000025725.1. Lineage (GTDB taxonomy): Bacteria > Chrysiogenota > Deferribacteres > Deferribacterales > Geovibrionaceae > Denitrovibrio > Denitrovibrio acetiphilus. The sequence continues at coordinate 1,464,586 of NC_013943.1, forward strand.
GTAGATATCAAAGATTAGTTTTTAATGCTGAAGCTGTCTTCATGAAAAATAATTTTCTTGTATACAGGATAGCTTTCAGTAAGTGTTCTGTAAGAGTCATTTTGCAGAAAAACATTATATATCTCGTTTGCTATATTATAGATATTCACATCCGCAAACTTTTCAGGATACATAACCTTTCCCATAAAATATGCTGTGACAAATATATTCTCGACGTTTGAATTGTACCAGTTATATGGAGGGACAACGTATATCCTTTCTTTTTTCACAGCGTCAAAAAGTTTCAAAAGAGTGCTGATGTACTTATAATCATCCTTAAGAACCTCTAACCCTGTCACATCATAAAAAATATAATCTGGCTGCTGTTTAAGGATAGACTCCATTTGCAGCATAGTATGTGTTCCCTTTGATCTTTCTGAAAGTATACCGGCAACATTACTTCCACCTACCAGACAACAGGCAGGGTGTTTTGTGTCTGAACTGTTAAAGCCTCGGGCTATGTGATAAGCCACTGAAGCCATATAAACTTTTTTGTCAGATACGCCTTCGGTACGCTGCAACAGATCTTTCCGGAGAATAGCCATATAGTTCACTATTTCCTGCGCTCTCTGTTGTGTTTGTGTTAAGTAACCTACTAGCCGTAAACAGTTTTTTACTGTTCGGATATCGGTGTGTCCCGTACTGCCATAGGTTATACTTACTACAGGGATATTGGTCTTATTCTGAATTTCATCCATTTGCTTTATTGAAAAAGATGAGGCAAAAATAACGTCTGGAGCAAGTGCAACAATTTGCTCTATATCCGGCATATTGTCACTGCCGCCAGATGATATCACAGGCAGATCTTTGTATGAGTCCGGCAAAGAAAGCATATACGGTTTGAAAGACATTTGTTCCATACCGTCCATCAGTTCTCTGCCAACTATCATGTCCTGTGCGCCGGCATAAACAACCATGCGTAATGCTCCTGGACCAATTGCAACCAGCTTCGTAACCTTTTCAGGAGTTTGCACACTCCTTCCTGCCATGTCTTCTACGGTTACCTCATTGGCAAACGTAATTGAAGATGTAATAAATAATAAAATAAATAAAAATTTCTTCATCGTATCCTCGATGTATTTACATAGCAAATAATATCTAAAATGTTCATTCCCCGCAATATAATTATGTTGACACATATTTCTCATTGATTATCTTAGCAATGTTATAAAATTCGTTTACAGGTGAAATTATGTCTGACTCTATTGCTGTTCTGGTTTCTCTCGAAGCCGTAAAGCTTTTCAAAAGCGGTTATCATTGCTCGGAATCTGTTATGCTGGCTTTCGAAAAATATACCGACAAAACTTTTTCAGAAGATACTAAAAGAGGAATGTCTGCTTTTGTAGAAGGGGTCGGAGGCTCGGGATGCATCTGCGGTGCTCTTAACAGTGGTATTTTTATACTCAGCACTATGGGGGGGAGACTGACAAACGAAGAGTCAACAAAACGGCTTGAGAGGGTTGTTAAAACTCTCCATGATGATTTCAGAAAAGAATTTAAAAGCGCCTGCTGTCGTGTAATAACTAAAAACAGCTCAAAAGTTTTTGGCATAGGCAAATATAACTCCTGTAACAAGACAGTTGACTTTGTCGCTATGCGTATAGTTGAATTGGCGCAGGAAGAAGGCTGGATTAAACCGGACTAAATAGATTCCCTCGGGGAAACCTGTAGAGCATATGCAAAATACGTCACTGCGAGGTCCGCAGGGCTGTGGCAGTCTTTGGACTCATTAGTTAATCCTGAGATTGCTTCGTTATTACTTTCCTCTTAATGACTTATAAGCTCTAAAGCTGTGATTAGCTCATTCAGCAACGCATAAATGCGTGGTGTTCTGTCTTCGACCGCATAAAAAAATCCCGGCTACATGCTTTAAGGGGGGAGGAGGGATAAAGCATAGAAATAGCCGGGCAAAAGTTCTTTTGTATTCTTATATAATTTTAATATCTATCTTTGAGTGAAATATTCAACAAAATAATTAAGATCAACCAATCACACTATTAATTATAGTAGTTACTTAGGACATGTCAACAACAAAAAAAGCCGCTCTGAAAAATCTGAGCGGCATAGAGATTGTTATTCTTTTTCTTTATCTTTCAATAATTTATATTCAATAGAGTCCATCAAAGCCTGATATGAGGCATCTACAATATTAGTGGCTACCCCGACCGTACCCCATGTGCCGTCAGTATCTTTCGATTCTACCAGAACTCTTGTAACAGCCTCTGTCCCAGTGCCCGTAGTTAGTATACGTACTTTATAGTCTACAAGCTCCATATCTTTCAGGTTGGGATAAAAGTTGAGGAGTGCTTTTCTGATGGCGTTATCAATGGCGTTTACAGGACCGTTACCGGCCGCTGCTGTGTGTTCCTGTTCACCATCAACTTTAATCATCACTGTAGCTTCAGCAAGCGGCGATCCCATATTGGTGTTCATTTCATCAATAACACGATAGCTGATTGAATCGAAAAACGGTGTAAAGGTTCCCATTGTTTTGCGCATAAGCAGCTCAAAAGAAGCCTCGGCTCCTTCGAACTGAAAACCCTTATTTTCAAGCTCTTTGAGTCTTTCAACAACAGCATTGATTTTAGGATCGCTGCTGTCAACATCCAGACCGAAATCTTTTGCTTTATAGATAAGATTAGACTTACCGGAAAGGTCAGAAAGCAGGACACGCTGTCTGTTCCCCACAAGCTCCGGCTCAATGTGCTCATACGTGCTGGAATTTTTCATAATAGCACTGACGTGCACCCCGCCCTTATGGGCAAATGCAGAACGCCCTACGTAGGGCTGGTGTATATTATGTTTCAGGTTCCCAAGTTCGTTGATATACCTTGAGACAGTTCTGAGGTTTTTAAGTTTATCCACCGGAACACATTCATAGCCGTATTTAAGCTGAAGATTAGGGATGACAGACATTATGTTTGCATTCCCACACCTTTCACCATATCCGTTCACAGTCCCCTGCACATGTACAATGCCATGTTTTACAGCAATTACAGAGTTTGCAACAGCACAGTCGCTGTCGTTATGGCAGTGTATACCAAGGGGATAGTCCCCCGTTACTTTCCTAACTTCATCTATGATGCTGCCTATCTCAGCAGGCATTGTCCCGCCGTTGGTGTCGCAGAGTATAATGCAGTCAGCTTTTGCATCCATAGCCGCTTTGAGGGTTCTGAGTGCATATTCCTTATTGGCTTTATAACCGTCAAAGAAGTGCTCTGCATCGTAAAATGCTCTGTCAACTTTTGTCTTGAGGTAAGAGAGCGAATCATTGATAAGTTCGAGGTTTTGGTCCAGCTCTATTTTCAGAGCTTCTGTAACGTGCAGATCCCATGTCTTCCCGAAGATAGTAAGGTTGGGAACTTCCACCTCAAGCAGAGCCTGAATATTTTCGTCATTATCACATGTTCTTTTTGCACGCCTTGTGCTTCCGAAAGCTGCGATATGATCATCAGGAACAGATGACCCTTTTACCGCCTTAAAGAAACCGATATCTCTTGGGTTTGACCCAGGCCATCCGCCTTCTATATATCTGACACCGAAATCATAAAGAGCTTCGGCTATCTTGACTTTATCTGCGATGGTAAAATTTACGTCTTCCGACTGAGTTCCGTCTCTCAGTGTGGTGTCGTATATCTCCACTCTTTTTGACATAATATTCTCCGAAAAGTTGTTTATTCCTCGACAAAAGCCTCATGAAGAGTTCTCACTGCGAGTTCGGAGTATTTCTCCTCTACTACACAGGAAACTTTTATCTCGCTGGTTGTTATCATCATCAGGTTCACGCCCATTTCAGCGAGGAGAGTGAACATTTTTGCTGCAACGCCGGAATGGCTTCTCATGCCAACCCCCACAATACTGACTTTGGCGATGTCACCATCTGCCAAAACCTCCTTGGCGCCGATCTCTTTAGCAACTTGACTGCAAACATCCTTAGCTCTGATAAGGTCTGTTTTCTGCACAGTAAATGAGAGGTCAGTATTTCCCTCTTTGCTTACGTTCTGTACTATCACGTCCACATTTATATTTTCTGCTGCAATTTTATTAAAAATAGTTGATGCGATACCTGGGCTGTCAGGTACTTCTGTAAGAGTTATTTTAGCCTGATTTTTATCAGAAACCACACCAGTTACTACAACCTGCTCCATCTCTTCGTCCTCCTTTGTGACAAGTGTACCGGGCTTCTCCTCCAGAGAGGAAAGTACAAGAATATCTACATCATGGTTCATGCCTAGTTCAACACACCTTGACTGGAGCACTTTAGCTCCGAGTGATGCAAGCTCAAGCATTTCGTTATAGGATATTTTATCGAGTTTTTTTGCGTTTTTAACAATTCTGGGGTCTGCTGTGTAAATACCGTCAACGTCAGTGTAAATCTCACAGACAGTAGCTTTCAATGCAGCGGCAATAGCGACTGCTGTGGTATCGGAGCCGCCTCTTCCCAGCGTGTTTATATCATCGGTTTTCGGGTCAACCCCTTGAAAACCTGCACAAATACATATTTTGCCTTTTTCAAGTTCTTTGAATATTCTGTCAGCTTTTATGTCCAGAATACGGCTTTTGCTGTAGGAACCATCTGTGATCATACCGAACTGATATCCCGTCAGAGAAACGGCAGGGTAGCCCATTGAAATAAGCGTCTGAGCCACCAGCGGAGAGCTGGCTGTTTCTCCGGTATGAACAAGCTGATCATACTCACGAGGAGAAAAATCCTCGTCGATTTCCTTAAGAAGATTGATAAGTCTGTCGGTTTCACCGGCCATTGCAGAAACAGTAACTACAACGTCATGCCCTTCATCCTTCTTTTTTGCGATAATGTTCGCAACATTTCTGATACGTTCAAGAGAACCTACGCTGGTTCCTCCGAACTTCATTACAACAATGCCCACAGGTCCCTCCTTGTGTGGCTAACCGTTTATCACGGTGCTTTTAAGAAAAAAATCCGCTATTTTATAACCCTCTTCAATGAAGAAGGTAGGCTTCATAAATTCGTCATAGGTCTGATTCTCATCAGGGTTCACACCTGTGCCGAAAATAATAGCAGGAACAGGCTCTGCAACATGAGTGCGGAGCTTAACAGGTGTCGGGTGGTCAGGGGAAACAAGTATCCTGAAATCGCCGTACTGCTTCATCCCCTCAAGGATGATAGGACACATCCGGCTGTCAATATTTTCCACCGCTTTCACTTTTTCCTCTATGCTTCCCATGTGCCCCGCTTCATCAGCAGCCTCTACATGAAGAAAAACATAGTCAGCATCTTTAAAGGCATTAACAGCGTACTCTGCCTTGCCTTCGAAATTCGTATCTATAAATCCGGTCGCACCCGGAACAGTAAGCACATTCATTCCTCCGAACCTGCCGATACCCCGTATAAGGTCTACGGCGGCAACAACAGCGCCGTCCATACCGTAGAGGTCTTTAAAAAGAGGCATGGCTGGTCTTGTCCCCTCTCCCCAGAACCATATGCCGTTAGCCCTGCCGTATTTCCCGTCAGAGAAGATAGCTTTTGCCCTCTCCATAACATCTATAAGCTTTTCGGAACCTTTCCCTTTCGGGAGATATCCGCTGGCGTCCTGCCCCATTATGTCGTGGGGAGGTGTGGTTTCCAGGTTAAAGTCAACATCCCTCAAGACCATCAGATTGCGGAAGCCAAGCCCTTTATAAAACTCAACACCTTCTGTATTAAAGATGGCGTTCAGTTCATCTATAGCCTTTCCGGCAGTTTCATTATCTATATGGTGGGCCGAGTTGTCCTCCATGATCTCCCCGTCAAGCGTGACGAGGTTGCACCTGAAAGACATATCTTTTGTCCCAAGCTCAATCCCTGCACTGCCTGCCTCAAGGGGGCTTCTGCCGGAATAAAATTGTGTAGGGTCATACCCCATCATGGTAAGGTTGCATATGTCGCTTCCGGGGTAATATCCGTCCGGAGTGGACTTCACAAAACCACCGACACCATTTGCTGCCATATAATCGAGGTTGGGTGTCTTGGCATACTGCATGACAGTTTTACCGCCAAGCTCCTCAAGCTGATGGTCGCTCATTCCATCGGTGAGCAGTACCAGATATTTCATCAGACCAGCTCCTTAACTCTTATGGCTACTGTTTTATCACGCATTACATCAGATTTATCAATTTCTTCTATTGCATCATAAATCTTACGTGCCAATGCTTTATGTGTCATAAAGACCATATTTACAGCTTCACCAGGGGCACGTTCATCCGTCTGAATCGCCTCAGAAATGCTGATATTATATTTAGCCAGAACTCCTGCTATCATAGCAAGTGTTCCCGGCTCATCCACAACGCTGAAACGCAGATAGAATGCAGACTTTATGTCCTTTATATCCTTTATAGGGTAGTAATATGTATAATCTTTTTTAAACCCGAGGATTGGTGTTCTCTTAGTGCATCCGGCAGCGATATCTCTTGCGATGGAGATTACGTCACCAGCCACAGCAGAACCTGTCGGCTTACCGCCAGCTCCTCTTCCGTAGTGCATCGTTTTATCTGACATGTCGCCAATAATCTCAACAGCATTAAAAACACCGTCAACCTGAGCCATAAGCTCAACATCAGGAACCATTGTAGGATGAACCCTGACTTCAAGATCGTTTTCATGTTTTTTGGCTATTGCGAGTAGCTTTATTTTGCAGTCGAGTTTTTTAGCAAACTCAATGTCTATCTGCTTGATGCTTGTAATCCCCTCAACATAAATCTTCTCAAAAGGTATAAGGGTGTTAAAAGCCATAGAGGCAAGTATTGCGATCTTGTGCGCAGAGTCGATCCCTTCTATATCAAAAGTGGGGTCTGCTTCTGCGTAGCCGAGTTCCTGTGCTACTTTCAGCACTTCTTCAAACTCTTTCCCCTCTTTTTCCATTTTAGACAGAATGTAATTCGCAGTTCCGTTAATGATGCCGAATATCTCATTGATATTATTCCCTGCAAGGTCTTCTTTGATCACTCGCAGAACAGGTATGCCCCCGCCCACGGCTCCTTCGAAACATACAGAAACATTGTTTAGTTCTGCTGCCTGATATATCTCTGTGCCGTACATTGCAAAAAGAGCTTTATTAGCGGAAACTACATGCTTTTTCTTGTTAAGAGCGCTGATTATAAAGTCCTTTGCGAAAGTATATCCGCCTATCAGCTCCACAACGATATCAATATCCTGATCATTAAGTATGTCTTCAGCATTGTTTGTGACTACCTCACACAGAGAGAGGAGTTCATCAGGGTTTGCCGTGTCTATTGCCAGGTCAGCCACCGTCTTCAGGCGTATGTCTATACCAGTGTTTTCAAATATAAGGTTTTTGTTTTTAAGAAGTACCTCAGCGGTTCCTTTGCCTACTGTACCGTATCCTATGAGCCCAACATTTACTATCTCAGCCATTAAATCCTCCGTTTCTGGATACAGCTTGATTGTCAAAAAAAAATTACGTTTGAAGATATTAGTTGATTTAACGTATCAAGTCAAGGTACGGACAGCCTTTTGAATAAATTTTCTTATAAAAAGAAAGTAAGGTTAACTAAAGACTTATTAAGCATTTATTTTATCTTTCACCTGTTCGAAAAGTGCTCTTATGCGTTGAGTGTCGAAGCTTTCAATATCGCCGGATTTTGCTTTAGTACAATATTCTTCCAGTAACGGAATCACTGTAGAAATATGCAGATTCATTGCTGCCCCTTTCAGGTAGTGTAAAATACAATAAATATTCTTTGCATCCCCTTCACTCACTGCATCCTCCAGCATTTTCATGTCATTATCAAGGTTCTGAAAAAGCTGGCTTATTATCATATCGTAATCTTTCTCACTGATCCCGACATTTCTGATGCTGGTCTGCTTGTCATATGCCTGTCCGGCATGGGTGACATTTTTATAAAAGTTTCCTGCCGGACGTGTTTTAAGAACTTTGAGATACTTTTTAAGAACTCTGTGCAGCTCATCTTTATTAACGGGTTTTGAAAGATAGTCATCCATACCAACCTGTAGGTATGAATCTCTGTCGGATTTAACTGCGTTGGCAGTGAGAGCAACAACAGGCACCATATCCTCTCCTGCAAGTGCTCTCGCTTTTTTTATCTCACGAAATGCGGAGACACCATCCATTACAGGCATGTTGATATCCATCAGAACAAGATCGGGCGTTTGCTCTGAGCAATATTCAAGAGCTTCTTTTCCGTCAGCAGCAAACACGACATTAACCCCCATCCCTTCCAGCAAAATTTTCATCAGGAGCTGGTTCGTATGGTTATCTTCAGCAACCAGCACAGTTCCGGAATAGATGCTCTCTATACCTGCATTATCTGAATACATCCCACCTATACCGCAAAGCTGCATAATAATATTATAAATTTTAGACGGATATACCGGATGGCTAATAATCGCACTCACCATAGAGGAGGCTTCAGCGTCAAGGCTATTTTCTTCCCCGACAAAGACAACAGGAATATCATTTTTCTGTTCCAAATTTAATAATATATATTCTCTCAGTTTCAAGGGGTCAAAACAAAAAAGAATATCTATTTCTTTACTGCCGTAATCATTATAATAAACTACATCTCCGATACTGCGGAGATAGTTTGCAACCATCTTTTCTGTGTTAGATTCAGAATCACCTGATCCGTATATACAGAAAGCTGTATTTTTCTTTCTATTGTCCAAAGGCTTAATATGCTTCTCATCTTTTTCAAAACTGACGGTGAAATCAAACGTGCTCCCCACACCTTCAGAACTGTATACTCTAATTTCTGATTCCATAATATGGAGTATTTTATTACATATCGTAAGCCCCAGACCTGTTCCGCCATATTTTCTGTTTATGCCTGCATCTGCCTGATGAAAAGGTTCAAAGATATGTGCAACAGCAGCCTCAGAGATACCAATCCCTGTATCATGAACCTCAAACCTGACATCAACAGTATCGTCTGCTTTGTCTGCCATAAACACTGACAAACGAATTTCGCCCCCTTTTTCTGTGAATTTAACTGCATTTCCCAGAAGATTCATAAGAACCTGCTGAATGCGTTCTGAATCCCCGATAAGTTTTGCCGGAATATTCGTGTCACAGTAGAAAAGAAAATTTATATCTTTCTCGCTCGCTCTAACAGATATCATCTTTATGACATAATCAAGCATAAGGTTCAGGTCAAATTCTTCTTTGAAAAGTTCCACTTTGCCGCTTTCAATCTTGGAGATGTCCAGAATGTCATTGATAATACTCAAAAGTGATCTTGCACTCTGTGAGATGGTTAAAGCATATTCTTTGTCGTTAGCATTAATATCTGATGCACACAGCAGGTCAGAAAATCCCATTATCGAATTAAGAGGTGTTCTGATCTCATGGCTCATATTCGCCAGGAAAGCGGACTTGGCGATATTCGCCTCTTCAGCATCAACAGCCAGCTTCTGGAGCTGTTCTGACTGATCCAGCAGTTTTCTATTGGTGTTAAATATAGTTACCCCGACTCCGCTGCCTACGACAAGAATGACCACAATAACAAAGATACTGTAAGTTATCTCATACTGAGTAAAACCAGTATAAAACTCGTCTTCATATGCTCCTGCCCCAACAATCCACCCCAGAGACTCAATAGTCATGAAGCGTGTGACCTTGTCATGAAGAAGCCTGCTGCCCTGCTTAGGATACTTATATTCCACCCAGCCGTCCTTCTGGGCACGCATAATATCAAAAATAACTTTACCGTCCGGAGTTGCTACATGGCTCATATTTTTCCCTGCATCAAAGGGGTGGATAAGAATATTGCCTTTGTCATCCTGTAGGAATGGGTAACCTGAAAGCCCTATTCTGACAGACATAAAAGTCTTTTCTAAGATATTTGTGAGATCATCTTCTTCTAGCCCCATGTAAAGAACACCGATTATCTGATTCTCTGACGTTATAGGCTCATAAATTGCCCAATACCATTTGCCGACAACATAGGCTCTACCGATGTACCTCTCACCTTTCATAACTTTATTGTAAACCGGTGAGCTAGCAGGAATAAATGTTCCAACAGCATATTTTTTATCGGGAGTTAACAGATTTGTCGATATGCGCAGCAGCCCCTGATCAACTACTTGAAATACTGTTGAAGTAAGTCCTTCTGTATTTGTTGATTTTACGAAATGATCCATTAATGCAGAATTATCCATTACCGGTTTATCGTTATAAAGCATTAGCGGTATTTTGATATTATGTTTAAGGCTGGTTGTCTGGTCTTCAACTTCCATAACAACTTCACTGCTTTTGTCCAGAGAGAAGTTACCGTTTTCATATATTGAATTACGGAAAAAACGGAAATGTAAAGAAACATTATCTATTGCTTGTATGTAGAATTGCTCGACGCTCTGCTTTAAAAGTAAAACATTATTTTCAAGCAGAAACTTCGAGTTTTCAATAAAGAACCCTCGTATCTTTATTGACGTATGCAGACTGAGAACAAATGCCGCAGATGTTATAAACACCACGAATGCGATAAGGTAACGTAAACGTTTCCTGTGTATAATATTATTAATCATTTTGGATCTCTCTTGTGTATTATATGTAAGAATATAGTATTTAATACCAAAATTTCAAATGATTAATAAAATTAATTTTATATCTTAACTGTTCCTGTCAGCAAAGAAAGATTATCTATTTTATTAGCAGTAAGATAGCTTTCGAGTTCATCTATGATTTTTAACGGTATCTGCGGATCAACGAAGTTAACAGTGCCAACCTGCATTGCAGAAGCTCCGACGAGAGCAAACTCTACGATATCCTGCCAGTTGCTTATTCCGCCAATCCCCATCACAGGTATTTTAACTGTCTTGAATGTTTCGTGAACCATGCGCACAGCAACGGGTTTGATTGCCGGACCGGAAAGCCCCCCCGTAACATTCGATATATATGGTTTTCTCGTGTGTATGTTCACAGCCATGCCAAGCAGAGTATTGATTGCGCTGATGGCGTCGGCTCCAGCGTCCTCACACGCTTTTGCAAAAACTTTTATATCAGTGACATTGGGGCTGAGTTTGACCATAAGAGGCTTATTTTTAAGAACTTTCTTTACTCTGCTGGTAACTTCAAATGTCATTTTCGGGTCAGTGCCAAAAGCTATGCCGCCCTCTTTTATATTCGGACAAGAGATATTCATCTCCAGCATATCAACATCTGCCTCATCAAGTATCTTTGCAACTTCAACATATTCATCAAGGGTTTTACCCCAAAAATTTACTATAACTTTTGTATCATACTTACGCAGAACGGGGAGCTTCTCTTCGATAAATTTTTCAACCCCCACATTCTGAAGCCCTATCGCATTGAGCATACCCGATGTGGTTTCCATTATTCTTGGCATAGGATTCCCGGGGGCTTCTTTCAGAGAAATTCCCTTTACGGATATCCCCCCGAGTTTACTTATATCGATATGCTTAGCGTATTCCAGACCATAGCCGAAAGTTCCGCTTGCTGTTATTATCGGGTTTTTGAATTCTATTCCGCAAAAGGTTGTTTTCAATCTATCAGACATTATTTACCCCTCGACAATCATAATAATCTTTCCGCCGGAAGAGTAACTTTCCGGTAGCAGTACACTAACCCTGACAGACAGTGTCCCATACAACTTTAGAACCATCAAACACAGGACCTTCCACACAGCATCTCTTCTGAACCACGCTGTCACCTTCTTTAAGATAAATAATACAGCCCAGGCATGCACCAAGTCCGCACGCCATTCTTTCGTCAAGAGAAACTTCAACAGGCAGTTCATGTTTAACACATATATTACTTACAGCACGTAGCATTCCTTTCGGACCGCAAGCATAGACAATATCATACGAAGCGATATTTTCTTCAAATGGGGCTACTACAAGCCCCTTAATTCCGGCTGAACCATCGTCGGTTGTGACAATGAGATGATCAGTATTTTCCTTGAGTTCTTCCAGCAGTACAACATCGTCGACAGTGCGTCCGCCGTAATAAAGGTCAACCACACACCCTCTGTCTTTCAGTGCTTTTGCAAGCCAGTACACAGGTGCTATGCCTATGCCTCCGGCAAGCAGAGCGGTACGCTGTTTTTCCACCATTGAAAAGGTGCTCCCCTGTGGCGAGGAAAAGCTGACAACAGCATCCTTCTTCATTTCACTAAGAAGCATAGTGCCTTTGCCTACAACCATATAAACGAGAGTAAATCTATCGCCGTTAACATCTGCAACGCCCAGCGGACGCCTGAGCAGCGGATCACTGGTATAATCCTGATGCCGTGTGTTTATCATCACAAATTGTCCGACTTTTGCTTCACGGACGAACTCCTCACACTTTATCTCCAGAAGGTAATATTTATCATTGAGCTTCTGGTTGCGGACTATCTTTCCTTCCATTACTTACCTCTGGTATAGAATTCCTGTAAAGGGGTAACTGTAACCCCTTTCTGGCTTGCCTTAATGGCTATCACAGACGCAGATGCAGCCTCCACAGAGGTTACATAAGGTACGCTGTAACTGAGCATCACACGTCTTATAGATTCACTGTCCAGACGGGACTTCTTCCCTTCGGGGATATTTATAACGAACGCAATTTTGCCGTTTTTAATCTTGTCTACAACGTTGGGGCGAACACCTTCGTGCACTTTAGCAACTTTTTCAACCTCAAAACCGTTTTCTGTGAGGTAGTTGTATGTTCCGGATGTTGAAATAATACCAAAGCCGAGAGCCTGAAGGTCTTTCGCTATTTTCAGAATGTCCGGTTTTACGGCATCGTTAACACTGATGAAAACAAGCCCCTGTTTAGGCAGTTTATTGCCCGCTGCGAGCTGTGCTTTGTATTGTGCAGCACCGTAGTCATAGTCTATCCCCATGACTTCTCCGGTCGATTTCATCTCTGGTCCGAGCACAATGTCTGTCCCGGGGAATTTGACAAAAGGGAATACGGATTCTTTAACTGTATGATAATTGATTTCAACCTCTTTAGTAAAACCAAGGTCTTTCAGTTTTGCTCCTGCCATAACTTTTGCAGCCATTTTTGCAAGAGGAACACCTATTGATTTACTGACAAAAGGGATAGTTCTTGATGCTCTGGGGTTAACCTCAAGCATATATATCTGATCATCTTTTATAGCGTACTGAATGTTCATAAGTCCTACGACATTAAGCTCTTTTGCTATCTGCTTTGTCTTAGTCATCAGTTCAGCCTTAACAGCATCGTTAATGGTTCTGGTAGGGATAGAGCATGCAGAGTCACCGGAGTGAACACCTGCTTCTTCTATATGCTGCATTATGGAGCCTATAACGCATGTCTCACCGTCGCTGATGGAATCAACATCCACTTCTGTCGCATGAAGAAGATACTTGTCAATGAGCACAGGGTGATCTTCACTGGCTTTAACTGCGTAAACCATATAGTTCTCAAGTGATTCCCTGTCGTACACAATCTCCATCGCACGCCCCCCGAGGACATATGAAGGGCGCACAACCACAGGGTAGCCGATTTGGTCTGCAATTTTATATGCTTCGTCAGCCGCTTTTGCTATACCGTTTGCCGGCTGCATGATATCAAGCTTTTCCATAAGTGCCTTGAAACGCTCTCTGTCTTCTGCACAGTCGATGCTGTCAGGAGATGTCCCAAGGATAGGCACCCCTGCCCTTTCGAGGGGCACAGCCAGCTTCAGAGGCGTCTGTCCGCCGAACTGGACAATAACACCGTCAGGATTTTCTTTCTGAACTATATTCAGAACATGTTCTCTGGTGAGGGGTTCAAAATAAAGTCTGTCAGAGGTGTCATAGTCTGTAGAGACAGTTTCAGGGTTACAGTTTACCATAATAGTTTCAAACCCCATCTCTTCAAGCGCAAAAGAGGCGTGCACACAGCAGTAGTCAAACTCAATCCCCTGACCTATACGGTTAGGACCACCACCGAGGATCATGATTTTTTTTCTGTCTGTGGGTTCTGCCTCACATTCTTTTTCATATGTGCTGTAAAGGTATGGCGTAAAGGACTCAAATTCTGCACCGCATGTATCCACACGCTTATAGACGACTTTACCTTTTGTTTTCTCCCATACATCAAGCTCGCTGCATCCTAAAAGTGCAGCAAGACGTTTGTCAGAGAAACCATACTCTTTCGCTTTTTTAAATACAGCTTCGTCTATTGTCATAATAGTGAGCGTTTGCAGCTCGGCTTCAAAATCTATTATCTGTTTGATGTTATGAAGAAACCACGGGTCGATAAAGCAAAGTGAATGAACCTCTTCTATACTCCACCCAAGGCGGAAAGCTTCCGCAACATACCACATACGCTCAGCAGTCGGTCTGCGGAGCAGAGCTCTGATCTCGTCCTGTGCTTTCTCTGTTTTCAGTTCTTCGTCAGTAAAAACAGGATCGAATCCACATTTACCGATCTCAAGGGAGCTTATAGCTTTCTGGAGGGATTCTTTGAATGTACGTCCGATAGCCATAGCCTCACCAACTGACTTCATCTGAGTTGTAAGAGTGTCGTCAGCGCCAGGAAATTTTTCGAAGGTGAATCTCGGCCATTTGGTAACGCAATAATCTATGGTCGGCTCAAAAGACGCAGGAGTCTTAAGAGTGATGTCATTTTTAAGTTCGTCGAGAGTATAGCCTACAGCGAGTTTAGCAGCTATTTTTGCAATCGGAAAGCCTGTGGCTTTTGAGGCAAGAGCAGAGCTTCTGGAAACTCTCGGGTTCATCTCAATAATAATCTGGTCACCGTTGGCAGGGTTTACAGCAAACTGAACATTCGAACCGCCTGTGTCAACGCCTATCTCACGGATAACTTTGATAGCGGCGTTACGCAGTTCCTGATATTCCTTGTCTGTAAGTGTCTGGGCAGGAGCAACAGTTATACTGTCGCCCGTATGGACGCCCATTGCATCAACATTTTCGATGGAACAGATGATAACAACATTGTCGTTAAGGTCACGCATGACCTCAAGCTCATACTCTTTCCAGCCGAGAACAGATTTCTCAACGAGAATCTCTGTTACAGGCGATGCTTCGAGTCCCCATTCGACATATTCTTTGTATTCTTCCATATTATAGGCAACGTTACCGCCTGTCCCGCCGAGTGTGAATGACGGACGGATAATTGCCGGAAATCCAATTTCATCAATACAGTCAAGGGCATCCTGATATGTATTACAAACCGCACTGGCAGGGAGGTGCAGTCCTATCTTAGTCATTGCCTGTTTGAACAGTTCCCTGTCTTCAGCCTTGTCGATGGCTTCTATTTTCGCACCGATCAGCTCAACATTGTATTTCTCAAGCAGACCGGCATCATTAATCTCTTTTGCAAGGTTAAGAGCAGTCTGACCGCCCACAGTGGGCAGGATTGCGTCAGGGCGTTCTTTCTCAAGTATTTTTTCCGCCATTTCAACAGTGAGCGGTTCGATGTAGGTCGCATCGGCTATCTCAGGGTCTGTCATGATGGTTGCAGGGTTGGAGTTGATAAGAATAACTCTGTAGCCCTCTTCTTTCAGAGCTTTTACAGCCTGTGTGCCGGAATAATCAAACTCACACGCCTGACCAATAACGATCGGACCGGAACCTATAATCATAATTGATTTCAAATCTTCTCTTTTTGGCAATTTAACCCTCCAAGGTTGCACCCTGAGGCATATTACTATGCAACAAGTTTTTTATGCTTTTATATCTTATAAACTGCTTCTGACAGCAGCGATATTATCGTAATCTATGCCCTTTACAAAAACCGTAGGGCAAAACTTCAATTTTTTAACAAATCTGGATGATAATTACAAGGATATATTAGATTATTTTTTTATGGAGTCATACTGAAACTTGATAATTTTATAAATTCCCACGAGTAAACCCGAAGTTCTATTGCTTCGCACGTGCTTAACACACGAAGTTACAACTTTATTGTCACAGCTAGAGCATATGCAAAATACGTCGCTGAACCCCCCAGGGTGTGGCAGTATTTGGACTCGCTGGTTAATCCTGAGATTGCTTCGTTATTACATTCTTCGCAATGACTTATAAGCTCTAAAGCTGTGATTAGCTCATTCATCCACGCATAGATTTGCACTTCTGATCATTTCAGAAGCACTTTCACCAAAGTAGCGTTTAAACTCCCTGCTGAACTGAGAAACGCTTTCATAGCCCACTTCCTGTGCGGCTAAATATGCTTTCAACCTTTTGTTAACTATGAGGTCTTTCGCTTTTGTAAGCCTGACTTTCTTTAAATACTGCATGGGCGGCTCGGATGTCACTTCTTTAAAAGCACGATGAAAAGAGGAAACACTCATATTCGCATATTCAGCAAGATAGTTTACATCAAGCTTATCGTTGTAGTTTATATGAATACGGCGCAGTACATGGGCAATATTTGCAAAACTGCCGTCAAATCCAGCAAGGGCATACAAAAGGTGAGCCTGACTCCCCTTAAGAGCTCTGTAAAGTATTTCTTTCACAAGCCCGGTTCCTAAAACTTTCACGTCTGTCTCAGACCGCAGAATGTTCAGCAGACGACTGACCGCATCAAACATTTCATTATCCATTACAGCCGGACCAACTGTTTGGGGAAGCTTTCCGCCACTGACAGTTCTTACCTGACTTCCCATGGCATGTATAACCTCATGAAGCATTGCCATATCAATATCTATAAAGATGCCAAGCAGAGGATTATTTTCATCAGCAAAAGTGCAGCACTCAAAAGGAGTGGCTATTGATACAACAAGGTAATTTTCAGGATCATATCTGAATGTTCTGTCTCCGACATAGCCGACTTTGTGCCCTTGTGCTATAATGCACATACACGGGTCATACAAAAGAGGTTCACGGGGTCTCTCGTGAGTGACTTTAAACAATCTGACACTTTCAAGAAGTGATTGCGTTACCCCCTCTTTGAGGTCAAACTGATTTAGGATTTCTGCATGTTGATTCACTAGACGACTCCGCATCATGGCAGTATTTGATATGTTTTTATGAGTCTTTAAGGTCATAAAGTATAGCATTTGAAAGGATTATGCAATTTATATATAGAATCAGGTATTAAAAATATTTCTTAATGCTCTATATTAGATAAGTAACAAATATATAAAGAGGAGACACAATGAATAACTTCGTTTTTTGCAATCCCACAAAGATAGTTTTCGGCAAGGGACAGGTTCAGCAGTTGAACAGCCTCATACCTGAAAATGCTAAGGTACTTATAACATACGGCGGTGGAAGTATCTTCAAAAATGGTGTGATGAACGCTGTTAAAGAGGAGCTAGCCAAGTCAGACAGAAAGGTATTTGAGTTCGGAGGTATAGAGCCGAACCCAAAATTTGAAACCCTTATGAAAGCTGTGGAAATTGTCAGAAAAGAGGGTATAGACTTCCTTCTGGCTGTTGGCGGGGGCTCTGTTATGGATGGGACAAAATTCATAGCAATAACAGCTCCGGCAAAAGAGTTCTATGGCAAAGAGGAAGAGCTTCTATATTTTGGCGCTAAAGGAACTCCTGTGAAAAATGTTCTCCCGTTAGGCACAGTTGCGACCCTCCCTGCTACAGGATCAGAGATGAACAATGGGGGCGTTGTAACAAAAGGGACAGATAAAATGCCCGTATTTAATGCAGGGACATTCCCAGTTTTTTCAATACTTGATCCGGAATATACATATTCATTGCCTGCAACACAAGTTGCAAATGGCGTTGTAGACACATTCGTACACACGGTAGAGCAATATGTTACATACCCTGTTGACGGTAGATTTCAGGACAGGACATCCGAAGGGATACTTCAGACTCTTATAGAAATTGGCAGCAAAACTATCGAAGACCCCAAAGACTATGACTCACGTGCAAACCTTGTATGGTGTTCAACTATGGCGCTGAACGGTCTAATCGGTTCCGGTGTACCGCAGGACTGGTCTGTACATATGATCGGGCACGAAATGACTGCTCTCTACGGTATAGATCACGCAAAAACTCTTGCTGTGGTGCTCCCCGCCATGTGGCGAGTAAGAAAAGATCAGAAGAGAGAAAAGCTCCTCCAGTACGGCGAAAGGATATTCGGAATAACATCAGGCAGCGAAGATGAACGCATTGAAGCAGCAATAGTTAAAACTGAAGAGTTTTTTAATAGTCTTGGTATCAAAACAAGGCTTTCTGACTATGGACTTAAATCAGCAGATATAAAAGATATTTTAGCAAACCTAGAAAAACATAAAATGCTTGCCCTATCAGAGCGTGGGGACGTCGACCTTAAAGTATCAGAACAAGTTCTTAAAACTGCACTTTAAATACAAAAGCCCCTCGGTTGATTTAACTGAGGGGCTTTGTCTCTAAGAATATTTTTCCAACAGAAAGAGGCACGAAAGCTTCAGCGGGTCAGTAATATTGTGATGCTTACCGTTAGCATCATCTTTAACAAGCGATGCTATTCTCTTCATGGGTACACCGCTGAGTTCGGCAAGCTGAGAGATTGAAATATTAATCTTTTTCAATTCATCCAGTAACTGTTTAAGCGATGTTGTTTTGATATAGAACTTGATCTCTTCTGTTGTGCGGAGTGCTTTTCTGTCCAGCTTCTGATTGCTGGCGAAAACCCAGGGAGTATAGATGTATGTTAGCCCCAAAGCTGCGGCATGCTTGCAGAAAACATCTTTTCCTTTTTCACATTCACATTCATACTCGATAGGATCTGTGTCAATCTTCAGGGTGACTGTATAGTCGCCGTGGTTGCCTCTGATAGTTCCCTTGATAAAGGAGCTGTCAACTGAGCAGTTGTGGAACTTACCCACATAATTCTCAGCTCTTTGCAGGTTGATACTACTGCTGATATTTTTCAGCTGTTCTTCTGTCAACTTGGTTAGCTGCATCGGCACGCCTCCTGAATTAGTTTACATTTATATTAAACCGCATATCTCTTTATAAATCAATTAAAAGTCAGATAATTAATATGCCAGTCAGCCTATTTCGATGTATTGAAGCTCAGAGCGCCATTTACGGATAAGAACTTGTTTTATGACAGTGTTTTTAGGACTTGAAAGGTCTTGATCGTCACTAAGGATATCAGCAGCATCACTGCGTGCATCCTGAAGGATTCTGACGTCCCTCACAATGTTTGAAAAGCGAAATTCCGGCAAGCCGGACTGACGTGTTCCGAAGAAATCACCGGGACCTCTCATCTCCAGATCAATCTCGCTGAGTTTGAAACCGTCGGCGTGGGCACACATGGCATTTATCCTTTCGGATGCTTCATCCGACACATTTTCTGAGGCAACAAGCACGCAGTATGACTGTCTGTCGCTGCGCCCTACTCTCCCCCGAAGCTGATGAAGCTGAGAAAGACCAAAACGCTCAGCATTTTCTATAACCATCACAGTGGCATGCGGAACATCCACCCCAACTTCAATAACAGTCGTTGACACCAGTACCTGTATATTGCCGGCTTTAAAAGCGTCCATAAGCTCTGACTTCTGCTCGTGTTTCATACGTCCGTGCAGAAGTCCCACATTATCAGCACCAAACTCCTGAGAGAGTTTCCTGTGCTCGTCAGTTGCTGCTTTCAGATCAAGTTTTTCGCTGGTATCTATCAGCGGATATATGACATATACTCCGTGCCCTTTTTTTATCTCTTCTCTCATAAGCGGATAAACACGCTCAATATTTTTTTCTGAAACGGTATTGATAGGTGTTCTGCCTGGGGGGAGTTCATCTATAATGCTTATGTCTAGATCACCGTAAAATGACAGAGCAAGGGTTCTGGGGATCGGCGTTGCGGTCATAAGCAGAATATCAGGCATGTACCCTTTTTCTATCAGTGACTTCCTCTGCTCCACACCAAAGCGGTGCTGTTCATCAATTATCGCAAGACCAAGTTTTGCAAAGTCCGCATCTTCCTGTATTACAGCATGAGTTCCAAGTACAAAATCCACATGTCCCGCTGCGATAAGCTCTTTCGTATGTTTCTTTTCTGCACCGGAAACAGACCCTGTCAGCAGTACAGCGGTAACATTTGTTCCGGATATAAGCTTCAGCAGATTCAGCATATGCTGTCTGGCAAGAACCTCTGTAGGTGCAATCACAGCTACCTGATATCCGTTTTTCACAGCGACAAGTCCTGCTGTAAAAGCTACGATGGTTTTACCGCTTCCGACATCCCCCTGAACAAGCCTGTTCATTTGCCCCGTAGAAGACATATCGTTGAATATCTCTGCCATAACACGTCTTTGTGCACCTGTAAATTTAAAAGGTAAGAGATCCTTTATCCAGTCAAGGTATTCTTTTTTTATATCGAAGACAGTACCGGACTGCCGCTCATATGCACGTTTTTTATAAAGCAGCCCCATCTGAAGGTAAAACAATTCTTCGTAAATAAACCTTTTTGCTGCCGGATGTCTTTTTTCAGACAGTGCTTCCAGTTCATATGGGTTCTTTGGTCTGTGTATTTCAAGAAGAGCCTGTTTTGATGATGGAAACTTATATTTCTCCTCCAGCCTTGCCGGAAGATGATCCGGGATCTGATCAAGATATTTATCAAGAGCCGCATTCACAGCAGTATAATATACCTTCTGCGCTACTGATTTAGGAAGGGAATAGACAGGGATGATGTTTCCCATCTCGGACTCTTTCATAAACTGTGGGTGGATGATAGACTCCATGCCTGAAAATGAGCCTGACTGACCGTAAATAGTATATTTTTTCCCTTCTTTTAGTACACCTGCGGGATATCCGGCAGAAAAACGAAACCAGACAGCAGCAAACTGACCGAAATCACCTGAAAACACTGCCTTATAGATGCGCTTCCTGTTTTTGGTGGTAACTACTGCTCCGGTCTGAAAAATGCCCGTAAGAGCCTTTTTACCGCTTCTGGATTCCCCAATGTATTCATATCTGTAGGGGAAATTATAAAGGACATCCTCGACAGTCTCGATATGCTGCTTTTTGAGTGATTCTGTGGCTTTTTTTCCTATCCCCGGAAGCTCGTCCACAGAAACAGGCTTAATGTCATTTTTAACAGTCATTCGCTGAGCAAGCATTGCAAGCTCTGAAATGATTTTATCCAGTGTTGTGGTGTCTGCACTGCCGGACTCTTTTGCGGAAACAGCAAGACCCGCCAGAACTTCACTCTGACGGGTCTTTAATTTTATTATACTATCTAAATACTTATCAGGTGCTTTATAAAATTCAGCTCCTGCTTTTCTGATGTCAGAAAGGAGTCTGAGGTATACTCCTCTGTCTTCGGTCATTTAGAACATGCTGAGGGCGCTGGCTTCGTTTCTCCCGAATATTTCATGAACATCAAGTATGATGACCATACCGGTCTGAAGCCGTGCAACACCTTTTATATATCTGTTGTCGACACTGGTTGAAGCTGCGGGAGCTTTATCAACAAGGTCTCCGTCCACTCTGAGAACTTCCTCAACCTGGTCAACAATAAAGCCTACCTGTTTCCCGTTAAGGTTTACAACAATAATTCTGGAAGAATTCGTAAACTCATTGGCAGGAATCCCCATCTTCTTTCTCAGGTCAACGATCGGTATGACCTTTCCTCTGATATTAATAATCCCTTCCACAAAACTTGGAGCTTTAGGCACTTTCGTGATATCAAGCATCCGGAGGATCTCTTTGATATCCATAATATCAATGCCGTACTTCTCGTCATTCAGCAGAAGATTAACATATTGTTTGTATTCAGCCATGATAAACCTCAGCTATTTTCTAAAATAATAACAGGCATTTCAGGTTTATGCAATTATTAAACAAGTACGCTGTCTTTGTTTATTATTCTGTTTCTGGCATCCACCTGCACTACTGTGGGTTTATAGTTTTCGAGGTCTTTTTCATCCATCATGGCAAAAGTCGCTATTATGACCATATCACCAACCTGCACATGCCTTGCTGCTGCACCGTTAAGGCATATCTGACCGCTGCCTCTGCGTCCCTTTATGGTGTATGTATGGAAGCGGGCGCCGTTAGTAATGTTCCATATGTCAACCTTCTCATACTCCAGCATACCTGCCGCATCCATGAGGTCTTCGTCAATGCCTATGCTCCCTTCGTAGTGGAGATCGGCATCGGTAACTGTAGCTCTGTGAATTTTTGATTTAAACATATCTCTAAGCATATAATTTCCCCTTATATCTTAAATAATTTATTATCTATTAATCTGGCACGACCGATCTTTACAGCCAGCGCTGCAACAATATCCCCGTTAACAGTTTCCAGTGAATTAAGCTTTTCCGGATGTATAATTTCAACATAGTCTACATGTGCGGAGCTGTGAGAGTTTATGTAATCCACAACTTTCTGCCTGAGCACCCTTGCGTCCCGCTCGCCATTATCCAGAAGCTTCTGTATCAGCCCGAATGACTTAGAAAGACTAAGGGCAGATGTCCTTTCCTCAGGTTTCAGATAGATGTTACGGCTGCTCATTGCAAGCCCGTCAGATTCTCTTATGATAGGCATTCCGATAACTTCGACACTCATATTAAGGTCTTTTACCATTCGCCTTATAACCTGAAGCTGCTGATAGTCTTTGGATCCGAAATATGCCCTGTCAGGATTGACTATGTTAAAAAGTTTGGTGACAACTGTTGCCACGCCGTCAAAGTGAACCGGTCTGGAAAGACCGCAGAGGGCGTTTGTAATCCCACTCACACTTACTTTCGTAGAGAAACCTTCTGGATACATCTCTTCCGGTGAAGGGGAGAAAATCAGATCAGCACCGGCATCTGTGAGAAGTTTTGTATCGTTTTCAAAATCTCTAGGGTAGGCCTCAAGGTCTTCGTTGGGGCCAAACTGTGTGGGGTTTACAAAGACACTGACAACGGTAAAATCATTATCAGCAACACTTTTTTTAACGAGGCTCATGTGCCCTGCATGAAGAAACCCCATCGTAGGTACAAGCCCCACCTTTCTGCCGGCCTTTTGCAACTCTTTTATTGCGGTTTTGACATCATTAACAGTGTTTAAAATTTTCATTTCATACCTTAGTAAGTGTATTCCTTTGCCGGAAATCTGGAAGCTTTGACATCTTCAATATATTGTTTACATGCGTCACCGACAATAGTTTTCACGTCTGCATATTGCTTAACAAACTTCGGAACATAATCATCGAACAAACCGAAGATATCATGGTAAACAAGTACCTGACCATCGCAGCCGGCTCCTGCCCCTATTCCTATTGTTGGTATTGAAATATTTTTAGATATTTTTTCGGCAACGTCTGCAACCGCTCCCTCTATAACAATGGCGAATGCGCCCGCCTCTTCCAGAGCTTTTGCGTCTTCGAGCATTTCCTCATGACCATTGCGCCCCTGAACCTTATAGCCGCCCATGGTGTGTACCATCTGAGGCATCAGACCTATGTGCCCCATAACAACTATACCTGCGTCAGTGAACTTCTTAACCATAGAGGCTCTGCCTTTTCCGCCTTCAATTTTCACAGCATCAAACCCTGTTTCTTTAACAAGCCTTATTGCGTTTTCAAGTCCCTGTTCATCAGAAACATGATAAGAGCCAAACGGCATATCCGCAACAAGATAAGCTCTCTTGGAAGCGCGTTTGACAGCCTTTGCATGGTATATTATCTCGTCGAGAGTGACAGGAATACTATTATCATAACCATTCATAACTGAGCCAAGGCTATCGCCTACAAGGATAATTTCCACTCCGGATTTATCAAGAATCTTTGCAGAAGTGTAATCATATGCCGTGATAGAGGTGATCTTCTCACCATCGGCCTTCATCTTTTTGAATGTGTTTAAATTGATCTTTTTCAGTTCGGAATATTTACTCATTATTGCTAAACCTCCGTGTAGAGGATGACGAAAGGCGCAACTCGAGCACGGTTGAAAGGTAAAATCAGACTTTTCTCGTGTCTCGGTCCTTTCGGATCCAAGCACAGATAAACTAGTATATTATAAACTATGCGTCAAGCTTAAAAACTGGGAGGTGTCCCAACCCAGAAAGCTACAGCAGGTTTGTCTGTTCTGTTTCTTATCTTGTGAGGCAGATTAGAGCTGAAATAAATACATTCGCCCTGAGTGAGATAATGTTCGTCATTGCCTATGACAACGCAGATGTCGCCTTCAACTACATATCCGAGTTCCTCACCTGTGTGATGATAATAGTCGGTACCGGTTTCGCCGTATGGATCCAGTTCGATAAGAATAGGCTCCATTTTACGGTTAACAAGTTTTGATGCAAGAAATGACATGGATATGCTCTTGTTTTTAAACACCTTAAAGTCGGGGCTGCTGAAGATATTTACGATATTACGCTCATCTTCAAAGAGTTCACTTATGGTTGTACCAAGCGCATAGCAAATCTTCTTCAAAGAGGCTATGGACGGAGAGTTTTTGCCGTTTTCAATCTGACTGATAAAGCTTTTTGTAAAGCCCGTTTTCTGTGAGATATCCTCTAACGTCATACTAAGCTTTTTTCTGATTTCTCTCAGTTTTATACCATACGACATATTACGCTCCTGAATGTATTTCATGTGAAGTATATATTAAATTTATTGTAAAAGTCAAGAAGTATGTTAAATTTTATTACAGTGTTATATAAGACGACTGATGTTTTTCCACAAACAAAGGTTAACAACGGATCAGAGAGATATTTTAGATTGACCTTTCACGATGGTAGTTTATCATTTGTGCATCTAAAATAAGTATGGCAAGGTTAATTTATGGAAAATGTAAAAAGAAGACTGCAAACAGAACCCATTGTAGGTAAAAGAGTATTTATTGCTGATAGTGCAGATATTATAGGTGAGGTCGAGCTGGCTGACGACAGCAGTGTCTGGTTTAATGTAGTACTGCGGGGGGACGTGGAAAAGATAACAATAGGAAGATGTTCTAATGTACAGGACGGTACAGTTGTCCATACTACTCTAAATAAGTACCCTACCATTATCGGAAATTATGTCACAGTTGGACACAATGCAATGCTCCACGGCTGTACAATTAAAGACAATGTTTTAATCGGCATAGGCGCCATAGTTCTGGACAATGCTGTTGTCGGAGAAAATAGCATTGTGGCGGCTGGGGCACTTATCCCCCCTGGTAAGGAGTTCCCTCCGAATTCGTTACTTATGGGAAGCCCAGCAAAAGTCGCTAAGACACTCACGGAGGACGATATAAAAGGCATAAAAGACTATGCAGACAGATATATCAAATATAAGGAACTTTACCTTTCTGAAGGATATAAAAGGAGTTAATACAGCTAAGGGGATGATACAAAAAAAGGCGGTCGTAATGACCGCCTTTTTATTTGATATAAAGAGGATTTCTTATTTGCCGTCAAACAATGACCAAGGGCCTCTTGTTTTAGCGAAGTTATCTGCTTTCGCTTTCTCGTCGTCTTCAAAATGCTTGCGAATTTTGAAGATCTGACCAGGGAAAATGAGGTCCGGATCTTTTATCTGCTCTTTGTTAGACCAGTAAATGAGTGGCCACATAAATGGGTTCATATACTTATCTTTAGAGATATTCCAGAGGTTATCACCTTTGATAACTTTGTAATTCTCTGTCTGAGCTTTCATCATCTGAGCTCTCAGTTTTGCCTGACGCTCTGCTTCTGCCTTTTTCGCAGCAGCTTTACCTTCGATAATTTCACGTTGGATAGCAGCATTGTCAACTTTAACCTGCTCAAGGATAGCGAGGGCTTTTCCGCCTTCACAGTTGTCAATGAGAGCCTGAGCTTTGGCAAGTTTAGCTTCAGCAGCCTGATATGTTTCAGAATACTTAGCACCATCAGCGTTAGCATCAACTTCAAGCTGTTTCTTAAGAGTGTCAAGCTCAGCCTGAGCCTGATCGTTTATTTTAGAGCGCTCGGAAGCGATCTCTTTTGCTTTTTCAAAGTCAGCTATAGCTTTAAGGAG
This sequence comes from Denitrovibrio acetiphilus DSM 12809, assembly GCF_000025725.1. Taxonomy (GTDB): domain Bacteria; phylum Chrysiogenota; class Deferribacteres; order Deferribacterales; family Geovibrionaceae; genus Denitrovibrio; species Denitrovibrio acetiphilus. The sequence continues at coordinate 1,490,456 of NC_013943.1, forward strand.
TTCATCTTTAGCTTCTTTATAAAGAGCACCTTTATCTCCGCTCTGCTCAGCTTCAGCCATTTTCGCTTCAGCAGCAGCAACGGCAGCTTTAGCCCTTTCATACTCTTCAGTAGCGCATTTTTCAGCACCGCTTTCCTGCGCAGCTTTCATAGCTGCTTTAGCGTTGTCCATTTCCTGTACGGGCGGCTTTGAGCAACCTGTGACAACGAGTGCGGCTATAAGAGCAGCAAACATAATCATCTTGGAAAATCTGGTCATTAGAGTCCTCCCTTCCATATTCATAGGTTTTATTTTCTAAATGCTAACATATGATTCATTATATGTCAAATTCAGAAGTTATCAAACATCAGTCATTTTCGACAACTTCGAACTTCATATACAGCTCTTTTAACTGCTTTTCATCTATCTTGCTCGGCGCTTCGCTCATCATGTCTGTCGCTTTCTGAGTTTTAGGGAAAGCGATTACATCTCTGATAGAATCTGAGCCTGTCAGGATGGTCGCAATTCTATCCACCCCAAAGGCTATACCGCCGTGAGGAGGTGTTCCGTATTTAAGGGCATCTATAAAGAAGCCGAATTTGTACTCTCTCTCTTCTGGTGTAAAGCCGAGCGCATTAAACATTTTCTCCTGCACGTCACTACGGTGAATCCTGATAGACCCTCCGCCTATCTCTGAACCGTTGAGAACAAGGTCATAGGCCTTGGCTCTCATTTGCCCCGGATCAGTGTCAAACAGCGGGATATCTTCGTCAAGAGGAGCTGTGAACGGGTGGTGCATAGCAACATAGCGTTTTTCCTCTGCATCATAGTCCAGAAGCGGGAAGTCAAGCACCCATACAAATGAGTAATCTCCTTCTTTTATAAGTCCAAGCTCTTTCCCAAGCTTCAGCCTGACTTTAGACATGTAAAGGTTTACGATATCTTTTTTGCCGGCTCCGAAAAATATAATGTCTCCCGGCTTGCCGTCCATAGCCTTAACTATTGTATCGGCAGAATCTCCCAGAAATTTAACAATCGGGGACTGAAGACTGTCTTCATTAACTTTGATATAAGCCAGCCCGCCTGCACCAAGAGAAACAGCCAGTTCTGTAAGCTCGTCAATATTCTTTCTGGAATACTTTTCACCTGCGCCTTTGGCATTGATGGCTTTAACCACACCTCCATCGGCGACAACCTCTCTAAATACTTTGAACCCGCAATCGGCAACAAGTTCATTAATAGTTTTCAAAAACATATCAAATCTTGTGTCCGGAGCATCGTGTCCGTATTTTTCCATAGCGTTGTCATAGGACATTCTGGGGAAGCCTCTTTCAAGTTTTATCCCTTTTATATTCTGGAATATCTCAATAAACATCCCTTCCAGAAGTTCCATAAGGTCTTCTCTGTCGATGAAGGACATCTCCATATCGAGCTGAGTAAACTCAGGCTGACGGTCAGCACGCAGGTCTTCGTCACGGAAGCATTTTACTATCTGGAAATACTTATCGTATCCCCCAACCATCAGAAGCTGTTTAAACATCTGTGGTGACTGCGGAAGTGCATAGCATTTACCAGGGTTAACACGGCTTGGTACAAGATAATCTCTCGCCCCCTCCGGTGTGCTCTTAGTAAGGAAAGGCGTTTCGATATCGAGAAAGTCTCTTGCATAGAGATATTCTCTCATCGTACGCACTATATTGTGTCTTGTTATAAGGTTATTCTGAATCTTTCTTCTGCGCAGGTCGAGGTATCTGTATTTAAGCCTGATATCTTCGTTTGCGTTTGTAAAATCATCTATCATGAAAGGAGGAGTCTGTGAGGCGTTGAGGATTTTTAATTCGTCAACCATAACTTCTATCTCACCGGTCGGGAGTTTAGTGTTTATGGTTCCTTCAGGTCTCATCCCGACTTTACCTTTAACAGCTATAACAAATTCGTTTCTGATAGAATCAGCAACAGCGTGAACGTCTTTATTATATTCAGGACTCATGACAACCTGTGTCAGCCCCTCTCTGTCTCTGAGGTCTACAAATATAACCCCGCCGTGGTCTCTGCGTCGTTGAACCCAGCCCATAAGGCAGACTTCTTCTCCAATGTTTTTTGCTGTGAGTTGAACACAGTTATGTGATCTTCGCCAATCGCCCATGTGTGAAAGCAATTTAGTTCCTCCTGAGTTTATCGGATATGTATTCTATAGTCTTTTCAAGCATAACATCTTCCTGACCGCCTGTTTCCATATCCTTAACAGCGGCAGTGCCTTTATTCATCTCGTCCTCACCAAGGATAACAGTAAAACGTGCACCGTTCTTATCCGCAAGCGAAAACTGTTTTTTCATTTTTCTGAAATCATAATCCATGTCAGCACTGATTCCGGCAGAGCGCATGTCATTAACCATCTTCAATGCTTTTTTGTCTGATATATCTTTAAAAGATACCACAAATGCATCAATTTCGTTCTCTTTCTCTGTCTCTTTCAGCATGGCGAGAGCTACCATTCTGTCGATCCCGGTTGCAAAACCTATCCCCGGAGTGTCCGGTCCGCCAAGCAGCTGTATAAGACCGTCATAACGTCCCCCTGCTCCCACGGCAGATTGCGACCCGAGCTTATTAGTTACAAGCTCAAAAGCTGTACGGACATAATAATCCAGTCCGCGCACCATCATAGGATTCACATTATAAGGCACCCCAAGGGTGTCCAGATAATTTCTGACACCGTTAAAATGCTCTTCACACTCACCGCAGAGGTGGTCAAGGGCAACAGGTGCGTTTTTAGTTATCGCTTTGCAGCCGTCATTTTTACAGTCAAGAATACGCATGGGGTTTTTGTTAAGTCTGCGAAGACAATCCTCGCAAAGCCCCTCTTTATTATCATTAAGATATGCAATCAGTTTTTCGTTATAAGCAGGACGGCACTCAGGGCACCCGATAGAGTTTATCTCCATCGAGACAAATTCCTCAATACCAAGGTTGCATGCCAGTGTGTAAAGGACATTGACAACATCTGCATCCACAGCAGGACCTGCGGAGCCGAATACCTCTATCCCTGCCTGTGTGAATTGTCTGAAACGTCCTTTCTGCGGGCGTTCTCTTCTAAACATCGGACCTATGTAGTAATATTTTGATGTTGCAGGAGGATTATATAATTTGTTTTCGACATAGGCACGCACAATAGAAGCTGTCCCTTCAGGACGAAGCGCAACATTTGTGCCGTCTCTGTCCTCAAATGCAAACATTTCTTTCTCTACTATATCTGTCGATCCGCCTATACCCCTGTCAAAAACTTCGATTTTTTCCAGAACAGGAAGATAAAACTCCTGATAGTTGAAAGACTTAAACGTCTCTTTGAATATTTTCTCGACTTTCTGCCAGTAACGGGATTCCAGTCCATATATATCTCTGAATCCCTTGACCTTTTTATACACTTGGGGTACTCCTCTAAAACTCAAGTAATATGCTAATTTACAATGCTAGTCAATATGGAATAGCTATAAATTAAATTTTATCTCAGCTATCTTACCAATCGCAAGGCTGGCTTCTTCGAGATCAAGTTTAGACAGATTAAGGACACCGTGATACATCCAGTGGTCATCTATACTTCTGCCAAAATAGTGCTTGAAGTATTTACGTTTTCTGTTGTCAGTGTCTTTGATCTTTTCATATGCTTCTTTCTCGGAAAGTTCCTCACGCATACTCACCCATCTCACTCTGTCGTCCATAGTGGCTACAAGTCTGAAGTGAATAGCCTTAGGGTGATCTTCCAGAATACACACACCGCCTCTGCCAAGAACAACAGCATTCATCTCGTCTGCTGCTTTATTTATGATCCGACGCACCATTTCATGAAATGATTCTGCATCTGTTATATTCTCATCTCTGCTGTAGACATCAAAAAAAGCCTCATGCTCCTGAGACATCATCTGTCTCACAGTTTTCTGAGAATAGTCAGTATTTTTAAATAAGTCTGCAAACATATTTATGTCGAAATATTTAGACATAAATGAACGGACAGAGGAGTGCTGCTCCTCATCAAACAGCTTAACCTTCTCCTCGTCAGACCCGGTCAGTATAGCCGCAAATTTAACAAGCTCTTTGTTAAACAACCTGAACTTAAGATTTTCAGCCAGCCTTTCTGCGACATATTCTCCACCGCATCCGTATTGTCTGGATATAGTAATTATCGCCATACAACAGCTCCCAGTCTTTTAATGCCTAAATCATCTTTAATTATATTTACCATAGAATTAATGCTCAGGCAACTTTCGGGATTTACATATTCAGGACATATATCCATCAGCGGATACAGTACAAAACTACGCTTATGCATCTGCTGATGCGGGATATGTAGTTTTGGATATTTATACACTGTCCGGTTAAAGTCTATAATGTCTATATCAAGCACGCGAGTGTACCATCTGCCGTTATTGGTTCTGCCAAGCTTTCGTTCAATCTCTTTCAAAGTATGTAAAAGTTGTTCAGGTTCCATGTTTGTACGTATCGCTACACACAGGTTAAAATATGAATCCTGATCATCTTTAAGAAGTGATTGTGTCTTGTAAACAGGTGAAACGGAAACAATGTCACAAAAATCGCTGATAAGCTTTATTCCGTGGCAGAGATTCTCCGACTTTCTACCAAGATTACTTCCCAGCCCCAGAATTGCGCAGTTCTTTCTGCTCACTTTCCATCCTTTTTCTGATAAGTTCCAGAAGTTCCCTGTCTTTCATCCCTTCCGGACTGACAGGCTCAAGAAACCTGATTGTAACCTTTTGAAAAGGGTTAATCTTAAAGCTGCTTTTAGGGAGAGTTTCACCTGAACCTTCGATCACAAAAGGTGCTATCTCGTGACCTGTTCGCACCGCAAGGGTAAAAGCTCCCCTCTTAAATGGGAGCATATTTCCATCGTCCGACCTTGTCCCCTCCGGAAAAAGCACTATGGAATAACCTTCCTGAATTTTCTTTGCTGCCGCAAAGAGACTTTTCAGTGCATCCCTGCTCTCACCTCTGTTAATGGGAACAAGCCCGATAGCCCTTATTCCGAAGCCGAAAACAGGAATTTTAAAGAGCTCTTCCTTCGCCATAAAAGTAAATCGTTTATCTATAACTGATAAAAGAACAAATATATCAACGTAACTCTGATGATTTCCCATGAAAACATAATTTCGATCAGGAGAGAGGTTCTCCACACCTTCGACTTTGGCTCTGACACCGAAAAGAAATATATTTATCTTTGCCCATAACCTGGCAAGACTGAGGTATATATTTATACCTACAAGAAGAAACGGCATACCTATCAAAACGAGAATTACTGTATGAAAAGCAAGAGCTATCCATACAAATGCACTGTAAATTATTTTCATTTGATTTTTCCGGCGATGTCACCGAGAACGCTTGAGTATGTTGGGTGGTTAAACACAAAATCCTCAAGGCGTGTCAGAGGCATTTTAGACTGCACCATCATGGCAAAAGTGGACACAATATCCGTTGCCCCGTTACCTACTGCATGACATCCTAATATCTTTTTATTATCAGGACTGTAAAGGATCTTCACCAGTCCTTTGATTGTTCCGTGAATTACTGATTTTTCAAAATTTTTGAAGCTGTGTCTGATAACTTTAAACTCTATACCAGACTCTTTAGCTTCATCCTCAGACATGCCGACAGAAGCTATCTCAGGATCCAGCTTAAGGATACGGGGGCATAAATCCGCTGATATATTTCTCTTGCGGTCCATAATGTCGTTTGCTGCGATATCCGCAGACATGTACGCCCAGTTAACAAACATATTAACGCCAGTGGAGTCACCAACCATGTATATATCAGAATTAGACGTTTTAAGTTTTTTAGTAAGCTTAGGGTATCCTTTTTCATCAAATTTGATACCTGCGTTTTCAGGTTTCAGCTTTTCAATGTTCGGTGCACGCCCGATAGAGACAAAAACTTCTTCACCCTCAAGCTTGCTTTCATTATTCAGAAAAATGATAGTCTTGTTTCCGACCTTCTCTATCCTATCAACAGAAACACCCTTAACGATCTCAACTCCGCTTTTTCTGAACTGGTCTTCGAATTCCTTAACAATCTGCGAATCTATTGAACCGAGAAGACTGTCACTTTTTTCGACAAGAGTGACCTTACACCCTATTCTTTTGAAAAATGTCGCATATTCTGTCCCAATAAATCCGCCCCCAACCACAACGACACTTTTCGGAGTGCTTTCAAGATCAAATATGTTTGTTGTATCAAGGAGTTTTTTAGTAGACGGAACATTAGCGCTCATATTATTTGAGCCTGTGGCAATAATGGCTTTTTCGAAAGAAATATATTCTTCACCATCTTCTTTCATTACTGTCAGGGTATTTTTATCTTTGAAAACCGCAAAACCTGTCAAAATTTCCACACCGGATGAACTCAGGTTATCCAGAAACCCTTTAACGACTTTACTGGCAACACCTTCGACATGTTTACGCGCCTTTTTAAAGTCAAAGTTATGCTGATGTCCGCATTCAGAATCAACAAAATTCGACGTTTTGTTTACAAAACGCTCATAAAGGTGACTGACGTGAAGGAGAGTGTTAGAGACAACACTTCCTCCGGTACAGTAGTTTCCGCCGATGTGTTTGTCGATAAGCAGAACTTTCTTTCCATTATCGGCAAGTTTTTTGGCAGCCTCGATGCCGGCAGGACCGGCACCGATGACAACCACTTCGTAGCTTATATTTTCAGACAAGGTCAATACCTGTAATGATCTGGTTTATAAGGTCCTTCAACGGGGACTCCTATATAATCAGCCTGATAATCTTTCAGAACGGTAAGCTTAACACCGATTTTTTCGAGGTGCAGTCTTGCTACTTCCTCATCAAGCTTTTTACTGAGCACATAAACACCTGGCTTATATGTTTCTCTGTTTTCCCAAAGATCTATCTGTGCCAGAGTCTGATTTGTAAATGAGTTGCTCATTACAAAAGACGGGTGTCCAGTTGCACAGCCAAGGTTTACGAGGCGACCTTCGGCAAGCATGAATATTTCGTGACCATCAGGGAAAGTGTATTTATCAACCTGTGGTTTTATGTTGGTTTTGATTATTTTAGGGTAAGCGTTCAGTTTCTCAACTTCTATCTCGTTGTCAAAGTGACCGATATTACAAACGATTGCCTGATCTTTCATCTTTTCCATGTGTTCAACACGGATAATGTCTTTGTTTCCGGTAGTGGTTACATATATGTCAGCCATGCCGAGTGTGTCTTCAACAGTTTTAACCTGATAGCCTGCCATAGCAGCCTGAAGTGCGCATATCGGGTCTATCTCTGTTACAATAACGATTGCGCCAAGTCCTCGCAGGGATTCCGCACAACCTTTACCAACATCTCCATAACCGCACACAACTGCAACTTTTCCTGCTATCATAACATCTGTGGCACGTTTGATACCGTCAACAAGAGACTCGCGGCAACCGTAGAGGTTGTCAAATTTAGATTTTGTAACAGAATCATTAACATTTATTGCAGGTATAAGCAGTTCACCCTTCTCCATCATATGATAAAGCCTGTGAACACCTGTAGTAGTCTCTTCAGAAACACCTTTCAACTCTTTTACAGTTTCCTGCCAGCGTGTCGGTGCTTCAGCAAATATTTTTTTAAGCTGAGCAAGAAAAACACTCTCTTCAGTGCTGTCTGCCTTTTTATCAAGTATGGAAGGATCTTTTTCAGCTGCCACACCTGTGTGTATCATCATTGTCGCATCGCCGCCATCGTCAACAATAAGCTGGGGACCTTTACCATCAGGAAACCGGAGTGCCTGCTCAGTACACCACCAGTACTCTTCGAGACTTTCACCTTTCCATGCAAATACAGGTACGCCTGTAGCAGCTATTGCGGCGGCAGCGTGATCCTGTGTAGAAAAGATGTTACAACTCGCCCAGCGGACATCAGCTCCGAGAGCTACCAGAGTTTCGATCAGAACTGCCGTCTGAATCGTCATATGAAGAGAACCGGTAATACGTACACCCTTCAAAGGCTGTAATTTAGCATATTTTTCTCTTGTTGCCATAAGACCTGGCATTTCGTGCTCTGCGATCGCAATCTCTTTGCGTCCGAAATCGGCAAGATTAATATCGGCAACTTTATACTGAAGTGTTTGATTCATAACATACTCCTTTTGGTGAAAAAACACCCGCAGAAGAGCCCTGCGGGTGCGGATTATAAGATTATCAGCCTATTGCAGTTTTAAGATCTGCAATTTTATCTGTGTTTTCCCAAGGAAACTCGCTGCGTCCGAAATGTCCATATGCAGCAGTAGATTTGTAAATAGGTCTCCTGAGATCCAGAGCATCCATGATGCCTTTTGGTGTGAGGTCAAAAACCTCACGCACAGCTTTCTCTATCTTTTCCTCAGGGACAACAGATGTTCCGAAGGTATTTACCATAATACTTACCGGATCAACAACACCAATAGCGTAAGCAACTTGCAGCTCACAACGTTTAGCAAGACCGGCAGCTACGATATTTTTAGCAACCCATCTTGCTGAATATGCAGCAGAACGGTCAACTTTAGATGGATCTTTACCACTGAAAGCTCCGCCGCCGTGACGCCCCATGCCACCGTAGGTATCAACAATTATTTTCCTGCCCGTAAGACCGCAATCTCCCATAGGACCACCTATAACGAAACGTCCAGTAGGGTTGATGTGATACTTTATATCACCTGCGTTAAGTTCTTGAGGTATTACACCTTTTATAACCTGAATAATATCTTTCTTAAGGTCGTCAAGATGAATATCTTCGGAGTGCTGCGTGCTTATAACAACTGTATCAACACGAACAGGGTTAAAACCGTCATATTCTATTGTGACCTGAGATTTACTGTCAGGGCGGAGGTAATTGAGCTCGCCGCTTTTACGAAGCTCAGAAAGTTTTTTGGTAAGTTTATGAGAAAGAGTAATGGGAAGAGGCATTAGTTCAGGAGTTTCATCACATGCGAAACCAAACATAAGCCCCTGGTCACCTGCTCCTCCGACGTCAACCCCCATCGCAATATCAGGGGACTGCTTGTCAAGAGTAACCATCACACCACAGGTGTCACAGTCGAAGCCATGAGCTGAATTACGGTAACCTATATTGCGAACTGTCTCACGAACAATTTCAGGGATTTCCACGTAAGTGTTTGTAGTAACCTCGCCGGAAACCACAACAAGACCTGTTGTAACCAGAGTTTCACAAGCTACTCTGCTGTAAGGGTCATCTTTGATCATTGCATCAAGAACTGCGTCTGATATCTGATCAGCCATTTTATCAGGATGTCCCTCACTAACGGACTCTGACGTAAACAGGTAGTTTTTATTATTCATTAGCATTCACCTATTTATTATTTTCAGATTTCTTTTGAGCAAGAAGCATTTCCATCTTATCTTTGCCTCTAAGTTTTGAAATCTTTATCTCTTTGATTTTCGCTTCCACTTCAGGCGGAAAATATTTAAGGCTGTAAAGAGCTTCCAGATCCTGTTCAAAACTTATATGCGCTTCGAACAGCTTCCTGAAATCCTGATCAGTCTGAACCATCTTCTCTACTAATTCATTTTCAACCTTAAGCATTATAATCACCCCTCATTTTTTGGGATACTCAAATACATCCTCAGAGCATCCATACCTTTTCCATAATAATCTTTTATCGTTCCCGAGTCCTCAAACCCGTATTCACTGTATAGACAAATAGCCCCCGCGTTAGTTTTATCAACCTCCAGATAGATGTTGCTAACTTCGGGGTGCATCAAAATACAAGCGTCTAAAAGTTTGCGTGCTATGCCTTTTCTGCGATATAAAGGTGAAACGGCGATATTGCCAACTTCTCCCTCATCTAAAATATACCAGAAAATAATATAACCTGCCACTTCGCCGTTAATTTCGTAGACAAGGAAATCACAGTTAACTTTAGTAAGTTCAGCAACAAAAGAGGACTCAGACCATGGTCGTTTAAAAACCTCTTTTTCTATCAGACAGACAGAATCAATATCAGCATGCTCTGCTTCTCTTATCAAAGTTAATTTCCGCCTCACTCGCCCGCATATACATGGGGGAATAGTCAGTTATAAATTCATGAAATCTATCTGAGAGTACAGCTTTTGAAAGATCATCCCACCGCCCGCCGGAGTTAATAACATAAAAATCATCTGTACAGTCCATCTTTTCAGTCTGGAAGCCAGAAAATATTCCGTCACTAAAGCTGTATTCTCTAAACCCGTAAAGTCTCCCACGTAGCTTCACAGCAGTCTTAACGCTTTCTTTTCCGGAGATGATCGCTGCTGCATCCAGAGAGCTTATCCCCTCTAACTTTTTACCGCATGACAAACAAAACCCGAGCAGACTGCCGACACCTATCCTGATGCCGGTGAATGACCCGGGTCCGGTAACTATATAATATTTATCGATATCCTGTGGTGAAAGCTGAGATGTTTTAAAAATAAAATCCATAACAGACATCATTTTTTCGCTTAGCTTATTTTCGAGCCTTACGCTCACGGATGCAATGATATTTGCTTCATCGTCACAAACAGTAGCAGAAAGACCTTTACCTGAAGTATCCACAAGGATTTTGTTCATTTAAAATATATTATCAGAAACGATTCATAAGTCAATATATCAAATCCCCTCTTTAATGCTTTGCTGTGTTTAAAGAAATGGATTAAACTTTTTTTCATGCCCTATGCTGCTGGAGGGTCCGTGCCCGGGAAATACCTTTGTTTCATCAGGGAGGCTGAACACCTTTTCTCTTATACTATGCATAAGCTGCTCAGTTGATGCATAAGGGAAGTCTGACCTGCCTACCGATTCAAGAAACAGCGTGTCGCCTGTCATTACAGACTTCAATTCACGAACGTAAAGACATACTCCTCCCGGAGAATGTCCCGGAGTATGAATAACACCTATCTCTATTCCACCTAAACTCAATTGTTGTCCATCGGTCAGGTAGTCTGTAATTGCAGGGTTTTCTATTTTATCAAAGCCAAACATTGCTGACGATTCTGCTCCGTGTGAACAGAGGAATTCATCATCTTTATGAAGCATAAAGGGTATGTCATATGCTTCTTTTAGCTGCGAAACAGAACCTATGTGGTCAAAATGCCCATGGGTGTTTACAATGGCTACAGGTGTAAGTTTGCCCTGCTTGAGATACTTCACAATGCTTTCCGTATTGCCGCCGGGGTCAACTATCACCGCCTTTCCATCTTTAGATATAATATAGCAATTGACCGCAAGGGGGCCAACAATAATGCTTTCAAGTTTCATAATCAGCTCCGTTTTTCTAATATTATTGTTACCGGACCGTTATTTTCAAGCCCGACATTCATTTCTGCTGCGAACTGTCCGGTTTGAATTCTGCTTTCGCCCAGTTCCTCTTTGCAGCAGTTAGTAAAATATTCATAAAAGCTATTTGCCGTTTCCGGCTCCATAGCGTTACCAAAATCCGGTCTTAACCCTTTTTTGCAATTCCCCGCAAGGGTAAACTGACTAACGATAATCATTTCCCCTGCTATATCCTTAACAGACCTGCCCATTTTTCCGTTGTCGTCTTCAAAAATACGTAAATTTGATATCTTATAAGCGAGTTCTTTACAGAAGGCTTTTTCATCCCCTTTTTCAACTCCGAAAAGCACAAGGAGCCCCTCTTTGATATCTGCAACCCTCACGCCTTCTATATCAACATAGGCACTGTTTACTCTCTGAACAACTGTTTTCATCTCAATGCACTCCGGATATGTATCCCTGTCAGCCGCAGCGAAACAAAATATACTATACACCCTATAAGTATAACCGGAATAATGTTTAATCCAGCAAGAAAGAGTGAATATGTTGCTCCGCCCATAAAAAAACAGGCAATAGCGATTTTTATAAGAAGTTTGATGTTTTTCATAAAGTCATATTTGTAATCACGCATTTTAACATAAAGATAGAGACAGTTCATACCTGCTGCAATACCTGATGCCAGAGCTATGCCGGCGTGCCCCATCGGTTTAATAAGAATAAGGTTAAATACAATATTAGCAATAAGAGCAATAAAAGCACCTTTTACTGGTGTCTTCATATCTTTTTCTGAGTGGAAAACTCTGCTGAAAACATTAAGCATAGAATAAAACATGAGACCTACAGTGTACATCTGCAAAGCGGAAGCCGTTGCGCCAACATCAGACAGGCTGAAATTCATCCTTGCATACACTATTTCGATAATGGGATAAGCAAGGACAATGAGCCCTGTCGAAGCAGGAAGCATGATTATAAAAATAGCATTCACAGCCTTATTAATAAGGTTGTTACGCCTTGAAAGGTCACCCTCGGTATTTGCCCTACTGATCTCCGTGAGTGTGACTGTGCCCACAGCAACAGCAAACATCCCCAGCGGAAACTGAAAAAGTCTGTTTGCATAATAGAGATAAGAAATACTGCCAACGGTAAGGAATGAAGCAAGAATCCTCCCCACCATAAAATTAAGCTGGTTTATCCCCACCCCTGCCAGCGAAGGTATAACAAGATAAAATGTTTTTCTCACATCACGGCTGTATCCGCCTTTAAGATTTGGTCTGAAACCTTTATAAAAAGCGTAGGACATGACGTAGACAAGCTGCAATACTCCACCCGCAAAAACACCATAACATAAATACATTATGTCGATACCGCGCTGAAAGCCTATCCATGCGCCAACAATCATTGCTATATTCAGAATGGCTGTGGACGAGCTTGGGATATAATAGCTGCCCTTCAGGTTCAGGTAACCTGAAAGAAGTGCGCAAATTGTAACAAAAAGCAGGTAAGGCATAAGCACAACGACCATTGATGCGGCTTTCGCTATGAGGTCGGCGTCATCAGCGTAGCCGGGCATGAACATGGTTACAATTTGAGTTGGGAATAATGTGGTAAAAAAAAGAATGGCGCAAATCATTCCAGATACAGCTACAATAAGACTGGTAAGATAGTTATCTGCTGCCTGCCTGCTCTTCAGAGACATATTATCACTTAAAAAAGGGACAAATGCAGAAGACAAGGCACCTTCAGCAAAAAAAGCTCTGAAAAGATTCGGGATAGCAAAAGCGACAAAGAAAGCATCGGTCACTCCGCTTGCTCCAAAAAAACCGGCAACAGCGACATCTCTTATGAGTCCGAATATCCTGCTCGTGAAGATACCGAGCCCTGATTTGAGAACTTTATATATAAATCCTGACATGACAAATGTTTTCCTTAATGTTTTCCTTAATTTTTTCCGGTAAATTCCCTTTACACCTTATATGACATCAGATATAATGTGTAAATAAAAAAAATGTTTTAACTAATTGACATTTGCACGGAGATAAAGGTTATGACAAAATCAGAACTCATCGAAGTTATCTCGACTCAGAATCAGGAACTCACTAAGAAGCAGGTGGAATTCATCGTAAATGGTGTTTTCTCCTCTATCAAAGACGCCCTTAAAACAGGCGACAAAGTAGAGATAAGAGGTTTCGGAAGCTTTAAAATCAGAGAAAAGAATTCTAAAGTCGGACGTAACCCTAAGACCGGAGATAAGGTTGAAGTACCTTCTAAAAACGTACCTTACTTTAAGCCGGGCAAAGAGATCAAAGAACTTCTTATCCAGGCTGACTAGAAATACTTAAAGGCATCCCTGTTTTAAAACTTTTTGTTGATCAGGGATGCTTTCTGACTTTTTGAACTATATTTTTTGCGGACATGTTCGCGGCATATCTTAGTGCGTATATTTTTAAAAAGTCCTTCTTTCTCTTTCACAAGCCTTTCGATAACCCTACCATGAAGTGTTTCAACTGATTCTATTTCTACACGCAAATCATCTTTATCGTTAATTTCTTTCAATATCTGCGTAAGCTGTTTCATGCATGACTTATAAGAATCATAATTCTTTATAAGATTCTCATGCTCTTCAGCATTTATAACAGCTTCTGCTTTTTTGGTAAACATACTGTAAAGTTGTCTGAAATCATTTTTGCACATAGTTACACTGTATAGATTAATAATATAAATCTCAATATAGAAGAGTTCCGGCTGCTGTTATTTTACTTCCTATTCGAAAGGGTAAAACTGCATCACAGCATCGGGATCAGCTTTCTTATGAGCGTTGATTGCATTCTCAGAGTCGTCGGCAAACTGTTTTTTCAGATCTTCAAGCATATCAAATGCCTCTTCGTCTGACTGAATGTTTGTACCTGATGAAGCGGCCAGTCTGTTTTCATTCCGAATACCGATAATGTCAGTAATATACTGCTTTTCATTATCCGTGGTTTTCTCAGACTGCTTACCATCTTTAGAAACCTGAGAACTATCAGATTGTGTTTTTTTTCTGTCGATAGTTGCGAGTTTATCCCGCAAATTTATGACAGAGCTTTCGTTGTTTATTACCATATTTTTATCCGGCAAAGTTTATTGATTTAGTCTCTTCCGGCTCCTGCTTAACGGATCCCTCTTCTTTTTGAACAACTTCTTTCCATGCCTCTCTAAGAGAGCTCATAAGCTTGATAACACTTTCAATTTTAGTATTATCTTTCTCTTTGTTTGCTTCAACGAGCTGCCATATCATGAAATCATAAAGTCTCATAAGATTTTTAGCAACATCGCCAGCTTCCATGTTTAAAGTTGACATCAGCTCGTAAATGATATTCTGAGCTTTCATGATGTTATTGTGGGCATCCGGAATGTTATTCTCGTTAACCGCTTTAACTGCCACACGTAAAAATTTAATTGCGCCATCATACATGAGAAGTACTAACTTTCCTTTTGTGGCACCCTCAACTTCCTGTTTGATGTAGTTTTTGTACGGACTCTGCATATAAACGACTCCTTTCGTTAATATTAACTGCTTGAAGAAGCACTGGTAAAACTGTTGGCACTTGCCTGAGCATCAGATATAGCCTGTTCCATTGCAGTAAACTGTGCCCAGTATCTCTCCAGCTGGCTCTCAACTCTTTCTTCCTGAGTTTCAATTCTGCTTTCCAGTCGTGACATTTCAGAATAGATCGTGCCGCTCGTTCCCAGCTTAGCACCTATCATCCCCGTATCACTAGTATAACGTTCATCTATCATTTTGGAAAGATATCTTGACCACCCAATCTCATTGTTATAATTTGCGTCGGTTTCGTCTAAGTCTGACGACTGAGCAAAAAATGTATAAACCTCATCAGGCTTGTCAGTCAGGGCAGTCAGAAAATCTGCATTCTCTTTCAATGCTTCAACTATCTCGTCATGATCAGTGGACATTGATACAAGATAGCCTTTTGTTTGTTCAGTAATATCATCACCAGCAACCTCTATCCCAATATCCGACATATCATTTATGGAACCGGAAACGCCTGTACGTACTGAAAAAAACATACTACGAAGCGTGTTGTCCATATTCTTAAGCTCTGAACTTCTCCTTATGATATCATACTTGTTATATTTTTCATAGTTTTCCATATATTCAGAAATATCATCATCAGTCATGCTCTCTTTGTCAGTATCGGTAAGGTATCCCATATAATCATCTTTATCATCAGAATCATATGACGGAATATCAAGCATTTGCATAACTTCATTGTAGTGAGCAATAAAGGTCGCAAACGCATCCACAGCCTTATCAGTATCGACACTGACGTCAATAGTAGTTGGAGTTGCACTTGCGCTATTCAATGTAAAGGTCACGCCATTAAGGATATCACTTACAGTATTAGATTCTCTGACATATGTTTGCCCATCAACCGTAAGAATAGCTTTCTGACCAGTTGTTCCGATACTTTTCGAAACAATAGGATTATCTGTCAGGTTGAAAGCTTTAAGTAAATTGCTTGAATCATTCGGTCCGCCGACCTCAATAGGCTCTATCCCGTCAGAACGAAGAGTAACCTTATCGGAAGTGGTGTCATAAGCCATTGTAACACCGGCACCGGAGTTATTCACTTTTTCAATCACATCCTGAATGGTATCTGTGCCTGCATCTACATATATAGATACGCCATTTATGGTAAAAGTCCCGGAAGTTGGTAGAACAGTTAGACCCGCATTCAGTAAATCAGAGCTGGTACTTATACTGCCTGAAGTTGTTCCCTGGGTAAATGTTCTGTCCGATGAACCCGACAGATTCATAACACTGAGAAGATTACTGGTATCGCCATATGCTCCGAGACTTACAGAGCTGCTGCCTGTTGTGTTTGAACGAATATTAAACGTATCTGTTACACTGTCATAACTTGCTGTAACACCTGCTCCCGAGCCGTTTATTTTACCAAGCAAATCATTTACCGACAGCTTAGAATAATCTTCAATTTCAATTTTAACATCGTTAATAGTAAAATAACCGTTAGCACTGTCACTGATAGTTTTTGTAAACCCTGCGTTTTCAAGCCCTGAAGTGCTGACATCGAGCCCCGCCCCTCCTGACACCTGTGAGCTGGTATAGGAAGTATATGTCGCCGAGCCTACTTTAAGGGTGCTGTCTTGAGCGATAGTAAAAGACCCTTCAGTCAGAGTTCCGGAAAGAGTAAAAGTTGCTCCTGCAACTACCCCTGAAACAGCGCTAAAAACTTCATCCTGTAAGTTCTCAAGTGTATCTGCAATATGATATTTTGTTAATGTGCCCGTTGTACTTGTAGTCGGTGTATATGATTCAGCGAAACCGAGTTCATCCCGGAGAGTTCCGGCATCAGTCCCGAACACAGAAATATTATAATCATCAACGGTTGTTTCGTACATTGCCATGTTCCATGTATCAGCGTCAGAGTCGTATTGAGCTCTCACAGCAAGATACTGAACTGCATTTGTCCCCATAGAATCGTTCATACCCTCGTTAAGGTAGAACTCAAGTCTTGCTGCAACATCGTTAATGCTTTCAGCTTGATCAATATCGACATCAGTGCTGCCGAATGTTTCATTTATAGTCAGCGTCTGGGCGTTACCATCGCTATCTGTATAACCGATAGTAAAATCTCCGTCGAAATCTGTGAGCAGCCTGCCATAATTGTCTACACTGCCGCTGTCTATTGTTGCACCGGAAGATTTTGCCACCCTGCCCAAACCATCCAGAGTCATCTCTGTAGTTGCCAGATAATCCGTTCCGTCGGCCTGTATTGTTGTTTTGCTTACACCCTGCAAATAATCAGCAGAGAGTCCCTTTACCCCGGTAACATTCGCTCCGGTCTTAGAAAGGGCAAACCGTGTATAGGCACTTGTGGCGGTTGAGTTATTCGCGAGCTGGTCAACCTGGAGAGTATGGGTTCCAACAGCAGCGTCAGTGGTTGCTGTCGCTGTTGCTACACCTTCATTGGTAGAGGTTGTTGTTTTGGTTTTAAAAGTTGACTCAAGGCGCAAAGTGAGTAAATCCGATGTGAGATTTCCAAGCATATTATCCACATTTTCATAAACTTCCTCTTCCAGCCCTTTGTAGCTCAGTTCGCCGTAAAGCTTATCTACCGGCACCTGTGCCTGCTGCATAAGCTGCTCGACGAGAGCGTTAGTATCCATACCGGAGACTATCCCCCCAACCTGTATACCAGCCATCTTCAACCCTCCTATAGTTCTCATCATATCGACTATTTATAAGCTTTCATGAGAAAAAAATTGCCACAATGTCGAAAATGTACTACAACCAAAAACTATGAAAAAAATACTTGTTTACGACTGCGACGGTGTCCTTTTTAACAGCACAAAAGCCATTATTGGCTATTATAACCATGTATTCGACAAGTTCGGTCTGGAGCGCATCGACTGGACAGTTGAATCCAGCATGCGCCTTGCTATGATGAGCACAAGCAGGGAAATTATCCGAGCTTTTGCCAGCAGCGAACAGATTTCTGATGAGATGCTTACATTTGCGGCAAATACTAATTTCAGGGATTTTATCCCGCTTATGGAACCTTCGCCTCAAATATACGACACTCTTGAAAAACTTCAGACCGAGGGTCACACTGTCACAGTATGCACAAACAGAGGTATTTCCACGCAATATCTTTTCGATCATTTCGATATGGGAAATTTTTTCGCATATACTGTTACTGCCAATGATGTAGCAAAACCAAAGCCAGATCCTGAAGGATTATATAAAATTATAGAAAAATACCAGACAGCGAAAGAGAACCTGCTTTTCGTCGGTGATTCATTCACAGATTATTATGCTGCAAAGGCAGCGGATGTTGATTTTTTAGCATACGGAGGCGAGCTGGAAGAAAGCCGTATACTAAAAAATCATATGGAAATATTTGATTACCTGTAGGCTTATCTAACAGCAGACTCAAGCTGTTTATAAATACTGTAGGGAATATTTAAATCACCCTTCCCTGTTCCAAGCCCGACACTAAGTTTATTGTCTCCGTGGAAGTCACTCCCTCCGGAAATAAGCATACCGTGCTCTTTTGCGATATCGTAAAACATTTCGTACTTGTCGGCAGGGGTGTCAGAGCACCAAACTTCGTGACCATCAAGCCCCATACCTTTGAGATATTTTAGAAAAGGGGAAAAATATTTCTCATCCACCCCTAAAGTCATAGGATGAGCAAGAATGGCTATACCTCCAGCTTCATGTATAACATCTATCGCCTCAGAAAACTCAAGCCTGTCCTTAGGCAGATACAAGCTGCCGTCTTTGCCCAGATATTTATCAAAAGCTTCATTCATGCTGCCCGCAAAACCTTGCGCAACAAGAAACTGAGCGATATGAGGTCTTCCCAGCTCTCCATCTTTTTCAGGACTGATATCATCCTCGGTAACCTTGCCCCCTATGAGCCCGCTTACCAGCTCCATAAGGCGGTCATTTCTTCTCCGTCGTGCATCCTTAAGCTTTTGCAGTGTTTTTAATAAAGCGATATTTTTATGGTCAACAAACAACCCGACAAGATGAAATGTTCCAGGATCGTAAACCACACTGATCTCTACCCCTGTGACACGTTTAACAGAAGAATCAATAGAAAGGAAGCTCTCCAGACCGTCAACAGTATCATGATCGGTAAGAGCCAACACTTCAACTCCTCGCTTTTCAGCATAGCTGACCAGCTTTTCCGGATGCATTGTGCCGTCTGAAAAGGTTGAATGGGTATGTAAATCTATCATTTAACCCTTCTGCACATTAAAAATATCAACAAGAGCAAGGTTATCCATCATGGCATAAAGCTTATGATTTTTTGCTATTATAGTTAACTTAATATCTCAAGTTTCGCATCTTGATATAGTGCGATAACTTGTTGTTATAGCTAGGATAACAATAGAAAAAGTCTCCCATAAATGGTATATTGATTTTCAAAGAACAATTACATCAAGGAGACTTTTTCTATGCTTGAGAATAAATCATGGCAGTCTGAAATACAAGCGGCATTATGGAAAGAATTTGAGATACTCCGAGTGATGAAGGCTTTGCAGCTTCGTACAATTGCCTATAGGTGCGGTATTTCAAAGAATCAGGGCGTTGAGCCATTTTCGATTCTTGTGGCTTTAGTTTTTCTGACTTTTCTCGGCAAAAGCGTTCATCATTTTGTTTCCCATTGCCGGAACAGTCTATTTGATTTAGGCGGTAAAGATGTTTTTTATCGTTTAAGTACACGTACAAGTATCAATTGGCGGCGTTTTATGATGGATATATCGCTTAATGTGATCAGATATTTCAAATCATTCAGCAGCTGGCAGCAGCGTGTTCTTGTAATTGATGACACAGTAATTCAGAAAGCCGGCAAAAAGATAGAAGAAGTATCATGGGTGTTTGACCATAGCAAAGGTAAAAGCGTGAAAGGCTTCAGTGCTGTTGTGCTTGGCTGGAGTGATCGTGCGTCATTTGTCCCTGTAGATTTTGCTTTGCAGCGAAGCAGCAGAAAAGTATTCAAACAATCGACAGAAATTGAAATGGATAAGCGGATGCTGGCGTGGCATCGTCGACAGGAAGCAGTAAAAGACAAACCAACACTGGTAAAGGAAATGCTTAAACGGGCGAAACAGAAGGGTCTGGATGCTGGGGCTGTTCTGTTTGACAGCTGGTACTGTATGCCGAGGCTGGTGTCGTCAATTTATAATGAGATAGGCTATGACGTGATTGCCATGCTTAAAACTACACCGACATTGACTGTTGCTGTAAATGGCAAGGTATACTCAACCAAACGCTTATGGGAATGTGTTGTTCCAGATTTGATTAAGGCAACAGTAACAATTGGCAAAGATCGGGTGTCTGTATCTTCCATCAATGCTTTTTTCGGTTCAACTCTGGTTAAGCTGGTCTTCTGTCAGCCATCTGAGAAAAGTAAATCAAAGAAGCCTATTATTCTACTGTCTACGGATACATCTTTGACATCGGCAAAAATAATTGAAACCTATGGTCAGCGTTGGGCAGTAGAAGTGTTGTTTAAAGATGCCAAGAGCAAGCTTTTCTTTGGGAAAAATCAATCCAGAACCTTTGAGGCTACTATTTGCTTCCTAACACTATCGCTCGTTAGGTTTATCATCCTGAGCTATATGGAACGGATAAATGGTGATTTCCGTCACAAAGGCAGTCTGTATGAGGGTCTGCGTTATGAGGTCGAAGAACTGAATATTCTGGCGTTTATGGAAAAATTCATAAACCGATTATTATCAATAATTGATGGAGCAAAGGAAACATTTACAGTTTTTATGAATAAATTGGCTGGAATACAGGAAATGGTAAGGCTTTCAATACAGAATCTGATGTTTCAAAGGTGCGAAACTTGAGTTATAATTTATAACTCAGAAGTCTCTACAAAACTAAGGGTAATTCAAGGTCTTAAAAAAGCGGAAAGAATTATCAACTCAGACTGTGAAATAAAAGAAGGGCTTCTCTCCCTTCTGAGCATATCGTGGGAGACTTACCAGATTCTGGAGTCCCTGGACAGCGGTGATACTTACCCCGCATTTAAAGGGAATATAAGAAGGTATATCTTTACGGTGAGGGATTTCTAAGCCTTTACTGAGTGGTATAATCCGGAACCGGTTTTTCACTTGGTATCTGAACCCATATCCTGAAAGAATTTCAGAATTAAAGGGAATAAAAGGCAGGTTCCCAGAATATAGGCAGACCCGCTTTTTACCCCTTTCTCGTTCAAAATTCTAACTGAGTCCATAATATAATGTGAGGGGTCCTGAAGCTTTACTTTAGCCTTGGCCACCCTCAGATTTACCCTTTTTTCAGTTTTAAGTCTTCGGCTGGTTAACATATAAGGTCCTAATAACGTCCGCTGCCCGCTTTTTTAGCGGCCAGAACGGAGACAACAGCAGTAACAGCAAAAGCTATCAATGCTGTTATAAAGTATGACGCTATCTTTCCAGCGTAAAGCTCAAGAAGCATCTGCGCCCCGATCAGTGCAAATATGAAACCTACAATAGTCATCAAAGATGCCAGCAGAACAAGGTGTAAGCATCCCTAAAAATTTTACAGTTTAAAATTAGAGTTTTCCTGTAGATTAATAACAGGAGGACTTAATGAAACGCAGTCGATTTTCAGAAACTCAGATCGTAAAAATACTCAAAGAAGCCGAGTCCGGCAGACAGGTTAAAGACATTTGTCGAGAGCACGGCATCAGTGACGCCACCTATTACAACTGGAAGTCCAAATACGGAGGCATGGAAGCCTCAGACATCAAGAGATTAAAAGAGCTAGAAGAGGAGAATCGCAAACTGAAGCAGATGTTTGCTGATCTTAGCCTAGAGAATACAGCCCTGAAGGATATTCTCTCAAAAAAGCTTTAAAGCCGTCGGAGAAGCGTAGTTTAGCAGACTACTGTAGAGCAATATACGGCATGAGCGTCAGTCATGCTTGCCGTACAGTCAGCATAAGCCGTCCGGTTTATTACTATCAGCCGGATGTAGACAGAGATAATCATGTTATCGCTGTTTTGCTTGAACTATGTGAGAAATATCCGGGATATGGCTTCGGAAAGCTGTTTGCCATTATCCGTCGGCTTGGACATAAATGGAATCATAAGAGAGTTCATAGGGTTTATTGCCTTTTGAAGCTCAACATGCGCCGTAAGGCCAAGAGAAGGCTTCCAAGTAGAAATCCTCTGCCTATCAGTGTGCCTGAATCCATCAACCAGTGCTGGTCTATAGATTTCATGAGCGACAGCTTATACTGCGGGAGGAAATACAGGACATTTAATGTCGTTGATGACTTTAATCGGGAAGCTCTTGCCATTGAGGTTGACCTTAATCTTCCGGCAGCAAGAGTTATCAGGGTGCTTGACAGGATAGCTTCTTGGAGAGGTTATCCGGCTAAACTCAGAATGGACAACGGTCCTGAGTTCATATCAGTAAAACTGGCTGACTGGGCGGAGTATCATGATGTTGAGCTTGAGTTCATACAGCCAGGCAAGCCGTTTCAGAATTCATATGTGGAAAGGTTTAATCGTACATTCAGGAACGAGGTATTGGACAGGCATTTGTTTTTCTCTTTAAGCGAAGTTCGGGAAGAAGCTGATCGATGGATGGTTGAATACAATACAGAAAGACCGCATGATTCTCTGGGAAAAATGACTCCAGAGGAGTATGCTGAAAGAGCGGAAAACTCTAAATATCTGCTGTAAGAAAAGAGGGACGCTTACAAGTTTGACAGAATTATAGCTTTTACCACGCTTGATATCTCAAAATATTATGCTGTTAAAATGTGGGTGATTAAAGACAAGATTAGTATTCTTGGTAAAAAGATGCCTATATTTATTATAGTCAACTGGGAAGTTGCAATCCGCCCAGTTGAGATAGAACGATTTTCAAATATCTTTGGAGCCAGGCTTGCTTCATATGCTGGATCAGCAGAAGCACGTGGTTTAATGAAATATTTAACCAAGACTGGCTTTAATCTAGTTGAACTTCTGTCTTTTGACGATGCTCATTACCAAAGAATACGCTCCAGAATACTTACACTGTCAAATGCTAAAGTAAGTCACTTGTTTGATATATTCGATCTTTGTCGTGAAATTATTATTAATAATCGAAATGGCTGCAATATTCTCAGGTACGTACTTTATCATATGAACAACAAAATCATTGCTAATCAAATTGATGATGAAAACAGACGGTTATCTGGGTTGAAACTCGCTTATGGGTGCATACCTTTTGAACAAATGCCTTTTTGCACGTCGCTATTGCATCATAACCCTCGATTAAATGATTTATTTGATTGTATCGACTCTACGAACAGAATGCATGAGGTACTTGCCCGTTATGTGCTTGTGAATGCAGAGACACATGGACAGTTATATACACCTGAAAAAGACCTTGAGCGATTTGGCGAAATAAACCAGCTTGTTAGTACTTTCAATGGGAGACTTTACCATAACCCACGTCACCAAGCACGTAAACTAGAAGAGCGCAATAAGCACTATTTTATAGTAGGTTATGAACATGATACCGTTAAGATAATCGAGCAACTCATTGAATTATCAAATAGGGGGCTAAAAAACTATACCAGTTCTGTTGACAGCTGGTTAGCATCAGCAATTCATCCAGTGGATTGTGACGAAAAGAAAGTTGCATTGAGACAAATGTTTCAAGACTCATCAGTAGCATTAATTTATGGCTCTGCAGGCACGGGAAAATCTACCTTAATAAACCATATCTCTAACTTTTTCATAAATCAAAGTAAGCTGTATTTGGCCAATACTAATCCTGCTGTAGACAATATGAAACGTAGAGTTAACCTACAAAACGATGACACTGATTTTATGACAATCGCAAAGTTTTTAAACAGGAGTGGCGTTCGCACAAAATACGATATCATGGTCATAGATGAATGTAGTACAGTAAATAACACGGATATGAAAAACCTTTTGAGTAAAGCAAAATTTGAGTTGCTTATTTTAGTAGGAGACACCTACCAAATAGAAGCAATAAGGTTTGGTAACTGGTTTAACGCAGCAAAGGGTTTTGTACCTCCAACCTCAGTTTGTGAACTCGTAAAACCATATAGAAGCCACAATCAAGAATTACAAACTTTATGGGATAGAGTGCGTAGTATGGATGACTGCATAAAAGAATCAATTGTCAGAAATCAATACTCATCGACACTTAACGCTTCGGTGTTTGAACCAATTGAACAAGATGAAATAATTCTATGCCTTAATTATGATGGTCTTTATGGAATTAATAACATTAATCGATTTTTACAAGAAGCGAACCCTCAACAAGCTTTTACTTGGGGACTTCACACATACAAAGTCGGAGACCCAATATTATTCAATGAATCCGACCGTTTTTCACCAGTGATTTATAGGCTATTTGCATTTGAGGGTTGAATTGAATTATTACAAGCAAATAATATAGATAATTCTTCTGTGCATATTGGGGTTGATTTTGTTCCACATATTGTATAGTCTGTACTATGCAATCTAGGGTGGAGTGAAAAATGGATCAACAAACATTTGCGAATAAAATATGGTCAGTAGCTGACCTTCTGTTAGGCGATTTCAAACAAGCTGAATACGGACGAATTATTCTGCCGTTTATGGTGCTCAGAAGACTTGAATGTGTTCTTGAGCCCACTAGGGAATCTGTGCTGGAACAATATGAAGCAGTTAAAGATCAGGGACTTGACCTCGACTTGATTCTCCCAGGAATAGCTGGGTGTACATTCTATACTACCTCAAAATTTACTCTCTCTACTTTGGGAGCAACAAATACCAAGCAAAACCTCGAAGACTATATAAGTAAGTTCTCCTCAAATGTCCGTCAGGTATTTGAACAGTTTTCATTCAGCAGCTGGATTGGTAAACTTGAAGAAGCAAATCTCTTGTATCTTGTATCAAACGAATTTAAAGATTTAGAGCTTCATCCGTCAGTTGTTTCCAACTATGAGATGGGCTTAGTTTTTGAACACCTGATTCGCAAGTTTGCTGAAGCGTCAAATGACACTGCCGGAGAGTTTTACACTCCAAGAGATGTTGTGCGTCTGGCTACAACACTTGTTTTCTCTACAGATCAGGAAGCATTAAGCGGTGAAGGCATTGTGCGTACAATTTATGACTGTGCTGCCGGAACAGGAGGCTTTCTTTCGTCCGGTATTGAGCTCGTGGGAGAGTGGAACACTAACGCTACTATCATTCCCTATGCTCAGGAGCTTAACCCTGAGACTCATGCTATCTGTGTAGCCGACAAACTTATCCAAGGCTATGACACCCGCAATATAAAGTTTGGGAACACTCTTTCAAATGACCTTCTGTCGGGAGAAACTTTCAACTATTGTCTTGCGAATCCGCCTTTCGGTGTGGACTGGAAGAAGGTTCAGAAGCCTGTTAACGATGAGCACAGAGTAAAAGGCTATGCCGGAAGGTTCGGCCCAGGACTTCCGAGAGTAAGTGACGGCTCTATGCTGTTCCTGCTTCACCTGCTTTCCAAACGTAAGCCACCAGAGGAAGGCGGGACACGAATAGGGATAGTCCTTTCTGGCTCCCCTTTGTTTAATGGCGGAGCAGGTTCTGGAGAGTCGGAGATCCGCAGGTGGATACTTGAGAATGACTGGCTTGAAGCTCTTGTTGCTCTGCCGACTGATATGTTCTACAACACAGGTATCAGCACATATATATGGGTACTTTCTACAAATAAAGAAGAGCATAGAAAGGGGCTGGTACAGTTAATTGACGCAAGTAAGATATCCACTCCTATGCGTAAAAATCTTGGCAGTAAGCGCAAATGGCTGAATGATGAACAGATCACTGAGACAGCGAGAATTCATGATGCTTTTGAAGAAAGTGATGTCAGCAAGATATTTGAGACTGAACAGTTTGGTTACAGACGCATTACAGTCGAAAGACCTCTCCAGCTTAAATTCTCCGTAACACCTGAGAATATTGAGTCATGGGCAAACAGTAAGAACGCTGAATATGTTGATGAGTTATCCAAAGTTTCCGGTGAATATCTGGATATTGACAGCTTCCTTAAAGCTGCCGGAATAAAGAAGCCGAGTGCCGCATTAATCAAAAATATCTGCAAGTTTTTTGGGAAACATTACCCTGATGCAAAGGTGATATGTGACGCAAAAGGCAACCCTTTACCTGATCCTGACCTGCGTGATTACGAAAACGTGCCACTGGGCGAAGATATTGATGAATATTTTGAAAGAGAAGTTATACCTCATGTGCCGGACGCATGGATAGATACCGCTAAAAAAGATCATAAAGATGGTTTAGTGGGCATTGTTGGGTACGAAATAAACTTTAACCGATATTTCTATGAGTATGTACCGCCAAGATCGCTGGAAGATATAGATGCTGACCTTGAAGCTGTTGAAAACGCCATCGCAGAGCTCCTGAAAAAGGTGACAAGATGAACAGCAAAGGCGAAATAATCATTTACGAAACAGATGACGGGAAGCTTCAGCTTGATGTGCTGATGGAAGATGAGACACTTTGGCTTACTCAAAGTGACATGGCAAACCTCTTTCAGTGCTCAAAGGATAATATCTCTCTACACTTGAAAAACATCTATGAAGAAGGAGAGCTTGAACCACAAGCAACTACCGAGGATTTCTCGGTAGTTCGTCAGGAAGGTGACAGGCAAGTTAAAAGGACTGTAACTCATTACAACCTCGATGTGATTATATCTGTCGGATACCGTGTAAAGAGCATGATAGCCACACGTTTCCGCATATGGGCAACCAAGCAGCTTAAAGAATATATCGTCAAAGGCTTTGTGATGAATGACGAGAGGCTTAAGAATCCCGGAGGATGGGATTACTTTGATGAGCTCCTTGAGCGCATCCGTGAGATACGGGCCTCAGAAAAAAGGTTTTATCAGAAGGTTCGTGACCTCTTTGCACTCAGTATTGATTATAAAGACAGCCAGCAAGCGAGCCAGACTTTCTTTGCAGAAGTGCAGAATAAGCTTCTTTATGCTGTTACAGGCTATACGGCAGCGGAGTTAATCGTTAAACGCTCTGACTCAAACATGCCGAATATGAACCTTACATCATGGGAAGGCAGCCGAGTCCGCAAGAGTGACGTGATAACAGCTAAAAACTACCTTACATCCGATGAAATAGACTCTCTTAACAGGCTTGTGGTGATATTTCTGGAGCAGGCAGAACTGAGAGTAAAAGACAGAAAACAGCTTACCCTTGATTACTGGCGGAGCAACGTGGACAGGATGCTTGAATTTAATGAGAAGCCTATTTTACAGGGTGCGGGTTCTATCAGCAAAGAGCAGATGAAACGTATAGCTCATGAGCGTTTTGAGGATTTTGATAAGAAGCGGAAAATAGCTGAAGCTCAGGAAGAAGATGCAAAAGACCTTCAGGAGCTTGAAACCCTCCAGAAAGGCTTAGAGCAGGGAAAAAAGAAATGAGCTATAAAGCATATCCGTCATATAAAGACAGTGGTATTGAGTGGCTTGGAGAAATTCCTGAGCATTGGGCAATAGAAAGGTTTAAGTTTCAGCTGAGAGCTGGTTTTGAGGGTTTAAAAATTGGTCCTTTTGGCAGTCAAATAAAAGCAGAATTGCTTAGTGATGAAGGAATAAAAGTATATGGACAAGAAAATATAATTAAAAACAACTTTGACCTTGGTCATCGTTTCGTATCTGAAGAATTATTTTGTGAGTTAGAAGTATATGAAACTCTACCTGGTGATATTTTAGTGACTATGATGGGGACTGCTGGCAGATGTCAGGTCACTCCAGAAAAGATCAATCAAGGGATTATAGATTCTCACCTTATTAGGCTTCGTGTTAACAAGTGTTTGTTAAGCCGGTTTTGTAAGTATCTTATAAATGACTCTGCATATATTGAACATCAGATAAGGTTAATGGGCAAGGGCTCTATAATGCATGGGTTGAATTCGACGATCATTAAGAATCTTATTTTTATACTTCCCCCATTGAAAGAGCAAAGTATTATTTTGAAATATCTAGATAAAAAAACTGCTCAGATAGATGAACTGATTGATAAAAAGAAGAAACTGATAGAAAAGCTAGATGAAAAGCGTACTGCTCTCATTACTCATGCTGTCACAAAAGGCATGAACCCAGATGTGAAGATGAAAGACTCAGGCGTTGAGTGGCTGGGAGAAGTACCTGAACATTGGGACATAGTGAAAGCAAAATATCTATTCACAATAGAAAAGCGTATTGCTGGGTTTTTAGGTCACGATGTCCTGTCTATCACGCAAACAGGTATAAAAGTTAAGGATATTGAATCCGGAGAAGGACAGCTTTCTATGGACTACACAAAGTACCAAATAGTTAAAGTTGGCGACTTTGCTATGAACCATATGGACTTACTTACAGGATATGTTGATATATCGCAATTTGATGGAGTAACGAGTCCTGATTACAGAGTATTCAGATTGTCAGCTCAAAACTGTAATCCACAATACTATCTTTACCATATGCAAAGAGGATATAAGGAAAAAATCTTCTTTAATTATGGGCATGGAAGTGCACAGTTGGGACGCTGGCGTTTACCTACAGATGAGTTTAAGGAATTGTCCTTCCCTGTTCCTCCATATGAAGAGCAACAAGCCATTGCTGAATACATAAGCAGTGAGACAATCCTAATAGACTCTCTAATTTCCAAAACTGAAGAAAGCATAAGCCTGCTGAAAGAAAAACGATCCGCACTGATAACCGCTGCGGTTACCGGTAAAATAGATGTCAGGGAGGAAGCCTAATGTCTACCGCTCACAGAGAAATACACTTTGAAGACTACATAGTAGACCAACTGACCTCATCTGGCTGGGAAGTTGGCAAGCATACAGAATATGATCGTGGCAGGGCTCTATATTACCCTGATGTCCTTGCATGGATACAGGATAGCCAGCCTGAAACATGGGAAAAGCTTATCCGGATTCACGGCAGTGATACTGAACCTGCTGTGCTTGACAGGCTCGTGAAGTCTCTGGAGTCTAAAACAGGTGGGACAATAAATGTCCTTAGAAGAGGTTTTGGAATGGCAGGAGGCGGCACTATCCAGATGAGCCAGACCATGCCGGAAGACGACAGAAACGAAACTTCAGTAAAACGATATAATCAGAACCGCCTCCGCATTGTGAGACAGGTCAGATATTCCCTTGATAACGAAAACGCTATAGATCTTGTGGCTTTTATAAACGGTATCCCTGTGGCTACTTTTGAGCTTAAGACTGATTTTACCCAGTCTGTTGAGGCTGCAAAGGCACAGTACAAACAGGACAGGAAGCCAAAAAGCTCTTCATCAGGCAGACTGGAACCGCTTCTTGCCTTCAAAAGAGGAGCTATCGTTCACTTCGCAATGTCAGACTCTGAGGTATATATGGCGACCAAGCTTGACGGTGAGGCGACATATTTCCTGCCGTTTAATCAGGGGAATGACGGAGCTGCAGGTAATCCGCCATCTGCCGAGAATAGCTACCCTGTCAGCTACATGTGGGAAAGGATATTACAGAAAGACAACTGGCTTAGAATATTTCATAGATTTGTATTGATAGAGAAAAAGGAGTATGAGACCGCTTCCGGAGAGATACGCTTCAAAGAGACAATGATATTTCCACGCTATCATCAGTGGGAATCTGTAACTAAAGTTATAGACGCAGTAAAGGTGGAAGAAGCCGGTCATCAGTATCTTATTCAGCATAGTGCCGGTTCGGGCAAGACAAATACTATCTCGTGGATATCCCACGAGCTTATAAGACTCAGGTATGCAAGCGGAGCATCATACTTCAACTCTGTTATCGTTGTTACTGACAGAACGGTTCTCGATGCCCAACTACAGGAAGCCATCAGCCAGATTGAACACCAATACGGTGTTGTTCATGCTGTGGACAGAGAGGCATCAAGCCTTTCCAAAAGCCAACAGCTAGCAAATGCACTTATGACTGGCACACCTATCATTGTGGTAACAATACAAACTTTCCCATATGCTATGGAAGCAATTTTGACAGAGCAGAGCCTTCAGGATAAAAGATTCGCTGTCATTATGGATGAAGCCCATAACTCCCAGACAGGAAGCACAGCTCAGAAGCTGAGACAGGTACTGGCTCTGAATTCAAAGGCTGATATGGCTTCTATGACATCTGATGAGATACTTGAGATGATTCAGAAAGTGCGTGGTATGCCTAAGAATGTAAGCCACTTCGCTTTCACCGCAACTCCGAAACATTCCACGCTCTCATTATTCGGCAGACCTATGGATCCATCCAAGCCGCTTTCAAAAGATAATCCTCCGGTCCCATTCCATACATATACTATGCAGCAGGCCATTGAGGAAGGATTTATACTCGATGTTCTGCAGAACTATACCCATTACGACACAGCATTCCGGATTGGCGAGAAATTCGTAAAGGATGAGACAAGAGTTGATGCTAAATATGCCAAGAGAGCTTTGGCAAGATGGGTGTC
Source organism: Denitrovibrio acetiphilus DSM 12809 (assembly GCF_000025725.1). Lineage (GTDB taxonomy): Bacteria > Chrysiogenota > Deferribacteres > Deferribacterales > Geovibrionaceae > Denitrovibrio > Denitrovibrio acetiphilus. The sequence continues at coordinate 1,520,743 of NC_013943.1, forward strand.
CCTGCACCCGACAAATGTATCTCAGAAGGTGGAGTTTATTGTTGAGCACTTTTATAGCAGTGTAGCTATGCTCCTGAACGGTCAGGCGAAGGCGATGGTTGTGACCAGCTCAAGGGCGGCAGCAGTGAAATATAAGCTAGCTTTTGATAAGTATGTTGAAAAAAAGGGGTATGTCGGCATACGCTCTCTAGTGGCCTTTTCCGGCCAGATACTTGGGAAAGATATCAATGATGACTTTAACCACTTTCCTGACGACCAATCATTTACTGAAGATAATATGAATCCTGATACCAGGGGGCGTGATCTTCGTAAGGTTTTTGATACTCGTGAATATCAGGTAATGCTTGTTGCAAATAAGTTTCAAACTGGTTTCGACCAGCCGAAGCTTGTTGCAATGTATCTGGATAAAAAGATATCCGGTGTGGAGGCAGTACAGACTCTTTCACGCCTGAACAGAACCTATGCGGGTAAAGACAAGACATATGTTATAGATTTTGCCAACAAGCCGGATGAGATAGTTGAGGCCTTTAAGACATATTACAAAAGTGCAGATGTGGCAAATGTGCAGGATCCTAATATCGTATATGATATGAAGGAGCGTCTTGACGGTATGCAGATGTTTGAAGCTGAAGAGGTTCGCCAGTTCGGTATTGCTATAACCTCAGCTAAAGTAACACATGAGAAGCTTTATTCACTTACACAACCGGCAACAGACCGTTTTAACGGGCGCATGAAGATGCTGAACAACGCAATTGAAGTTTCTGAAAAAGAATTTCTGCTGGCTAAGAGCAAGCAAGATGAGGCAGGAACAAAGAAAGCGGATGCCAGAAGGTCTGAGTATACAAAAGCCCGTGACGAGCTCTTAATCTTCAGTGAGGGCTTAACCAAGTTTGTAAATATCTATGAGTATGTAGCTCAGTTGGTGGAGTTCGGAGATGCTTCTATAGAGTCTTTTGCTTCATACGCAAAATTGTTGAGCAAGAGACTCAAAGGTATAGCTCCAGAGCAGGTTGACCTGAACGGTCTACAGCTTACCCATTTCAAAATGACAGACACGGGCTCAGTTGATACACGACTTGATGCCGCAGACAAACCTCTGCTTGAACCCGCAAAAGGTACTGGTGGGCGTGATCCGAGAGACAGGGAAAGAGCATACCTTCAGGAGCTGATCAAAATGCTCAATGATGTATTCGGTAAGGATATCACCGATAAAGACAAGGTGGCCTTTGCGGTTCATGTCAGCGAGAAACTCAGAGACAATAAGAAAGTCATGGCTCAGGTTAAAAACAACAGCAGAGAACAGGCTATGAAAGCTGATCTGCCAGCCGAAGCCACAAAAGCTATTGTGGGAGCTCTTGGCTCTCATCAGGCGATGGCAAAACGTCTTCTGAGTGATGAATTTACACGCAACACCTTCTTATCTGTTGTCTACGAACTTTTAAAGAGTGATGCTGTTGCCGGACTGATAACAGAAGCAAGGGATGAAGACCAATGATTGATTTACTACAGTTAAAAGGTGTTAACCCCATAGGGCAGCGGATAGAAGATGATATTCTCCTTATACTTGCGGAGTCTAATGTTTCGGAGCCGGAGTCCTGTTCCGGATGCGGTTCAAAACCTGTATATAAACACGGTAAACGTACACATGTTTATGCTGACACCCCTATGCATGGGATGCCTGTAAAAGTAGAGATAGAACGGCAGAGATACCGCTGTCAATCATGCGGAACCGTTATTGTACCCAATATACCATCTCTTGATGAAAAGCGAGTTGTAACAAAGCGGTTAATAGAATTCGTTCAGGCAAGGTGCTTTAACAACACCTTTACATTACTAGCAAACGAAACCGGACTTGCAGTGAATACCATTAAAGCAATCGCCTTAGATTATACAGAAGATCTGGAAACTTCTGTATACAGGGAAACCCCAAGGCTGCTTGGTCTTGATGAAGTAATGATTTCGGGCGGTTACAGAGCTGTAATGGTTAACCTTGAGATGAATACTCTTTTCGATATCCATGACAACAGGAAGCTGGCAAGTATGCGTCAGTATTTTGAGAAGCTGAAGGATAAAGACAATATTGAATGGGTTTGTGCGGATATGTGGGAACCATACAAGGTTCTCATTTCAGAGCAGATTCCACAAGCAAAGCTTGTAATTGACAGATTTCATGTTGTAAGAATGGCTTCAAACGCTATGGAGCAAATCAGAAAAAAGCTTCAGAGCGAACTATCTCATTCAGAGCGGCTTAAGGTCAAAAAGAACATTCGCTGGTCACTGCTTAAAGGCAGTAAAAGCAAATCGGAATATGACCATGAGGTTGTTGAATATATCAGAGAAAATTATCCGGAACTGGCTTTAGCTTATGATCTGAAGGAAACTTTTTTCAATATATATGAGTTCCCAGACAGAGCTTCCGGAGAGGCGGCATATAAAGAATGGAAAGATGCTATACCGCTGAAATTCAGCCCAGAGTTTAATACTGTCATCAAAATAGTGGATAGCCACTATGAGGACATTTTTAACTATTTTGACTGCCCTATTACGAATGGCTACACAGAAGCCATGAACGGAGTTATGAAGGCGGCAAACCGCATGGGCAGAGGTTACAGTTATGAGGTTATTCGGGCGAAGCTGTTATTCTCTAAAATAGCCAGACAGTCAGGTAGTGTGATTGTTCAGCCATACAGCGACAGACCATCACATCTTAAAGAAGCATCTCCAAAAGAAAAATCTTTCAGGGACTATGGTGCGTCTATCCTAACTCTGGATACGATGTCAGAACGTGGGGAATTGGATTGAGTATAAAATACCTTATTGGAGTAAATTATGATGAACAGGTATAGTATTCAAATATTTGCGGAAGTAGAGTTGCGAGATTATCTTGAACAAAAAAAAGCATCGATAGTTGATTCCATCGAAAAAGAAAGTGATGACTATCTGCTAAATGTCAATGAAGTCGATTATATTAAGTATAAAACGGAAGAAGCGAAGATCGAACCTTTAAAAATTCATGTTGATCAAATTTACGCTTCATCATCTGAACAAATGATTCCAGCAGAATATTTCCCTAATACTTTTTTCGTTCGACAGGGCGAAAAATATAAAAAAGATGTTATCAGATTCCATATGCCTTTCAGTGGTAATAGCTATTTGCTAAAATGCAAACCAAGTACGAGAATACTGTGGTCAACAGGTATTGAGATCAGTGGACAAGAGTTTACTTTTGAAATAATCAACTTTAGTAATGATGTTGCTAAAATTACAATTGATAAAGACTCAAAGATCCGTGATATTATGAAGCAACTTGTAAATGTTACAAAAGACATTGATCAATATAACTCAGGTATCGAAACTCAAGTCAAAAATGCATTTGACTCCCGTAAAAAGAAAATCCTCAGTAAAAATAATATTCTAGCATCGCTTGGTGTGCCAATAAAAAAAGCTACAAATGTACCACAAACCTTTGCAGTACCCACACAGGGAATACGAAAGAAAATCCCTATCAGCAGACCTCAAGTTCACGAGGCCGGCTATACTCCTGAACCAAGCCTTGATTTAACCACTTACAATTCGATTCTCAAACTGATTCATGATGTCGGTAAGGAATTTGAAAGATTGCCCAGTCTATATTGCGACAAGGAAGAAGAGCATTTAAGAGATCATTTTTTAATGATGCTTGAGCCTAATTTTGAAGGGTCGGCTACAGGTGAGACTTTTAACAAGAAAGGCAAAACGGATATCTTATTAAGACATGATGGAAAAAATGTTTTTATTGCTGAATGTAAATTCTGGAAAGGCTCAAAAGCGTTTCTGGACACAATATCACAACTCTTAGGGTATCTAAGCTGGAGAGATTCAAAAGCAGCAGTGATTATGTTTGTACAGAACAAAGACTTTACATCTGTTTTAAACTCGGTAAAAGTTGCCGTTACCGAACATCCTAATTTTATTGAATTAAAAGTGATGAAAGACGAAACATGGCTTAACTGCACCGTTCATTTAAATGGCGATAGAAACCGATTAGTTTATTTAGCAGTGATGTTATATCATCTCCCTAAATAAATGACGGCTATAGATTTCAACCTCATCTACTGTTTTGGGAAAAGACTGATAATGATTGAATTCAACCTAAAGAATAAATGTAACTGTTTGCATTAAGGTTAGTGTTTTATATAAATTCAACCCTCAAATGCAAATAACCACAATAAAAAGCCCATAACCGATAAAGGCAGTATGGAACGACCAGTACCCGTTAATGGCAAATATCCCGTCTTTGAAATATGGCAAAAAGGTCAACGGAAAGAAACTCGCTCCAACAAATACAGCAAAAGCTGCAGCCCACTTAGGCATCAGAGCAGGCTTTTCTTTATCAAGGAAAACCAGCGCACCTATCGCAAACCCCTGCACAGTAGTAATCATATAAGTCATATCGTAAACATACCATCCTATGAAATGCACAGTTTTAACCAGCTCCGGGTCAGCCTGACCTGCAAACTCTGCACACCACACCCATAAAACCGGACAGAAAATTAGAACCCATCCAGTGAGGGTTCCTCCCATGAGATTTATCATAGCCAGAATGGGAGCTTTCTCCCTTTTCCACATCTGAATCGTAAGCTGCACCGACCATACTGCATAAAGCAGACCAAAACATGCTGATAGTGCCTGCCCAAGCAAAATTCTATCCCTGTACTGAATATAAAAATTATTCACAAGCTCCACTGAGGAAAATTTAGGATCAGGCGGCGGTAGCTCAGTTGTTCATTCATATCTGACGCTCCTTATTTTTAGTTCGGTCGTTTGATCTAAAATACATATCTACCTGACTTGCGTGTCAATAGAATTTTATGACCCATAGTTTTTTCGCAGTACACAGGATTGAGACCATGCTTACGGACATACTGCTTTCACTGCATGCTAGCTCAGTATACTGTTACATTCTGTTACAATTCTTCAACAACTTTAAACACTCTTACTCCTGTTTGAAAGTATATTTAACTGTAACAGAGGAGTGTTTATGTCTAGAATATACTACAACTCAATTTTTACTAAGATGCTTGTTCTCATTATATGCTTAGTCTTTCTAATCAATATTTTAGTTTTCAGTGTATTTCACTATTATTCACTTAAACTTGATTCTAGCTCAAGGGCTAATCTCGAGGCGTATGCCGTTTACATTAAAGACGATTTGGGCTTACCTCCTAATAAAGTCAAAGCGGCAGCGCTATCCAAGAAATTAAACGCTTCCGTTTCTTATCATTCCGAAAGTGAAAAATGGGTAACCGGACAGCACACAGAAGATTTCCCTGATGATAAACTGTATCCTTTGGTTGATAGTGAAGGGATTAACGTTGCTTCCTCTCACGGCTTTATTCGTTTTACTTTCACAGAAGCAAACCACGTCCTGACAGTAAGAATACTACCGAATACCAGTGATCTACACGAACTTAGGATTCTTCTTCTGTTATTACTTGGGTTTGTTGTAATCATTTTATTTTCAGCTTTCTTAGTTATCAGAAAATTACTTTCCCCGATAAAGATGATGTATTCTGCTATGGAAATAGTCAGAGCGGGAGATTTTCAGCACAGGATACAGCACAAAGGCAAAGACGAGCTGGGGCAGTTGTGTACAACTTTTAACGACTTATCTGAAACCATAGAACAGGCTATTTACTCCAGAGAGCATTTAATAGCAGACATAAGCCACGAACTAAGAACACCGCTTACAAGCATGAGAATCGCAGCAGACATGGTGGATGATAAAGAACTAAAAGCGTCTTTAATCGACGATATCTCTCACATGGATAAGTTAATAAATACTGTCCTTGAGTACTCCAGATTCGGTTTCTCAAATTTAACAATAAAAAAGAATCAATTTGTCATTTTGCAGTTCAATTGACCCCTCTGATTTGCAGGTTAATTGACCCCCTCTCTCCTTAATTTTTGTTTACGTCATCTTCCTTTTTAAATCAACTTTTTTCTGGATTTAATTTTTCTATAGCTCTCACCCTCAATGACAACTCTGTATGCATTATGCACCAACCTGTCGAGTGCCGAGTTTGCGAGAATCGGGTCATGGAATAGTTCCAGCCATTCATCCGTATCCCTGTTGCTTGTGATCACAGTAGATGCTCTCCCGTACCTTTCCACAACAATCTCATAGAAGTCAGTAGACTGTTGTTCATTCAATGCCTTCAGTCCGAAGTCATCTATAATAAGCATATCGGGAGTAATAAATCCAAGCAGAGCCTTCTCATAGGAGTAGTCAGCTCTGGACTGCTGCAGTCTTTTAAAAAGTTTCTCTGCTCTGACCATCAGGACTTTTTTACCTCTTCGCACAGCAGCGTGGGCCAATGCATTTGCCAGATATGTTTTACCAACACCGACAGGTCCGCACAGCATCACGTTATCTTTTTCCTCAATAAAATTCAGACCGAACAGTCCTTTGATCATTTCTCTGTCTACCTGCACCGGAGCGTCGAAGTCATATCTCTCCAGTGTCTCAAAGGGGTTAATACCAGCTTTTTTCATTTGATTATCCACCTGGTTATGAAGACGCCTGTCCACTTCATCCTGCATTACCAACTCAAGAAACTCTGCATATGTCAGGTGCTGCTGTTTGGCATAAGCCATCCGTTCCGGTAAAGTAGCCAGTATTCCCGACAGCCTTAGTTTTTTTACTGTCTGTTTCAGTTCATTTGATAGTGTCATCGTGACCTCCTTCGTAGAAATAGTTTTTATTGCGTGTAAATTTAGCGGGTTTCAGCACTTTACAGGAAGATTTTTCTACCTCATTATTCTGCATAGAGAGCTCAATTATATTTACTACTCTGTACACATTGATGAGGTCGAAGCTTACTGCCCGCTGACATGCCTGCTCCATACGACCATGACCATATTTATCAGCATCCCGGATGAGTTTCTGAGCCTGCCTTAGATTCTGCCATGGGAAGTCACCGGATAGCAGACGCTCCATAAATTCTCCGCAGTAGAAACCTACTTCTTTAGCCTTATAAATATGATATTCACAGCTCTTCATGGTGTATCCACGTTTCTCTTCAGGATAGTCACTGGTGTCTGTTGAGCGTTTACCTTTTTTCATACGACTATGCACCTTTATCTGCTGCTCTTTGTGGTAAATGCGAACCAGCTTGCTGTCCAGCCTTACAGAAACCTCTTTGCCTATGTATACAGTGGGGACAGAATAAAGAGCGCTTTGAATACGGATATGATGGTCTGGATGCACTTTGCAGGTTCCCCAGAAAGGTACATCGTAACGCTCCTGTTCCAGAGGGAGCAGATTCGCCTGCTCTTCCATATCAAATACAATGCGGGGATGCTTTTTAGTTGTGCCATGTATACGCATGCCGGAGACAGTTCTGCACCAGGCATCTGCTGCTTCCTGTGCATGGGAAAGGCTCCTGAATGTCTCTCCTTTAAAGAAGTTATCTCTGACATATGATACATTTCTTTCAACTTTAGGCTTGTCTTTCGGAGCAACTGCCCTTGCAGGGTCTATGATAAATCCACGGTAACAAGCATACTCATAAAAGTAGCGGTTGAACTGCGCATCATAACGGTCTGCCTTATCTATGGCTGTCTTCATGTTGTCGACAATCACTTTCGCAGGAACACCGCCGAAGAATTCCCAGGCTGATTCCAGACCGGTGATTACTTCCTGGAATTTCATGCTATGGCAAAGGTGAACATACTGATAGCGGCTGTAAGGCAAAGTCACTATCAATGCATGGACCACACGCCTTCTGTCTGTCTCAGGGTCATATAAAAGCCCCAGACGACCGAAATCAACCTCTGCGTATTCGCCTGGAGCAGTTTCAGGCATGCGGACTGTGTTGTGCTTAAAGAAACCAAGATCTTCATGAAGGTAGCGGCGCAGTGTGTCATAGCTTACAGAAACACCATGACGCTTAAGAAGAGAATGAATCTTGGTCATAGTGAGGCGCTCTTCACTCAGCCAGTGTTCCAGTTTCTCTTTGTATGGAATAAGAACTTTACGGCACTCACTGACTGGGCGAGAACCGTCTCCGTATACTTTGCGGTAGACACCGTATGCGATCTCCTCCAGTGGTGGCTCACTGTCACTTTCGAAACCCAAAGTGACAGCCAGTTCTATGTATTTCCTGATGGTGTTTCTAGACATCTTGCGAGCCTTGGCGATCGTCTTAAAGCCGTCGCCATGCTTTCTGCGTCGTAGAATATCCAGGATGTCGTGCATGTGGTACTCCTTTCGCATTCAATTTCTCCATAGTTATTTTCTATGGAGGCATTATACAAAGGAGAGATTTTTACAAAACTTTTTACAAAAGCTGACACCACAGAGGGGTCAATTGAATTGCAAATATGGGGGGTCAATTCAGCTGCAAATATTTGCCGCCAGGGGGGTCAATTGAACTGCAAAATCACAAATTTAATTTCACTAAAATTGCTAAGAAATGCGTATCCCCTTTTAATAAAGACGTGGAGTTAATCGAGCTAGTAATCGATGACGAAATCATTTTTTACGGTAGCAGCCTTTTGATAGAGAGTCTGATTACTAACCTTTTAAGCAATGCGGTAAAATACTCATCCAATTCTGAAAAACATGTACTTATGATGGCTGAAGCAAAAGATGGAATTTTAAATATTACCATAAGAGACCATGGTGCAGGAATATCTGGCGAGGATATACCATACATATTTGAGCCTTTTTACAGGTCTGATTCAGCTAGAACAAGAAACACAGGTTTTGGACTTGGCTTAAGCATCTGCAAAAAAATTGTTGATATTCATAATGGAGAAATATCAGTCTCCAGCACAGAAGGTGCTGGAACTGAGATAAAAATATATTTCAAACTCAATTAAAGGAGAGAATCAAATGGAAATTTCAAAAAATAAGTCAAGAGAAGAAGTTATTGAAGCATTTAGTTTAATGTGGGGTAATTATCCTGCGCCAGTCATGCTGATTACATACAAACATGATATCATTGCAGTTAACGAGATTTATCAGCAGTATGGCGTATCTACAGGACAGAAATGCTCCTCTCTCCCTGGCAACCATAAAGGCTGCAGAGCAGGAGAAGCAAAAATGTCTGGTAAACCAGTAAGATGCGTAGCTCAGGCTGAAAACAGTGTGGTTTATGATGGATACTGGATACCTGTTGAAGGAGAATACCTTATTCACTTCGGCAATGATATTACTCAGTATGCGGATATAGAAAAAGTAAACGCTAGTGATTAATAATATGAAAAAGTTAAACAACATTGCTTTTTTCTTAATGGTATTTATATTTATAGCTGCAGTCATAACAGCATTCTTGTTTATGCCGAAGTAGGTGAAAATGTCCCACAATATTTTGATTGTTGATGACGATATTAAGCTATGCAAAATGCTAAGCAGGTATTTACGTGACTATTCATACTCAGTGGACGTAATTAACAACCCGCTGATGCTTGAAAAATATCTCAAGTCATCAAAACCGTCAGTAATTATACTTGATATAATGATGCCACATATAAACGGCTTTGATCTTTGTAAAAAGCTGAGAAAAAACTCTGACATACCGGTTATAATGCTTTCAGCGAGAGGCGAAGTAGAAGATAGAATTGCAGGCTTGGAAGCTGGTGCCGATGATTATCTCGCCAAGCCTTTTGAGCCGAGAGAGCTTATCGCCAGAATTTATGCTGTGATTAAACGCTTTGAGCATTCAGAGGACACTGCAAACAATGCCGCTGTTTATCAGTACGGAGAACTTTCTATTGATACTGATAAGTATAAAGCGACTATGGATGGCAGTAACCTTGAGCTTACAAAAACAGAATTTATAATATTATCATTAATGGTGCGCAATCCGTACATTCTCCTGAGCAGAGATAGACTGTATAATGAGCTTACTGGATTTGACTGTGATGCATATAACAGAACAGTCGACATTTCTGTGAGCAGATTGCGAACCAAACTTAACGATGACCCAAAATCACCAAAATATATCAAAACGGTTTGGGGAGAAGGGTATATGTTTATTGCTGATAAATTGGATACTTAAGCTGTATGAGGTAATAGTTCTGTCTTCATCGTTGATATACAAAAATGAATATATTACTCATAATATCATGAAAAGACTAAATATAATAATCTTAAGGAAATTTTGTGAGTTATCCTTATAGTTCATTTATTCAAGCCTTACAGGAGCAACGGTTGTTAAACACTGCCAGCGTGTATTTGTGAATACATTATACTGATTGCTCTCGCCTAAAGAGTGCCTAGTGTATAAAGAAGAGTTAGAGATGCTAATACATAATCATAAAACGCATTTGCAGCACTGGTCTGACTGTTTATCCGCAGAGTTTCAGCATCCAGTACTTCAGTATGAGAGCAAAAACCGTTTTTATAGCGGTCTCGTGTGACTTTCAGGTTCTCTTCTGACATTTCAATAGCTTCTTCTGTCACTTTAACTCTTTTCATTGTTTCATTAACGTTTAGCCATGCCTGGCGTACCTGAAGTGCTATCAGTGATACCGTATCAAGGCGCTGTTCTTTTATGGCAAAGGCCTTTTGTTTGAGCGCTATCGACTTATGTCTGATACCTCCGCCATCGAATAGGTTTATATTTGCCTGAACTCCTATAAACCACTTGCCTTCTTCAGTTTGATAATCATTTTCCTGATAAGCATAACCGCCTGCCAGACCTATTTGCGGCAGCTTGCCCCCACCAACTGCTTTTGATTGAGCCATAGCTGTCTTAATACTTTCATCGATAGCTTTGAGTTCTTTGCGGGTATTAAGCGCAGATTCGGTAAGTTCCTCAAGCGGTTTACCGGCAATCTCACAGTCGCAGTCAATCTCATCTAAAACTACTTCATTGTCGAGACTCTGCATAAGAAGCTTGTTATAAGCTGCTTTTGTAATATCAACAGCATTTTCTGCCAGTAATTCACGCTGACGTGCATCGGCTAAGGCAACCTGAGCTGACAGTTTATCGCTCACAATGACCATTCCCTGCTCGAAAAGCCCCTCTACATCATAAGCGTGCGCTTCAAGATTATTAACGTGGCTTTTTGCCTGATTCAACATCCTTTGTGCTCTCAGAACCGAAACATAGGCTTTGGCGACTTCCATCTTTAAATTTTGCTCATATATGGTTATCTGTGTTTTGGATGCATCCAGCATTGCATTTGCAGCATTAATACTCTCTTTTATCTGCCCGCCGGTAAACAGAGGGACACTAGCTGTAAAACCATACGAGAAGCTGTCATTAGGCATCATGGGCACCTCCGCTTTCTGACCAAAAAGGTTTGCCGCAAGTGCCTGTTCTTTATCAAGCATTGTGTACCCTGCATTTGCATCAAATCTGGGAATTCTTGACGATTTTACTACATTAAGTATGCTTTCTGCAGCTTCTGATTGTATTTTAACAGACTTTAAACCTCGGTTAGCTTTTAAGGCTCTTTGCCATGCATCATCTAGTGTTTCAGATTTTGCTTCCCAAGCTACCGAAAATGTAAAAATAATTATTAATAAAATTATTTGAATATTGATTATATTCTTCATTTGTTTGCTCCCAATGTTTGTTCTTTATAAGTAAGCTTTATGTACAGCATCAAAGGAATAACTATAAGTGTCATAAATGTAGAAACTATCGTTCCGAATATCAGAGATATAGCAAGCCCCCCGAAAACAGGATCAGTAAGCATAACCGCAACGCCAAACACTACTGCCAAAGCGGTAAGTATAATAGGTCTTGTCCTCATCTCAACAGATTCGACAACTGAGTCTCTGATACTCATACCACTTTTAATATTCTGAAGAGCAAAATCGATTATTAGAAGAGAGTTCCTGATAACGACGCTGGCAAGAGCAAGTAGACCTATGATAGATGCCGCCGTAAATTGCTGTTGCATAATAAGATGCCCAGGAAATACACCTGCAACACCAAGAGGGATTGAAAACATTGCAATCAGAGGCAGACTAAAAGATTTGTAATATGCCACCAGTATAAAATATATTATAAGAAGGGACAGAGATAAGGCAGAGAACAGTTCCCTGTATATATCCAGAGTCATTCTCATTTCTCCACCCCATAGCAGACGGTACCCATTAATGTTATTAGGGGTATCCTCTATCAACCCAAGATTTCCTGTAGTTAATTTGCTTGCATCAGGTAGAGTTATGTTTTTCAGTTTTTTATCCAAAGCAAGAACAGCATAAACAGGAGCCTTAGAACTCATCTCTCCGCCAACAAAGGTAACCCTTTCATTATCTTTATGATATATCGGGCGATCAACTGAAGCAGCCTCTATCTTTACCAGCTCTGAAAGAGGGATCTGTTTTCCTGCCTTGTTTGTCAGCAGAACCCTTGACAAAAGCTCAGGGTTTATCTGGTATCTACGCGGTATTTTAAGCTGAATAGGGATAGGTTTTTTCTCTCCGGCTATATGCGCCATTCCAATGTTTTCACCGTCTATCAGTCTTCTTATCGCCAGAGCTATCTCTGCGGTTGTTAGCCCGGAAAGCATGGCTTTTTCTCTGTCAGGTATCAGACGATACTGGTAGATGTCTTCCTGTTCGGTGTCAGTGACTTCTGCTATATCATATGTATTTTCGAACTCATGGCGTACTTTTTCAGAAAGGATTCTGAGCTGTTTGGTATCAGGACCGTAGATTTCTGCCCGCACAGTAGATCTTAGAGGGGGCCCCGGAGGGTCTTCTACAAGCTGAACAGTTGTTCCGGGATAATTGTCCGCAATCCGGAGGATTTCGGGTCTGAGCTCTCTGACAAGCTTTATAGAGCTTCTGCTGCGTTTACTTTTGTCAGTCAGATTGACTCTTATCTCGGCAATATGCGGACCAGCTTTTAAAGCAGAGCCTCTGAGCAGACCATTGAAGTCTTTTACACCTGCACTGCCTATCCATGTCTGATAATTTATCACTTCAGGAACTCCTCTGAGTAATGTTCCTATTTCTCTGGCAAGCTTATCAGTAATTTCAACCGGAGTTGTTTCAGCCATATCTATTGTGATATTAAATGTATTTTTATTGTCTTTAGGCAACATAGCCATTTCAACACCAAACCAAGCCTGCGGTCCTTCTATACCTGCCGGACGGATAAACTGCCATAATGGCTGAAACACAGACAGGCTTATAGATGCAACTACAACCAGAATCACCCATTTATATGATTTCGGTCTGTCCAGCAGAAAAACAAGACTCTTTTTAAAGGCAATCTGAATGTTGAATTTACTCTTCTTTTTGTCTTTATGCCCATTTTGTTCCGGATGAGGCTTTATCCACTTATAAACTCCCCAGGGAACAACTATATAGGCAACAATGAGAGATGTTGCCATTGCCAGAGGCACATTAAACATAATAGGGAAGAAGTATTGCTCAGGCATACCAGTAAGGAGAGCCATAGAGATAAAAACTATCATCACTGCAACCGTGGCAAGGTTGGTAGGGTTGCCTATCTCATTTGTCGCTAAAATAGCTACTGTTTTAGGGTCATTACCTTCCAGTTTCTGATAGCGTCTGTGTATATTTTCGATAACGACTATAGCTGCATCGACAAGCATTCCCAAAGCTATTATCAGTGCATAAAGTGTGATTCTGTTTATAGTGGGACCAAAGAGAAAGTCGCCTCCGATTGTGAGCCCCAGAATAAGCGGTATCGTCATACCAACTATCAGAGCTTCCTTAAGCCCTAAAAATATTATTGTAATTAGAAAAACCGCGAAAACGGCTATACTCAAATGCTCTATTAAAAGGTTAACAGCCGCATCTGCCTTTTTACCATCATTGCGCGTAATTATTATATCCACATCATTCGGCACAAATTTGTCTCTCATCGTGTTAATTCTGTCTATGACGTCGTCAGCAACGAATACAGCATTAGTTCCTGCTTTTTTTGCAACAGCAAGAGTTACCGCAGGCACTTCCGGCTGAGTAAATTTATCAAAACGTTCGTCTCCTGAGCCGAAAGCAAAGCGGGTCAATTTAACCCTGTCTGTCGGAGGGCCGTCTACCACAGTGCCGATATCTCCTAAATAAATTGGTCTGCCTCCGTAGTTGCCAACTATAAGGTGCTCAAAATCCTCGGCGGCAACTATAAAGCCGTCCATGAATACGTCCTGATTCTCACCGTGCTGAACAACTGTGCCGAGCGGGGCGGATACATTGCCGGCCATTATAATGGCCTTGACCTGGTCCAGAGTCGTTCCGTATGACTGCAGTTTTTCAGGTTCGATTTCAATACGTATGGTTCTGTCTGCACCGCCTTTCACATATATATCGGACACATCCGGCAGACTTCTTATGCCGTCCATCATGCGGTCAGCAAGCCGCTTCAATGCGTAATCGCTATATTTTTCTGATGCTAGGGTAAAGGTAAGTATGGGTACATCGTCAACATCAATACTGCGTATGATAGGTAGGCTCGCCTGCGGTGGAAGTTTATCCCTTTGACCAAGAATTCTGTCGTATAGCTTAACCAGTGAACGTTCCTTATCCTGCCCTACCTCGAATTCTATACTGAGAATGCCGACTGAGTTGTTTGATATTGAGTAAGTATGGTCTACACCGGATATCTGCTGAACTATGCTTTCCAGTGGTCTTACAACAAGTTCCTCTATCTCTTCTGAAGAAGCTCCAGGAAGTGTTACCTGTACCATAGCACCCGGAACTATTATCTGCGGGTTTTCCTCTCTGGGGGTAAACATTATTGCGACCAGCCCCAGTGCTGCACAAGCTATTATGAATGCGACTGTCAGCTTTGACGTTATGAAATAATCAGCCAGTTTACCAGCTGCATTGAGACGTTTAATCCTCATCTCACAGCCTCTTTGATAATAAGATCACCATCACGCATGCGTGAGTTTGCATTTAGTACAAATAATTCGTCTGGATATAGTCCGGAATCTATCTCAACCTTATCCGCCCACCTGCGTCCGGTACGGAGCCAGCGAAATCTGATGACTCCTTCTTTATCAAGGATAAATATTCCCTGAAGCCCGCCACGTTCTACAACAGACTCTGTAGGAATGATAAGTGTGTCTGATGTGCCAATGTTAAAATAAACTCGTCCGAACATTCCTAGTCTGAGTCCGTTTACATCTGGCAGCGATACTTTGACCTGACAACTTCTTGTTACAGGGTCCGCAACATTTACCACACTTTTAACTCTACCATTTAGTTTCTTCTGGATACCGTCTATCTCAACCAGTACGGTATCGTCCGGATGTATATTTATAATCCTGCTTTCTGCGACAAATGTTTCTATGATAAAACCTTCTTTGACTTCCAGCGTGAGTATCGGAACTCCAGGAACCGCAAGGTCGCCGGCCTGTTTACTTTTGCTGATTATTACCCCGTTAACAGGGCTTTTGAGTTCTGTATAGTTCTTCATAGATAAAGCAGCTGTTAGCCCTGCTTTCGCTTGTTTTAAGGATTCAGTTGCCGTCTCGAACCTAAGCTGCATTTTTCTTATCTCGTTATCAGATATGCTCCCCCTTTTAAAGAGCTTTTCATACCTATCAATATCAATTTCTGCATCTTGGTATGCAGCAGCAGCAGTTGCCACTGCAGCGTTCGCCTGACGTATTTTACTGTCCACTTCGTCAGAATCAAGCAGGACAAGCACCTGCCCTTCCTGAACACTGTCGCCCTCCTGTACAAAGACTCGTTTTATATATCCACTAAGCTTAGAAGTAACCTCTATCCTTTGGTCGGATATAACTGAACCTGTTGTTATATAGTTGATAGGGGCGCCAACGGACGCCTGAGTGAGGCTTGTCTCCCATTTTTGAGGGATTGCTTTTTCATAAGCCTGTTCATCTCCACAGCCATAAGTTCCGAAGACGACAATAACAAAAAGAATAGTAAACTTTGATATTAAATTAGAATTCATTAATTTCACCTGATGTATTTTTCTTTAAACCATTTACAAATAACGACATAAGCACTTGTATCTTATTTTCAAGTAAATCGAAATTTGGTGTTGCAATATTACTCTGAAGCATTCCCCAGATAGATTCGGAGATAATTTCTGATGTTATCTCGACTTCATCAGTACTAAATACTCCTCTATCTATCGCTTCATATAAGATATTCTCAATTTTGACACACAGGTAAGAATTAAAATTATTAACAAGATCTTGAGAAAGAATAACTAACTCTGATTTTACCTTTGCATCAATATCTAAAATAAACTTTGCATTAGCTACAGACTGATATAAAGACAAAGCTATACAGGTCAGCTGAGACTCATAACTATCTTTATCGTTTATACCTGCCTCTAAATTTTCCTTAGTTGTCTCAAGTACTTTAGAAATAGCACCTTTAATAACCTGATTTTTGTTTTTGAAATAATAATATAATGTCGGCGTGGCAATCCCCGCAACTTCGGCTATGTCATCTAGTGTAGTCTTATTAATTCCATTTCTGTCCATTAGTTCAATAGCAATTTCAATGAATTGCACATGTTTTTCACTCATTTCCATTTTTCACCAATCTAATTTTCTATGAAAATAATAGATAAATAGCATGACTTTGTCAATAACAGAGGTGGTCCCAGAAATCTGTACAGTATGCTAAGGTGGAAAAAGCATATTGGAGGACCACACAATGTCAAAAGCAAAACGTACCCGTTACTCAGCCGAGTTTAAATCAAAAGTAGCCCTTGAAGCTCTGCGAGAAGAGCAGACCTTGTCGGAATTATCAGCCAAGTATAATGTTCATCCGAACCAGATTTCTAAATGGAAGAAAGAAGCCATCGAAGGGATGGCAACAATCTTTTCCAATAAACACAGCAAGTCAGAAGAAATGTCAGAAGCAGAAATAAAGGATCTTCATGCAAAAATAGGACAACTGACGGTGGAACGAGATTTTTTGCAACGAGCCTTCGGGAAACGGTAAGCATATCCCGGAGGAAGTTTATGATAGAAAATTCTGGAAGCAAACTCTCAATCAGCAAACAGTGCCGTCTTCTTAGTATCAGCCGCTCAAGCTTTTATTATGAAGAGTCTGGCGAATCGGCTTTGAATCTTGAACTCATGCGTATCATAGATGAGCAGTTTATGATGACACCTGACTTCGGCTCTAGGCAGATGACAAAGCTCATCAATAGGTATGGGTATAATATTGGCCGTAAGCGTGTTCGCAGGCTTATGAAGAAGATGGGCATCGCAGCTGTTTATCAGAAGCCTAAGACCAGTAATCCCCATCCAGAGCATAAGACATACCCGTACTTGCTCAGAGGTCTGGATATAAACCGTCCAAATCAGGTTTGGTGCTCAGATATTACCTACATACCCATGAGACGTGGATTTCTCTATCTAGTGGCAATTATGGACTGGTACAGCAGGAAAGTTCTAAGCTGGAGACTTTCAAACAATCTTGATTCTGATTTCTGTGTTGCTGCTCTGGAGGAAGCTCTTGAAAAATACGGAACACCTGAAATCTTTAATACTGACCAGGGTAGCCAATTTACCAGCTATGAGTTTACACAGACTCTCAAGGATGCTGGCGTTAGAATCTCCATGGATGGCAAAGGTCGCTGGATGGATAACGTCATGATTGAGCGCATTTGGAGAACATTGAAATACAGCTTCGTATATCTCCATGCTTTCGATAACGGACATGAACTGAAGCTAGGACTGGCGAACTGGATAAACTTATACAACACCAGAAGACCTCATTCTTCACTTGGCGACAGAACACCATATGAAGCTTACAACGGATTAGGGATTCAGATTTGGGAAAAAGATGATAAAATGACTGAGAGTTTACACCTTATTTCAGTCTAAAAACTGTACAGGATATGGGGACTGTAAGCGTCCCTCTTTTCTTACAGCAGATATTTAGAGTTTTCCGCTCTTTCAGCATACTCCTCTGGAGTCATTTTTCCCAGAGAATCATGCGGTCTTTCTGTATTGTATTCAACCATCCATCGATCAGCTTCTTCCCGAACTTCGCTTAAAGAGAAAAACAAATGCCTGTCCAATACCTCGTTCCTGAATGTACGATTAAACCTTTCCACATATGAATTCTGAAACGGCTTGCCTGGCTGTATGAACTCAAGCTCAACATCATGATACTCCGCCCAGTCAGCCAGTTTTACTGATATGAACTCAGGACCGTTGTCCATTCTGAGTTTAGCCGGATAACCTCTCCAAGAAGCTATCCTGTCAAGCACCCTGATAACTCTTGCTGCCGGAAGATTAAGGTCAACCTCAATGGCAAGAGCTTCCCGATTAAAGTCATCAACGACATTAAATGTCCTGTATTTCCTCCCGCAGTATAAGCTGTCGCTCATGAAATCTATAGACCAGCACTGGTTGATGGATTCAGGCACACTGATAGGCAGAGGATTTCTACTTGGAAGCCTTCTCTTGGCCTTACGGCGCATGTTGAGCTTCAAAAGGCAATAAACCCTATGAACTCTCTTATGATTCCATTTATGTCCAAGCCGACGGATAATGGCAAACAGCTTTCCGAAGCCATATCCCGGATATTTCTCACATAGTTCAAGCAAAACAGCGATAACATGATTATCTCTGTCTACATCCGGCTGATAGTAATAAACCGGACGGCTTATGCTGACTGTACGGCAAGCATGACTGACGCTCATGCCGTATATTGCTCTACAGTAGTCTGCTAAACTACGCTTCTCCGACGGCTTTAAAGCTTTTTTGAGAGAATATCCTTCAGGGCTGTATTCTCTAGGCTAAGATCAGCAAACATCTGCTTCAGTTTGCGATTCTCCTCTTCTAGCTCTTTTAATCTCTTGATGTCTGAGGCTTCCATGCCTCCGTATTTGGACTTCCAGTTGTAATAGGTGGCGTCACTGATGCCGTGCTCTCGACAAATGTCTTTAACCTGTCTGCCGGACTCGGCTTCTTTGAGTATTTTTACGATCTGAGTTTCTGAAAATCGACTGCGTTTCATTAAGTCCTCCTGTTATTAATCTACAGGAAAACTCTAATTTTAAACTGTAAAATTTTTAGGGATGCTTACAAACTTACTTGCCTTTTCTGTGGCGGGTATAAATGTAACTTCATAATAAATTTGTTGAGTTACAAAAAACGGTTTTATCTTATATATATAGTATCGCTCACCAGTAGATATATTTATGTCTGAATTGAGGTCTCTGCCATTTAATCTTTCTGCAATTTTTTCATAATATTCCTGCAAGTTCCTATCTGTATTAAGCGGAAACATCTCTAGGTTGGAAAGGACATCGAGTCCATACTCTAATTTTAGATATTCTTTGATTTTCAGCATGAACTCATAATATTTCAGCATTATACGCTCTGAATCTTCTGGTTCAAGAGTATAATGAGATGCAACTATCTGTAAATACGAATGAAATTTCCACAGGAATTTAAGACTTCCTTTAGTTTTAACAAATTTTATAGCATCAGTGATGTTGTCATAGTTGTATTCTGCAGCATTGTTTTTGGCATATATTCTGAACATGGTATGTTCTACAAATGTTCTTAAATTTAACAAAATATCTTGTGATACTGCACCTCTGCCGAAAGCATCTAGATTCTCAATATGTCGACAGATAGTTTCATTGCTTCTGATGATTTGTTCATTAATTTTTAGTATAACTTCAGGTCTTGCTGGCATTAATCTACTCTCTATTTTTTTACATAGAGTTATGATAACACATATTGAAATCTAAGGTGTGTTTATGTTTAGGGAGCTTATTTGTCATGTTTAGCTACTATTTTGTATTTTCTTTAAGTTGAATATACGCTCTCAGTCAGAGGGCACTAAGAATCTGTAAAGAGGTGGTCCCAGAAATCTGTACAGTATGCTAAGGTGGAAAAAGCATATTGGAGGACCACACAATGTCAAAAGCAAAACGTACCCGTTACTCAGCCGAGTTTAAATCAAAAGTAGCCCTTGAAGCTCTGCGAGAAGAGCAGACCTTGTCGGAATTATCAGCCAAGTATAATGTTCATCCGAACCAGATTTCTAAATGGAAGAAAGAAGCCATCGAAGGGATGGCAACAATCTTTTCCAATAAACACAGCAAGTCAGAAGAAATGTCAGAAGCAGAAATAAAGGATCTTCATGCAAAAATAGGACAACTGACGGTGGAACGAGATTTTTTGCAACGAGCCTTCGGGAAACGGTAAGCATATCCCGGAGGAAGTTTATGATAGAAAATTCTGGAAGCAAACTCTCAATCAGCAAACAGTGCCGTCTTCTTAGTATCAGCCGCTCAAGCTTTTATTATGAAGAGTCTGGCGAATCGGCTTTGAATCTTGAACTCATGCGTATCATAGATGAGCAGTTTATGATGACACCTGACTTCGGCTCTAGGCAGATGACAAAGCTCATCAATAGGTATGGGTATAATATTGGCCGTAAGCGTGTTCGCAGGCTTATGAAGAAGATGGGCATCGCAGCTGTTTATCAGAAGCCTAAGACCAGTAATCCCCATCCAGAGCATAAGACATACCCGTACTTGCTCAGAGGTCTGGATATAAACCGTCCAAATCAGGTTTGGTGCTCAGATATTACCTACATACCCATGAGACGTGGATTTCTCTATCTAGTGGCAATTATGGACTGGTACAGCAGGAAAGTTCTAAGCTGGAGACTTTCAAACAGTCTTGATTCTGATTTCTGTGTTGCTGCTCTGGAGGAAGCTCTTGAAAAATACGGAACACCTGAAATCTTTAATACTGACCAGGGTAGCCAATTTACCAGCTATGAGTTTACACAGACTCTCAAGGATGCTGGCGTTAGAATCTCCATGGATGGCAAAGGTCGCTGGATGGATAACGTCATGATTGAGCGCATTTGGAGAACATTGAAATACAGCTTCGTATATCTCCATGCTTTCGATAACGGGAGCCTGTAAATAAAAGTGTGTAAACGTCGTATGTGTTAAACTAACATGCGAGGTTTATGATGAAATTCGACAAAGACAAACTGAAAGATCTGCTTGCAGAAAGCGATGTAAAAACCACAGAAGACCTTCAGGTATTTATGCGTGACATGATGAAAGAAGTCATCGAAACGCTCTACGAAGGCGAACTTGAAGCCCATTTAGGCTACAAGAAACATGAACCGAACGTAAGTGACGGCAACAGCCGTAACGGTCGTTCTTCCAAGAAAGTACAATCACAGATGGGCGAAATGGAACTCGAAGTACCTCGTGACCGCCTATCAACCTTTTCTCCAGAAATAGTCAAGAAACGCCAGATAGATATATCCGGCATTGAAGCCAAAGTTATATCCATGTATGCCAAAGGGATGAGTAACCGTGACATCAAAGAGCACATTTTTGATATTTACGGTCATGAGCTGTCGCCGGAGACAGTAAGTGTCATTACTGACAAGATACTCCCACAGGCTAAGGAGTGGCAGAACAGAGCCTTGGAAGAGATATACGCCATTGTCTTTATGGATGGCATGGTTTTAAAGATGCGTGTGGACGGAGCCGTCCGCAACGTCACTATCTACTTTGTGATCGGCATCAGCATGGAAGGTCACAAATCCTGTCTGGGGCTTTATCTTGCTGAAACAGAATCCGCCAAATACTGGCTGACCGTTATGAACGAGCTGAAGAACCGTGGAGTGCAGGATATTCTTATCTTTGCTGTGGATAACCTTAAGGGCATCTCAGAAGCTATAACAGCCGCTTTCCCGCAGTCTGAGATACAGAAATGTGTAGTGCATCAGATACGCAATTCTCTCCGCTTTGTGCCTTGGAAAGAGCGTAAGACAGTAGCATCTGACCTCAAGAGAATCTATGCTGCAGCTACAGAGGAACAGGCTAGCGCAGAGCTGGATGCCTTTGCTGAAAAGTGGGACAGCAAATACCCCAACATCTCGAAATCATGGCGTAACAACTGGACTGAGCTTTCTACTTATTTCAAATATTCCAAGGAGCTCAGGAGGCTGATCTATACCACAAATCCTGTGGAGAGCTTCCATTCTGCCATCAGAAAATCTACCAAAGGAAAAGGAGCCTTCCCGACAGAAGACTCCCTTATAAAGCTCTTATATTTAGCTATTTTAGGTATCGAAAAGAAATGGACTATGCCAATCAGGGATTGGGGTGTAATATACTCACAGCTGTATATCAACTATGAAGACAGAATTACGACTTTACACACTTTAATTTTCAGACTCTTATTCAATTTTATACTTAATCTCTTTAATTTTTTCCCATAATGGCAGTTTAGACACCCATGCTCTCCATTTTTCAACCTTAAGTGAAGTATCACTACTGAACGCATAAAAATTATGCAGAGACATATATGATGACAGCCATTGGTTCCTGTCATGTTTCTGTATATCTGCCATCGCAGTTTTGCAGGATGTCTGCTCTTTTGCGGCATTAACTATGAGATGCAGCCTGTTCAGTATATTTATTTCGCTTGAGCCGGCATCCATATCAATAGCCAGAAAGTTAATTGAAGGGAACATCTCTTTAAGCTGCATCTCAACACCTTTGCCGGTAATGTGATTTGATATACAGCCGAAAGGCTGAAGGCATATTATATTGTTTGTCCCTTCGCTTAGCATTGATATCATTTCAGCTGTCAGAAGCCACCCTTCTCCGGACTGGTTCGCCAGACTTGTGACTTTTCCCGTAATTTCTGAAAGCTGTCTCAATTTCTTTGGTTTTCTATAGAACCTGTACCCCCTCATCACTTTGTCAATCTGCATTAAATAAAAACCTGAAAACATTTCAAGCACGCTGTATTTTATTCGATCCTTAAACGAACGCTTAAGATATGAGTTCTGGTCGTAAGTTTCATTTATAAAACGCTGTGAAAAAAAGCTCAGCAAAGGGGGTATATCACACTCTATCCCCTGCGATGTCAGCCAGTCCAAAATATGCCCGTTTGAAAAAATATTATGTTTAACAAATATTTCCCCGACTATGCCAACCCTTGGCACTTTGGATTTGTCTACTTCCACCGAGTTAAACTCATCTACTGCTTCTTTTAGGATATTTAACAGATTATGATAATCGGCCTTTTCAACTCCTTCTTCCATCCTTAAAAGATATTTCTCATGCAGCAACTTTGCTGTGCCGGCTATCTTTTCTCTGACAACAGTTGTGAGATACATTTTCACAAGCTGATCGGCAAACACGATCCCTAAAGCTAAACGTTTGAACAGTTCTGACGAATCAATTTCAAAACCAGGCTGATAGTTTATATCTTGATTTGATACAGTTATGACCGGAATATCATTTAATCCAGCACTCGCCAGTCCTTTTTTGATCAGTGAAACGTAAGCTGATGCCCTGCACTGCCCTCCTGTCTGAGTAAGAAGCACGGCTGTTTTCTGGGGGTCGTATCCGCCTGTCTGGAACGCCTTGATGATGTCACCGGCAATCAGTATTGCCGGATAGCACATATCATTATTTATGCTTTTGAGTCCTAGTTCTACTGATGCAACATCCTGCGGCGGGAGGACTTCAACTTTGTACCCCAGCGGTCTGAAAGCGGCAGGGATAAGAGGTGAATAGAACCTGGAAAAATATGGTGCAATAATTGTTCTGACACGGTCATTTTTCAAAAAAACACGTCCATGCTCAACTTTTTTAAAGACTTCCGGCTCTGCCTTAGCTACCCCCTCTTTAACCGCTTCCAGCATTGATCTCAATCTGATTTTCACAGCTCCTAAATTGGCGATTTCATCCATTTTGAGAAGAGTATGGACTTTGCCGCCGTAATAAAGAATTTTTTTAACCTCGTCCGAGGAAACGGCATCCGGCCCACACCCGAAAGATGTGACCTGCACCATCTGGGCATTCTTGTTTTTAGTAACCCACTCAGCGGCGGCATAAAGTCTATTTGAATAGCTCCACTGTGTCAGAACATTTATGTCCCCTAATAGCACAGATTCATTATTAAACGATGCGGCAGCTTCACTGATTACGTCTACACCCATTTCAGCCAGCAGTTCAGGACAGCCGTGATTGATAAGAGGATCAACATGGTAAGGCCTTCCGGCTAGAACCACAACAGTTCTGCCATTAATATCAGCATTTTCTATCAGGTTCTTTGTTTTTAATCTGAGTTCTTCCTTGTATTTATCCTGTGATACCAAGCCTTTCTCAACTCCTTTTGACACCTCGGAATAAGATACTCCAAACTTTCTAAAAAAAAGGAAGAGCTGATCTTTCAGCAGTCTGGTATTATTAAAACTGACTACAGGCTTATCAAGCGGGATATTGAATTTCTTTTTAGGATTGATAGCATTTTTCAGAAGATCCGGATAGCCTGTAACTACTGGACAGTTATATGAATTCAATGCGTCCTCATATTCTTTATGCTCATAGATAACAGTTGGATAAAAAATTCTGTCAACTTTTTTATCGGCAAGGTCAATAATATGTCCATGGGCAAGTTTAGCAGGGAAACAGATGTTTTCAGACATTACCGAATTCAGACCCTTTTCATATAGCCTGAAATTAGACACTGAGGATAAAACCACCTTAAACCCGCAGGATGTTAAAAAAGTGCACCAGAAGGGATAATTTTCATACATATTCAGGCACCGGGGGATTCCATAGGTCAAAACAGGCTTCCCCTCAGGCTCCGTGTTCCTGTCGAACAAAAGCTTAACCTGCTCCTCGACCAGATTTGTACCTTTAACATCGGCATTTGCATCGTTGCTGAAATATCTTTCACATCTGTTGCCAGTGAAAAAATGGTTTCCGTTATCAAATATCAGCTTGAACACCTTGCATTTATTCTCACATCCACTGCAGTGAAATTCTTTTTTTGTAAAGCTGCTCCCAGCTTCAAGACTGCTGAGTGCAAAATATTCCTCAGCCGCATTTTTGCTCTGGTTTTGTAATGCATTTCTTACAGCAGCGGAATCTTTAAGTCTATGATATTCCATATGTGCAGACAGAGCGGAGCCATATGCGCCCATAAGCTCAGATATATCAGGCCTTATTACCTCTTTTTCAAGCAGTGCTTCCAGTGCCTTTAGCACCGCAGGATTTTTGAACGTACCGCCTTGTGCTAGAATTTTGTCTCCGGTCTCATTATTATTTTTCAGCTTCAATACTTTATAGAGACTATTTTTTATGACCGAGTAAGCCAGACCGGCTGAGATATCTGCAACATCCGCTCTTTCTCTGAGAGCCTGTTTGACTTTTGAATTCATGAACACTGTACACCGGGTTCCTAGATCAAAAGGTGCGTGACTCTCACAGCCTTTTGCGGCAAACTCCTGAACATTGTACCCCAGAGATTGTGCAAATGTTTCTATAAACGAACCACAGCCTGAGGAACATGCCTCATTAACATGAATCTCGGACACAGCATGGTTTTGAATAAAGATGGCTTTCATGTCCTGGCCGCCTATATCCAGGATAAATGAAACGTCAGGCTCAAAAAATCTGGCTGCTCTGAAGTGAGCGATAGTCTCCACCACTCCGTCATCTATATCGAAGGCAACTTTTATAAGGCTTTCGCCGTAACCTGTCACTGCAGAGCGGACAATGTGCGGACAAACACCTGCATTGTCAAATTCATTTTTTATAAATTTGAGTCCTTGATTCACAGCATCGATAGGGTCGCCGTGATTAGGCCCGTAATGACTCAGAACCAGTTTGCCCTCATCGTCAATAATGACAACTTTTGTAGTTGTTGAACCAGAGTCAATACCCATGTAGAGGTCTTTACCAATAGATTCAGAAGGGGCGGTTTTTTTCACTTTGTACTGTTTGTGCCTTTCAGACCAGTTATTAAATTCTGTTTCACTTTTAAACAGCGGGGCAAGCCTCTTTGTACCTTCTTTAAGTTCAATATCCATGCTTTTGACTATCAGAGACAATAACTCACTGAGGTTCTTTAGACATGGCCTGTCAACGTATGCAATCGCTGTACCAACAGCGGGAATTAGCTCCGGATCAGATGGAATTATAATATCAGAATCTCCGCCGATATTAAGCATGCCAGCAAACACTCCACGGAGTGCCGGGTAAAATGACAGAGGGCCTCCCCCGAAAAGTATCTTAGGCTTTATTTCGCGGCCGTGTGATAGTGCTGTAATAAACTGGGCTGCTACAGCATGGAATACTGATGCGGCTATATCTTCTGCTGAAACATGTTGGCTGAGAAGTGCCTGAATATCCGTTTTCGCAAAAACTCCGCAGCGCGACGCAATGGGATAGGTTTCAGATGATTTCTCCGCCAGAGAATTCATTTCAGATACATCAACATTAAGAAGCACCGCCATCTGGTCTATAAAAGCGCCTGTCCCTCCTGCGCAGGTTCCGTTCATTCGGATATCAGGCATAAAGTTTTCATCAAAAAAAACAATCTTTGAGTCTTCTCCGCCTATTTCTATAAATGTTTTACATTCAGGATAATTTTTTTTTATATATTGCGCAGATGCAACAACTTCCTGTATAAACGGCAATCCAAGGCTCTCTGCGATTCCCATTCCTGCTGAGCCTGTAACTTTCAGGTCAAGCAGAACATCTCCCAACTCCTCAAAAGCCTCAGTGAATATTCCTCTAAGCGTCTCAATTGTTTTTGTCTGGTGGCGAACATAGCGTTTAAATACAGTTTTACCGTTTTCATCAATTATTACTGCTTTGGCCGTAGTTGATCCGATATCAATTCCGGCGAGGTGGAATTTATTCATGCTCATTATTCCTCGAAATATTTTTGTAGCTGTTTCTAAACGGGACATAATCCTTTACCGAACAATACGTATCCACAACACAAACAAGTAAAGACTCCACATAGTAAGGGGGTATTATCGTCAGAGGCCACATATGCTTACTTATAATGTCCCTCTCTTTTTTTGAAAGTTCTGTGATTTTTTCAGCATTACTGAGAGCAATCGTGTGATGTCTTAATCCGTGCAGTCTGGGACCTTCGGTTCTCCAGTCATAATAAAAAAGATCGTGCAAAAGCGCTCCTTTGACGATTGCTGACAGATCAAGATTTAGCTTTCTCCCCAGGAAAAAACTTAAATAAGCAACCTCCATAACATGATCCAATCTTGTCTTATCTCTATGATGGGGATAATTTGCCAGAGATAAAACCTCCGGCATAGCGAGCACCCCTGCTGATATAGACCTGAATTCTTGATAGGTGTCCGTTTTTTTATACTCTGCAATTGTTAAAGTTCTGTAAATAACGATCATTATGTCTGCAAGCATGAAAAGAAATATCGTTAAAACAGATAGCACAATAAAAGAATCAGGCAGCATCGATGCAAACTTCTGATATCCCGGAAGTATAAGATATTCAAAAGCAAATGCCAGAAATACCCAATAAATGGAAAATTTAGGACATATATATCCTTTATAATTCAACCATTCATCTGAATAATCCCAAAGACGAACACTTGAAAATAGATTGCTGGCAAATCCTGATCCAAGCTCAAATAGAGTCGTGACTAACAGATACACCAAAGCCTTAGCAGGCAGAGAAAAGTCACTCATAATGTTTACAGCAGACATGAGAACTAAGGCAGCTGTACCATAAATTATCAGATAGGGTCCCTTCAGAAGACCCGGATTTATAAACCGTCCAGCCACGCACGAACGGTAAGCTATCTCAAGCGCCCAGCCTGCAACAGAAAAAAGAATAAAAGGGAAAAGATACTGACCGACTATTGTTTCCATATAACGTCCGGACAACTATTTTTTTAATACACCGTGCAAAAACATTTCTGTTATAACCGAGATGTCAGTTTCACTGTAATCCTGTTCAAGGTTTTCAAGCAGGTTATAAAGAAATGTATTAGTAATACCTTCAAGCGCCAGAGCCATAAAGTACGGATTAGTATTGTTAATAACATTGCGGCTAATGCCAGATTCCATAACCGCAGCTATATGGTTAAGGAGCTTATTGTAAAGCGACTGAATCTCATGGTCAAAACCTGTCTGGATATTATAATATGTACCGCTTGACCCCACGATATAGAGTTTTAATGCTGAAGCATTAGCATCAAACAGTCTGAATTTAGCAGAGACATAATCCGATATAATACTGACAACATCTTTTTTCTCAGATAAAACTTCATAAAGGGTATCATGGTATTCATGTGCCTTTGTCATTATTAGGCACTTATACAGTTCTTCTTTACTTTTAAAAAATTTATAAAGGGTGCCAATGGCAAATTCGGCTTTAGCTGCTACCTCTTGCATAGAAACACTATGGTACCCCTTTTCAGAAAAAAGTTCTAAAGCAGCCGTCAGTATGTAGTTTCTGTGTCTGATTTTATCTTGTTCCTTTCGGGAAATTCTGTTTGTCTGCATATATCACCTTCTGAAGCAACAATACATTTTATGAATATAAATTCAAATAATGACTACTCATTCACATTAATATACTAAGACCCTGGTAATAATCAAGCTCAAAATGTTGTATTTTATATCTCTTCCAAATCTAATGCATGTTGTTGTTTAACTCTAGGTTACTCTGCGTAATTCTTTCTCTAAACGGTTTATTTCGGATTGTTGATCTGACTGGATTTTATAATCTGAACTGTCAGCACCAAATTTCTTGATCCAGTTATAAATACTATTAGTACTTATCCCCAACTTGAAGGATACTTCACTGGCGTTATGACCTTGTTCTGTGACTTGCTTGACGACTTCAATCTTGAATTCATCTGTGTAGCGTTTACCGTTCGTTGAACACTTCTAAGATAGTTATAACTCAAGTTTCGCACCTTTGAAATAGCAGATTTTCAATTGAAATCCTAATCACCCCTTGAATGTCGTTCAATTTATCTGTAAAAAGTGCAAATGTTTCTTTTACTCCATCAATAATAGATAATAACCGTTTTAAGAATTTATCCATAAACGCCAGAATGTTCAGCTCCTCGACTTCATACCTCAATTCCTCGTACAGACTGCCCTTGTGACGGAAATCACCATTTATCCGTTCCATATAGCTCAGGATGATAAACCTAACGAGTGACAGTGTCAGGAAGCAAATAGTAGCCTCAAATGATCTGGATTGATTTTTCCCAAAGAAAAGCTTGCTCTTGGCGTCTTTAAACAACACTTCCACCGCCCATCTCTTCCCATAGGTCTCAATAATTTGTGCTGAAGTCAGAGTTATATCAGTAGAAAGCAGAATGATAGGCTTCTTTGACTTGCTTTTTCTCAGTGGTTTACAAAAGACAAGCTTAACTGAAGTACCACCAAATAAAGCGTTTACACATGACACAGACACCAGCTCATTGCTTATTGTCAGTGTCTCTTTGCGCAGGCTGGGGACCACGCATTCCCAGAGTCTCTTTGTCGAAAATATCTTACCATTTACCGCCACAGTCAACGTTGGTGTGGTTTTAAGCATAGCAATAACATCATAACCGATCTCATGAAAGATTGATGAAACCAGCTTCGGCATACAGTACCAGCTGTCAAATAAAACTGCTCCTGCATCCAGCCCTTTCTGTTTAGCCCGTTTAAGCATTTCCTTTACAAGTGTCGGCTTATCTTTAACAGCTTCTTGGCGACGATGCCATGCCAGAGCACGTTTATCCATCTCTGGTGTTGTCGATTGTTTGAATACTTTCTGACTGCTTCGTTGTAAGGCAAAATCTACAGGAATAAAAGAAGAACGATCACTCCAGCCAAGAACCACTGCACTGAATCCCTTCACGCTCTTGCCCTTGCTATGGTCAAACACCCAGGAAACTTCTTCTATCTTCTTGCCGGCTTTCTGAATCACTGTGTCGTCAATGACAAGAACACGCTGCTGCCAGCTACTGAATGACTTGAAATGCCTGACCACCTTAAGTGATATATCCATCATAAAACGCCGCCAATTGATACTTGTACGTGTGCTTAAACGATAAAAAACATCTTTACCGCCTAAATCGAATAAGCTGTTTCGGCAGTGGGAAACAAAATGGTGAACGCTCTTACCGAGAAACGTCAGAAAAACTAAAGCCACAAGAATAGAAAATGGTTCAACGCCTTGATTCTTTGTAATACCGCATCTATAGGCAATTGTACGTAGTTGCAAAGCCTTCATTACTCGGAATATCTCAAATTCTTTCCACAATGCCGCTTGTATTTCAGACTGCCATGATTTATTCTCAAGCATAGAAAAAGTCTCCTTTGGCAATTTTTTGTTAGAAAATCAATATACCATTTATGGGAGACTTTTTCTATTATTATCCTAGCTATAACAATAAGTTATCGTACTATATCAAGGTGCGAAACTTGAGCTATAAATTTATTTAACCACCTTTAGTACAATTGTTAAATTGTTTTTGACGTTTGCATATGCATATAATATATCATAACTAATTTCTTGTGAGGCTTTCATGAAACTCAATGTAAAAATAACTTTATTTGTTGCCGTAATTGTGATTATAGGGATGGGTATTTTATTTACAGTTAACTATTTCCAAATGAAAAAGCAGTATTTTAATGCAGAGATTGCAAAAGCAAGAAGCTTTGTACTTGCTGCCGAGGGAGTGAGAGAATACATGGCTCTTTCAATGGAAGCGGATATCTATGATATGGGTAAAGCAAAGAAAGATTTGAATAAATTACTTCTGACAGTGCCAATTGTTGGCGCAATGAAAGTCATGGAACTTAAGTCCGAAGAAGCAGGATTGAAATTTAAAGTTCCTAAG
Source organism: Denitrovibrio acetiphilus DSM 12809 (assembly GCF_000025725.1). Classification (GTDB taxonomy): domain Bacteria; phylum Chrysiogenota; class Deferribacteres; order Deferribacterales; family Geovibrionaceae; genus Denitrovibrio; species Denitrovibrio acetiphilus. The sequence continues at coordinate 1,551,350 of NC_013943.1, forward strand.
ATTTCACCACGTAATCAGAAGAATAAACCCGATAGTATTGATTTAAAATCATTAGAAGTTTTGAACACCCTGGATAAAGGCGGGAAAACAACTCCGGAATATGTTTTTCATGATACAGAAAATCACCAAATTAGATATTACAAAAGTGTTCGGCTGAGTGAAATGTGTGAATCCTGTCATGGAGACCCAGCAACCTCTAAAGAGCTTTGGGGAAATGACCAAGGTTTAGACCCTACTGGAGTTAAAATGGAAAACTGGCGGGCTGGTGAGCTTCATGGTGCATTTGAAATATTTTTACCTACAGCTCCAGTTTATGCTGCGATATACAAGAACCTTGGTGTTTCAGCAGCTGTTTTTGTGCCAGTAGGTATAGTTATTCTAATCATACTAATATACATAAATAATAAATTCATATTTAAAAGACTTATGTATATGAGAGAAATGCTTAACTTAGTAGCTTCAGGTGATTTTACTGTTCATGTTAAAGACGATTCTCCGGATGAGGTTGGAGACCTTTCACGGGCACTCAATAAAATGGTTGCTGATGTTAATGATGCCATGAGTGTGATAGTTGACTCTATATCATCTTTAGCCTCAACATCGGCAGAACTTTCAAGCAATGCAGAAACAATAGCGCAAGGAGCTCAGGAACAAGCAGAGCAAGCATCTACTACTGCGAGTGCAGTTGAGGAAGTAAACTCTACGGTAGTAGAAGTAGCTCAAAATGCAGCAAATGTCTCAAACAGTGCTGAGGAAGCAAGCATGTCTGTAGGAAACGGTCATGCTCTTGTAGAAGAAACACGTAACATGATGGTTCTTATTTCTAATACCATTACTGATTCTGCCAAAACAGTTGAAAAACTTGGTAACTCAAGTGAGCAAATAGGTCAAATTATACAGGTTATCGACGATATTGCAGACCAAACAAACCTGCTTGCTTTGAACGCAGCAATTGAGGCAGCGAGAGCAGGAGACCATGGACGAGGTTTCGCTGTTGTGGCGGACGAGGTGAGAAAACTTGCAGAAAAGACCGTTAATGCTACTAAAGAAATTGGTAGCATGATTGAAGCTATTCAAATAGACACAAAAGGTGCTGTAGAAGGCATGAGTGAGGGTGTTGAGCAAGTAAAGAACGGTAATAATAAAGCTGAGGAAGCGAAAACGTCATTGGATATCATAAAAGGCAATGTTGATAATGTTTCAAACGAAGTTAACATGATTGCTAGAGCCACTGAGGAACAAGCTAAGGCAACAGAAATGATGGCTGAAAGTATTGAAAACATTTCACGTATAACAGGCGAAAACTCTTTAGCATCTCAGGAAACTGCAGAAGCAGTTGAACAATTAAGTGTGCTTGCATCTGATTTGCAGGGACTTGTTTCCAAGTTTAAGATTAAATCTTGATTATATAAGTAAATGTAATGTGGCCTGGGCATATACAGCTTAGGCCACGAACTGAAACATTTTATATGGACTTATAAGGTGTAGTTAATGGAACAAAAACTAGATCACGTTCAAAACAAGCTTGATATGCTTATCTTAGAAAAATTTTATGTAAGCATTTATACATATGTTTCTATTCAGTTGGCAAAAAATCCTAAAATAACATTTGATGATATTGAATTTGAGCTAAGCAAGATAATTCGTCCGAGGTTAGATGGTTTCAAAGACTGTGGAGTATCAATTAAGCTTTTAGAAGAAGAAGTTCATAAATTGATACACAGGATATACCTACTAAAAACGACTAATAATAAGGCTGATTATATAAATTAATGATTTTTAAATATATTTTTTATAACTACAATATTTAGGGGTACCGTCAAGATAGTTTCGCAAATTTCCTTTTGCCGTTCGGTAGCCTTCAGCTATCCAATCACTGAATCCATCTCTATATCTCCGGCTTCAGTAAAATATTTCATACTCATATAACGTTTTGTGCCCCACTGGGTTCCAGCTACATGGCGCAGTCTGGCACAAACAAGCATCAGGGCTGAATTGCCGTCAGGAAAAGTACCGACCACACGTGTTCGACGTCGTATTTCTCTATTCAGCCGTTCAATGACATTGTTGGTACGGATCTTAAGCCAGTGAGCATAAGGGAAAGTCATGTAAGTCAGAGTCTCCTCTATGCTGTCTTCAACCTTCTTAGCGGCTTCCTTAAGCTTCATATCACGAAGCTTCTGAGCTACAGCCTGCGCCTTCTCAAGGGCAGCTTCCTTGCTCTCCTGGGCGTGTATTGCTTTAAGCATAGCTGCCACAGCTCTCACTTTGGTTCTCGGTGTTACAGAAAATACATTTCTGTAAAAGTGAACAGTACAGCGCTGATACTTGGCATCCGGATAGACTTCGCTGACAGCATCAACAAGCCCCAAACACTTATCGCCTATAAAAAGCTGAACACCCTTCAAACCTCGTTCTTTAAGACCACAGAGAAAGTTCTTCCAGCTCTCTTTATCCTCTTTCATGCCCTCTGATGCGCCGATCACTTCACGATAGCCTTCTTCATTTACAGCTATAGCTACAAGCACTGCAACGTTCTCATATGAACCACCCCAGTTGCGCTTGAGATATATGCCATCAAGATAAACATAGGGATAGCTGCACTTCAGTCTCCTGTTGCGCCAATCATCTATGTGAACATAAACCTTCTTGTTAAGCTCACTGATGGTGCTCGGAGATACTTTAGTACCCCACAACGCCTCTGTTATATCTTCTACTCGGCGAACTGATACGCCGGCAAGATACATCTCTATAAGAGCTTCTTCTACTGAGCTCTCACGGCGGCGATAGCGTTCAATAATGGCTGTTTCGAAAGTTACTCCCTTAAGCTTGGGAACTTTCAGTTTAACATCACCTGAGCTTGTCAAAAGATTCCGTTCATAGTGACCTGAACGATAACCGTTACGGTTCTCAGTACGTTCATATTTAGCGGCGTTTGTCAAAGCCTGGGCTTCCTGTTCAAGCAGGTTATTAAGTGTTTCTTCTACACTGTTGCGGACAAGTTCCTGTAACTCGCCCTTTATGGCACCTTCGTTCAGGTGTATAATCTTCTCATCGGACATGGCCTTTGCCTCCTTTGGTGAATTTGTCTGGTAACGTATTCTACCAAAACGGCGGCGGCCTTGTCCGTTTATAAAGCCGCTATCATAATTTGCGAAACTTATCGTACCTTATCCCGCAAGGAGTATCAGCTCCTTTTCGTTTTCAAATATATCAACATCCGGACTGAATACTGGGCCCTGATGTGTTTGTTCTGCAGGCACTTCTGCCTCGTGTTTTTCTTTTACTTGAAGTTGTTTGTTCTCAGACATAACGTACCTCCTTTTAATTCTGAGCAGATATCGCTATTTTTCTTGGTTTTACTTCTTCTCTCTTTGGGAGCTTGATGGTTAAAATGCCGTTCTTCATAGATGCCGCAGCTTTGTCGCCATCGGCCTCCATAGGTAGCATGATAGCACGGGAAAACTTTCCTGCTTCCCTTTCTCTGCGGTGATACTTAACATTTGTACCTTCTGAAGCGATCTTACGTTCTCCCGAGATAATGAGTTTCTTGCCTGAAAACTCAATCTCCAAATCTTCACTTACCATCCCTGGGAGTTCCGCCCTTACAAAATAATTGTCATTGTCTTCAGTAATATTTACTGAAGGGAACACCTTGTGAGAAGTATCAGCAGTTCTCATCAGCCTAAAAGCTTTTTCAGGATCGAAGAAAAAGTTAGGCCAAAATGAGCTGAATGCTGGGTCTGTAAATCTTGATCTGATCATAGTAGCCTCCTTTATTAGTTAATACTTATCTTCTTAACATTACTGCTAGGAAGTGATTTTCTATCAATTTTAATATTCAGGATGCCGTTTTTAAATGTAGCTTTGATATTTTCAGGATCTGCATCCTGTGGAAGAGAGAGTATCCTTCTGAAAGATCCGTAAGAACGTTCTACACGGTGATAGTTGTTTTCTTTTGTCTCTGTCTCTTGTTTTTTCTCACCAGAGATAATCAGAGAGTCACCAGACAGCTCAATAGAGATATCTTTCTCATCAACACCTGGGACCTCAATACTTATCGAATAGTCTTTCTTTGATTCTGAGATATCCAAGTTCGGCTTAAGAAGTCTTTCAGGGCTACTGAAAATATTTTCTCTGCTGAAGATGTTGCTGCCGAAAGAGTTGAAGATATTGTTTATCTCTTTTTGTATCACAGCAAACGGATCAGATACAGCGATTTGCTGCTTACTGCCTTGCTCTGATCTGCGTATACTCACAGTGTTATCGTTTTCTTCTTCATTTTTAAACCAATTCCAAGGGACTAACTTTTTAATGCTCATAGCTAACCTCCGAAGAATTTATATCTATCACGGTTAGCAATATAAAACCTGAGTCTACTCGTATCAAGTATTTTTTTGATGTTTTGATAAAAAAGTTATAAAGTATTATTATATGTAGATTATTAGCTCAGCTTGTATTAATTAGATAATGAAAAATCCCCCTCAGATGACCACTAAGGGGGACTAATAACAAACTTTTACGCTTGTGTTTCGGGGTTTATCTAATTTTAACAATTAATGAGTAATAAGCAAATTAAACTGATAAAAAATAAATAATGTCTGGAAAGACACTCCGTGAGCTTCCATTGTTTAACCTGGCATACTCATAGTTATTTGTTATATTTAAATTGAGAAACAGCCTTGTTTATTTCACTGTTGGAGTCATTGAGTTCAGAGATACTTTTGATAGTCTCATTTGCTATAGACTCATTTTCTTTGGCGATGGAGTCAATCTCTACAACACTTTGGTTAAGTAAGTCCATAGCTGTCGCTTCCTCTTCTGTTGCAATAGCAATTTTATTCACTTCAACAGTGACAGCTTTCACACTTTCTAAAATCTCTTCAAGTGCTTGTTTTGTATGCTCAGCCATTGTCATTCCTTCGTTAGCTTTTTCAGCATTAGCAGTCATGTTAACAACGGCTGTCTGAGTTTCATTTTGTATTGTACTAATCATATTAACGATATCTTTAGTCGCTTCGGTGGTCTTCTCAGCAAGTTTTCTGACTTCATCTGCAACAACGGCAAAACCTCTACCATGGTCACCAGCCCTTGCAGCTTCAATAGCAGCATTAAGAGCAAGAAGGTTCGTTTGGTCTGCAATATCATTGATTACTTGTATTATCTGTCCAATTTCTTGGCTTAACTGCCCTAGGTTGTTAACAATTAAACTGTTTTGCTGAACATTCTGAGCTATTGTTTCCATTAATTTCATAGAATTAACTGACATAGTATGACCATCTACAACCAGCTTATCAGCTCTATTTGCTGCGTCTGCAACTATGGAAGCATTGTTTGCCACTTCCTGGACAGTTACATTTAGCTCTTCAATAGCACTTGCTGATGATGAGGCTGCGGCGGATTGTTGTGCTACGCCAGCACTAACCCTTTCAGAAAGTCCGGTAAGCTCATTTGATACATTCGATAAACGGCTGAGCTTTTCGTTTATAACATATAAAGAGGAACTGACATCTTTAGCCATAGCACCTACCGAGTATGCAAGCTCTCCTATTTCATCATTATATTTTGGTTTGAGTTTAACAGTAAAGTCGCCCTTACTCATTATTTCCAACTTATCCTGAACATTTTTGATTCTATTGATAATAACTGATTTAGTAAAAGAATAAGAAAATAGCATAGGTACTATTATAGTAACAATCAGTAATCCTAAAAGCATATATGGAAGTCTTAATTGACTCTGTATTGCATTATAAATTTTTTGACTAGGGATACCTGATATGTGATAACCAATAAGTGCCCCTGAGTCTGTCTTGACAGGTATGCTGATAAAGTAATACATTTTACCCAGAAACTTGCTGTTAGTGGTCAAATTTAACATATCTGCATCACCTAGAGCACTAACGACCTCATCACTAAACCATTTGTTATTCGCAAGTACAAATGACCCAACCTGTTTATTCTTAGCTAGCTTTGAATACTTCTCTGCAACTTGATTAGGGATCACCAGTGCATATATCAAATCTTTCTTTGCTAAATCCCTACTCACAGAGCCGACACCTTGCAAGAACTCGACTGAGCCAACATATAGTTCATTGTCAAAAACTGGAGAGATTGCTCTAATCATAAGGCCAACACTTCCAATCTCAAATTGAACTGTGGCCTTTTTATCTTTAATAACGTTATTTACAGACTCTCTTGAGCTAATCAAGTCTTCACCAAAACTGCCGGTATCCCAGTTCTTTATAAATGATTTGCCATATCTGTCATGCAGGTGTATTTTGATGCCTTTGTAGTTCGTTTGCTTTGTATATTCTGCACTAACTCTTTCAAGTGCTTGAATAGCACCTTCTCTATCGTTGTTACTCAGTGCATTTATGACATCTGGCCTTGAGCTAAAACCTACTGCATTAGTAAGACCTATATCAAATTTTTTATCTAAAAGTTCTGATATTTGTTGAGCCATTTTTCCTGATTCTTTTAAAAAGGCTTCTTCTGTTTTTGATTTCTTGACGAGTTGAAGGGCTATAATAGCTATAGCTACAAACAGAATTCCAAGTATTAAATTGAATAGTGATACTTTTTTGTTGATAGAAAGGCTCATGATAATCCTCAATAATGGTATAGAATGTTTTTATGTACATATTAACTCAAGTTTCGCATCTTGATATAGTGCGATAACTTGTTGTTATAGCTAGGATAACAATAGAAAAAGTCTCCCATAAATGGTATATTGATTTTCAAAGAACAATTACATCAAGGAGACTTTTTCTATGCTTGAGAATAAATCATGGCAGTCTGAAATACAAGCGGCATTATGGAAAGAATTTGAGATACTCCGAGTGATGAAGGCTTTGCAGCTTCGTACAATTGCCTATAGGTGCGGTATTTCAAAGAATCAGGGCGTTGAGCCATTTTCGATTCTTGTGGCTTTAGTTTTTCTGACTTTTCTCGGCAAAAGCGTTCATCATTTTGTTTCCCATTGCCGGAACAGTCTATTTGATTTAGGCGGTAAAGATGTTTTTTATCGTTTAAGTACACGTACAAGTATCAATTGGCGGCGTTTTATGATGGATATATCGCTTAATGTGATCAGATATTTCAAATCATTCAGCAGCTGGCAGCAGCGTGTTCTTGTAATTGATGACACAGTAATTCAGAAAGCCGGCAAAAAGATAGAAGAAGTATCATGGGTGTTTGACCATAGCAAAGGTAAAAGCGTGAAAGGCTTCAGTGCTGTTGTGCTTGGCTGGAGTGATCGTGCGTCATTTGTCCCTGTAGATTTTGCTTTGCAGCGAAGCAGCAGAAAAGTATTCAAACAATCGACAGAAATTGAAATGGATAAGCGGATGCTGGCGTGGCATCGTCGACAGGAAGCAGTAAAAGACAAACCAACACTGGTAAAGGAAATGCTTAAACGGGCGAAACAGAAGGGTCTGGATGCTGGGGCTGTTCTGTTTGACAGCTGGTACTGTATGCCGAGGCTGGTGTCGTCAATTTATAATGAGATAGGCTATGACGTGATTGCCATGCTTAAAACTACACCGACATTGACTGTTGCTGTAAATGGCAAGGTATACTCAACCAAACGCTTATGGGAATGTGTTGTTCCAGATTTGATTAAGGCAACAGTAACAATTGGCAAAGATCGGGTGTCTGTATCTTCCATCAATGCTTTTTTCGGTTCAACTCTGGTTAAGCTGGTCTTCTGTCAGCCATCTGAGAAAAGTAAATCAAAGAAGCCTATTATTCTACTGTCTACGGATACATCTTTGACATCGGCAAAAATAATTGAAACCTATGGTCAGCGTTGGGCAGTAGAAGTGTTGTTTAAAGATGCCAAGAGCAAGCTTTTCTTTGGGAAAAATCAATCCAGAACCTTTGAGGCTACTATTTGCTTCCTAACACTATCGCTCGTTAGGTTTATCATCCTGAGCTATATGGAACGGATAAATGGTGATTTCCGTCACAAAGGCAGTCTGTATGAGGGTCTGCGTTATGAGGTCGAAGAACTGAATATTCTGGCGTTTATGGAAAAATTCATAAACCGATTATTATCAATAATTGATGGAGCAAAGGAAACATTTACAGTTTTTATGAATAAATTGGCTGGAATACAGGAAATGGTAAGGCTTTCAATACAGAATCTGATGTTTCAAAGGTGCGAAACTTGAGTTAATATCATCAACCCTGCGAAGCTTGATAAAGTAGCCTATCAGAGCAGATATTATTGTCTGTGCATCATTGAAAACAAGCGTAAGTTTTCCGTCTGTATCCATTCTAAGCTGTTCAACTGCAGCTTTTACAGTATCGTAGTCGTCAAATTTCGAAACCTGTCCAGAGATAATCAAACTGTTGTGTTCCCTTCTTATTTCCATATTATCCTCATCTTATCTTATCTATCAGTGTATTCAAATTGCGTATAAGCTCATTGACAGCATGTCTGAAACCTTCGTAACTATCCTGACAGGTAGATATACTGCGGGTTTTGGCTGCCTGTACAATCTCTTTGCCAAACTCTTCTACTTTGGAATGCAGTAAAACCATCTCATTATATTCATGGTACGAACCATAAAATTTTCGTCCGTCTGCTCCATAGATTTCATCAAAGTTACATGAGTCATAATCCCCTAAGTCAAACGAGTGTTCCGGATCCTGAACTGTCTTCTGAATGTTGCTCAGATAAACAGCATAGCCGATTTTTGTACGAATCAGAGGTATCCCTTTGTTAGAGAGTTTGAATTTCGCAAACTCATCATCCATATCGTTGAGTGCTTTTACTATGCCTGTCGTAGATTCAGCCAAATCTTTTGATTTGTCAAGCATTAACGAAGCATCTCTTTCTACACTTTCTATACTCACGACTATTTCACTGGTTGTCACGGTTTGCTGTTCCATTGCCGCTGAAACACTCACCATGTGACCGTTCACATTCTCCACTGCCTCCATAATATCTTGAAAATTTCTGCTGACATCAGAAATATGCTCACTCTGCCCTGCTATCGCTTCCGATGCTTTATCTGCATTTTTAACTGTATCCAAAACGTCGCTGCGAACATTGTTAATGACACCTGCAATCTCAGAGGTTGAGAACTGCGTCTTTTCTGCAAGCTTCCTCACCTCATCAGCAACAACAGCAAATCCTCGTCCCGCTTCCCCGGCTCTTGCTGCCTCTATAGCTGCATTAAGGGCAAGCAGGTTCGTCTGATCGGCAATGTCATTAATAACAGAGATAACGTCACCTATCTTCTCAGCTTCCTGCTGCAGATTGTTTATCTGTATCTTCAGACCTTCCATAACAAGGCTCACTTCATCAGAAGAGTTATTAACTCCGTCAATTAGCGTCTGCCCTCTGGAAGCAAGTGCAACAGCTTCGTTCATTTTCTCTGTTGCTTCACTAATATTTGTTGCAATGTCATGTATGGTCTCGCTCATCTGCTGGCTCGCTGTGGAAACCTGACCGGACATTTCATAACTATTTTGTGCAGAAAGATTAGTATCTGAAACAATACTTATAAGAGGCACGACGGAATCTCCTGCTTTTGACACATGGGTCAGCGTGTTAGAAAGATTATGATCTATATTCTCAACAAACTCATTAATATTGTCATAAAGAGCCCGCACCTCATTATTGTCTTTCATGTAAAGACGCTTTGTAAGGTCACCGTTGCCTTTCGTAAGGTCAAGCACGCTCAAAGACAGATTATTGATGTTTCGTAAGACCACACGGACAATGACAAAAATCAGTGCACCGAGTGAAACAATACTGAGAATGAAAAGCACCATATAAACTGTTTTGGCCTTCCATGCCGCATTCTTCCTAAGCTCCATACTGCTTAATATTTCATCAGCAAAATAATCTTCAGTCTTTTTAAGCAGATTTATCTTGTTTGTTATAGTCTTAAACCATTCATTTGCGTCAATGCCGAACCCTCCTGACAAGTGCTTATCAAATGCGGCTTTTCGCATCACCTCCACTTTGTTAACGTCATCACCAGATACTGTTTTTTTGTAATATTCGATAAAGCCCGCCTCGGCAGTAAGCTGAAAAGATTCCAGAAAGCTGCTCTGCTCTGTTATAAGCACAATAAGTTTTTCATACATGCCGTCGTCGAATTTATCCGCTGCAAAAGTATTTGCTAGGACAGCTCTCTCAAGCCCCGCCCGTTCTTTAGACAAAAGAAAATTCGCATATGCAGAAAGCTCTTTAGCTATGACCGGATCAGTTACCATAAACCCTATCTCACCAACAGAGTTAAGGAAGAAAGAGTTTATTTCGGTATAATAGGCTACTTCGTCCTGCACGCTTATTTTGAAGTTATCAATATCAGATCTTATTTTTTCAAGATTCTGTAATCTGTTCATCCCTTCATCAAAGTTTTTTTGAAAACGTATATCATACTCTTTAAAGTTAAAATCCTGAATAAAGTGTTTAATAATATTCAGCCGTTCATCTGTAAGTTTACGCTGTTTCTGTAGTATATCCCCAAACTCAGCCCCTCTGCTGCCGATAAAACCGGCTGAAGCCCCCCGCTCTTTTTGCGTTTCATGAACGAGATTGCTGATTTTCACTGCTAATTCTGTTGCCTTTGAGTATTTCTTCATTTCATTGTTAACATTCATTTTAATAACAAGCAAACTGACAGAAAAAACAAGCAAAGCTATAACAGGGAAAACCAATGAACCGAATAGCTGAAACCTTATAGAAAGATTTTTCATACAAGCTACCTCAAAATAAATTAGTTAGAGTATTTTAGACAATAACATCTTACTCCAAGTATTTCTTATCAAATTGTAACATATTCACGCAAATACCACATTTTAATTAAAGAATAGCACTTGTTATTATTGTAATGATTGTATATATTTTCACCATGCAGCCAGTACATTACATTTTTTACAGAGCATGTGTTAACCTGATAGGAATAGGTATAGCCTCACTGATAATATCCGGAATTTCGGTGAGCAGCTTTATCCCTCTATTCATAGCAGGCATTGTACTCACCCTATTTCAGACATTTCTCAGACCGATACTGTTTTTTCTGACACTTCCGTTTCAGATACTCAGTATGGGTATCGGTTACATTATCATAAACTCATTTCTGTTGAAGTTGACAGCCGATTTTCTTTCAGGGATAGACGTTTCAGGTTTCTGGGCAGCATTCTTCGGAGCATTAATTATCAGTTTCATAAATATGCTTTTTGATCTATTCTCATCCAGAAGCAAAGTACAGGTCTATTATCACAAAGGCGGAGACGACGATTAATGAGCAAAAAGCTTTTCAAAGTAATCTTCATAGATGAAGATAAGAAAATTCAAACCATACACTCATCAAAACTTAACCCTTCTTCATTTCTGGGACTGGTTGAGATATCCGATATCGTCTTTCTGGATCAGTCAGAGCTTATCATCGCACCTGACGACGGGAACCTGAAAAGTAAGTTCAAAAACGTCGAAAGGTCATACATCCCGCTAAACTCCATTATCAGGATAGATGAGGTTGCAATTGAAAAAGAAACGCCGGTCATAAGACTTTATAGCGATGATATTGATGAAACTTCTTCATAAGTATATACTAAAAGAGATATATCCCATTTTCTTCCTCGGAAACGTTTTTTTCGTTCTCCTTCTCTTACTGGATAAGCTCATCGACCTTGCCGACCTGTTTTTTACTAAAAATGTGCCCGCTTTTCTTATAATACAGACTATAGTTTATTATCTGCCGTCGTTCCTTGTAATAACAATCCCAACATCCGCAATGCTTGCGGTTATGATCGGCTTTGGACGGCTCTCCTCTGACAGCGAGGTAACAGCCATGCGTGCAGCCGGCGCAGGGAAGAAGTTTTTCACAACCCCAACTATCATATTCGGACTTACAGCTTTTTTATTAGGTATAATGATGAGCTTGTGGCTTATGCCGGCAGGCAGCAGAAACGCCATAGGCAACCTTTCTAAAATTGCAAAGCTTGTATCTATAAATGATATGAAGGAGAAAGAACTTTATGATGAACTCCCTGGTATCGTTTTCTACGCTGTAAAGAAGGACAGTAACGCCAAATACAGAAAAATGGTCATAATTGATAAAGCCCAACATTCCGTAATAACAGCTAACGAGGCTGAAATACTCCCTTCCGGTAATGCCGGTCTTCTAATGAACCTTAAAAACGGAAGGATAGTAACTCTGAACGAAGATGGTAAGCACTCAAAGATAAATTTTGACACATTTACCCTCAACTCCCCCCTCATCGACGCGAAAGATATTTCAGTAAACTCTGAACGTATAATGCAGACCAAAGACCTAATTGAAAATTTCCAAGAAGCACCTCTGTATAAATTTGAGTTTTCAAAGAGGATTTCAATGCCCTTTGCAGCTATCATAATGAGTATATTTGGTATGAGTCTGGGAATTTTCTTTCACAGAAGCGGACGCTCACTGGCTATACCCATTACTATTGCTGTTGTGGCGGTGTATAATATCCTGTTTTTCGCAGCAGAAAACTTTGCGGAATCAGGGCGTATTGAGCCATTCCTTGCTGCATGGCTTCCGAACATATTGTTTGCACTGATTGCTGTATTCTTCTATCGAAGGGCTATGAAATGACAAAATTCAACAAATATATAATAAAGCTATTTGTGCAGTATACCGTCATTGTACAAGTGTTTGTGGCCATCATAACGCTCATCGCCAACACGTTCCAGCATACTAAGATGCTTAGCGAATACAATATTTCATTTATGACATTAATAGTATACGACTTAATGAAAACCCCATATCTACTATATACCACCATGCCTATGACAATAGTTATTTCGACCATGCTGGTAATGGTCACCCTCTTAAAAAACAACGAGCTGATAGCCTATGTCTCATTGGGTGGAAAGATACGAAATCTTGCCTATCCATTTATCGTAAGTGGTATTTTCTTATCAGTTTTACTATATTTCTCAGCAGATGTTATAAACCCTAAAATTATGCTGGAGAGAGAAAGGTTCGCATATGAGAATATTAAGAACCGAACTTTTAACGTTTCCGGCAAACTCACGGACATGTGGCTGAAAGAATCCGACAGCTCATTCATTAATATTAACCTTATGGATCCTACTGAAAAGAAGATCATAGGCATAACAGAATACCATCTGAATAACAATTTTCAGGTTGACTATATCGTGACATATGATTCAGCAGAATATTATGAGGGGAAGTGGATAGAGAAAAATAAAAAAGTTTTCGCTATGGATCCCGTACCGGTAATGACTGACAGTGCGGAAGAAGTAATACAGGAACGGGAACTCTTTGACGAGCTCACCAGTCTCCCTGTCCTGAGTCCTAAGTTTCTGTCATTAAAAGAAGTACGCCGCACAGCAGAGATAATGAAGAAACAGGACATCAATACGGCTAAATACTATCTTCAGCTTTATAAATCCTATGCTCACGCCCTGAGTGTTATCGTCATAATCCTCGTGATATTCCCTCTCTGTATCGGCTTTAACAGAAATCACTCATACATAGCAGTTGCGTCAAAATCCTTATTCACAGGATTTGCCTACTGGATGCTAATGGCATCCTTTCAATCTCTGGGTAAAACCGGACTGTTTTCACCCCTTGCGGCAAACTTTATCCCTATAGGAGCCTTCTTTATTTTAGCACTTGCTCTCATCTACAGACGAGAAAGAGCACTCTGATAATTCACTTTAGCGAAACAATCTTAAGTTTGACTTTACCTTTGTACTAATGCTAATATCATCACTCTGAATATAATAGATATGGAGTGAAAATATGGGAAAAATAGCAGTTCTCCCCGGTGACGGAATTGGACCGGAAGTAATGCAGCAGGCAATAAAAGTCCTGAACAAAGTTTCTGAAAAGTACAAAAAAACATTCGAATACACATTCGCCGATGTTGGCGGGATAGCAATAGATAACCACGGCACCCCCCTCCCCGATGATACTGTTAAGACATGCGAAAATGCAGATGCCATACTTTTCGGTTCTGTGGGCGGCCCTAAATGGGAAAATCTCCCGCCGGAGCAGCAACCAGAAAGAGGAGCACTCCTCCCTCTTCGTGCCCATTTTAAACTTTTCTGCAATATAAGACCTATTAAAATCTTTAACCCTCTGAAATCTGCAAGTTCACTCAAAGAAGAATACATCCCCAACGGTCTGGATATAGTTTTCTTTCGTGAGCTCACAGGCGGCATCTACTTCGGTCAGCCGAAAGAGATCAGCGCCGACAGGACGGTTGGCAAAGACACAATGATATATTCCAAGCCAGAAATTGACCGTATCTCAAGGCTGGCATTTGACGCAGCAAGACTCCGCAGCAAAAAAGTCACATCTGTCGATAAAGCCAATGTACTTATGAACTCTATCGTCTGGAGAGAGACTATCACAGAGCTTCATAAAGAATATTCTGATGTAGAGCTGGGACATATGTATGTAGACAACGCTGCTATGCAGCTCGTACGCAACCCATCGCAGTTTGACGTCATAGTAACCGGAAACATGTTCGGCGACATACTTTCAGATGCTGCTGCAATGCTCACAGGTTCTCTCGGTATGCTACCTTCCGCTTCTATCAATGAATCTAAATTTGGTCTTTACGAACCTATCGGCGGAACAGCTCCGGACATAGCAGGACAAAACATAGCTAACCCTATTGCTCAGGTTCTTTCTGCTGCACTCATGCTTCGCTATACTTTCGGGATGGACGAAGCTGCGTGTGATATAGAAAATGCAATAGAAGCCATACTGGAAGAAGGATACAGAACAGGAGACATCTATAATAAAGGGTCAGACCAGAAGCTCGTCAAAACTGACGAAATGGGTGATCTTATTTCAGCAAAAATATAACATACATTTTATAATCAGACATTACTCAGAGCCGGTCATTGATCGGCTCTTTTTTTGCGCCTTATTATGTTTCCTAAATCATAACAAAAAACTTATTTTGTTATGTAATCTAAACATTTTTCATTTTACAGAACAAATAATTTAATTATAGTAAATATTGAATATTACACACTCTCCTTATCCTGCTAGAATTCAAAAATAATATCTATTATTTACCAACACTTTAAACACCTATAGAAATTTCTTAAGTCAGCATAATATAATTTAATTGACATTTGGATACTGTTCACTATAATGAACAGTATAAAACAAACGGGGGTTTATCTTGGAGTTTGGTAAAACCGTTAAAGAGCTCAGGCTGAAACATAATATGACACTAAGAGATCTTGCCAAAACAAGCGGGTGCAGCATCTCTTTTTTATCTCAGCTGGAAAGAGATCTCATCTCCCCCACTGTTGCCAGCCTGAGAAAAATCGCAGATGCACTCGGTGTTACCATCACTTCGTTCTTTTCAGGGGATGATTCAGAAACAGATTCAATAGTAGTTAGAAAAGATAAACGGGTCAGGCTTGGCTCTAAAGCTTCCAAAGTTGTCTACGAATCACTCAAGCACCGCGAAGCAAATTCCGTACTCGAACCCCTATATCACATACTGGACAAAGGCGCATACAGCGGGGATGACTACAACATCCACCTTGGTGAAGAATTCGTCTATGTAATGAAAGGACAGGTTGAGATCACCCTTGACGGTCGCCCAATGACATTGAATGAAGGGGACAGTGCCCTTTATAACTCAAACGTCCCACACAGATGGAAGAATACATTTGACGGTGAAACTATCCTCTTATGGGTGAACACACCGCCGACTTTTTAATATCTGGAGTAAATTAAATGATAAACACAGTAATTGCGAACATGATGCCTTTTATGCCCAAAAGCTTTGTACGCTTTTTTGCCAAGCGTTATGTCGCCGGCGGTCTGGCAGAGGATGCTTTCCTGCTGACCAGAGAACTGAACGACATGGGAGCTGTAACAACGATCGACCTACTCGGAGAATTTAACGAAGATCCGGCAAAGGCAAGAGCTACAGTAGATATGTATAAGCATGTGCTTGATTCTATTAAAGAACAGAATCTCGACGGCAACATCTCTATCAAACCCACGGCTCTCGGTGCTCTCGTCAGCATGGAATTCTGTACTGAAAACATCACGGAGCTCGTAAAGTATGCCCACGAAAAAAACATTTTTGTGCGCATAGATATGGAAAACAATCCATACACAGACTACACCATTGACCTGTACCTGAAGCTTGATGCAGAAATGCCCGGAAGCTGCGGAACTGTTATTCAGTCCTGCATGAGAAGAACACTCGACGACTTAAAGCATATCACCAGCACATCCTCAAAAGCTAATATCCGCCTCTGTAAAGGAATTTACAAAGAGCCTTCCGATGTTGCTTTTCAGGGGAGAAAAGAAGTTCAGGAAAACTTTATGTCAGCCCTCGACCTGCTCTTTTCGAAAAAGGCCTATGTCGGCATAGCAACCCATGACGATGTATTGATCAATGGAGCTTACGACCTGCTTAAAAAACATAATCTTAAAAAAGAAGAGTATGAATTCCAGATGCTTCTGGGAGTGAGATCTGAGCTTCGCAAAAGACTTCTCGCTGAAGGGCACACTCTTCGTGTCTATGCACCATTTGGCGAAGACTGGATACCCTACAGCATAAGAAGGCTTCAGGAAAACCCGGCTATCGTTGGTTCAGCCATAAAAGGTTTTCTCACAGGCGGAAGATAATCAACTACTTATATTAATCAAAGGAGATAATAATGAATAATAGCGTTTTCAACGTACCACATCCTTCAAACGAACCGGTTCTTGAGTACCGCGAAGGGAGCAAAGAGAAGAAAGAACTCAAAGCAGCCCTTAAAGAACTCTCAGAACAGTATATAGAAATACCTGTAATCATCGGCGGTAAAGAGATCAAAAGCGGCAACACTGTTGAAATAACAGCACCTTTCGATCATTCTATTAAGCTTGGTAAATTCCACCAGGCAGGCCCAAAAGAGATCCAGCTTGCCATTGATACAGCTATGGAAGCCAGAAAAGCATGGAGTAAGATGCCATGGTTCCACAGAGCAGGTATATTTCTTAAAGTTGCAGAGCTCATCAGTACAAAATACCGTGCTCAGATGAACGCAGCAACAATGCTTTCAATAGGTAAAACTGCTGTACAGGCAGAAATCGACTCCGCATGTGAGCTTATCGACTTTCTCCGTTTCAACACTTACTTTATGCAGCAGATTTATTCTGAGCAGCCTATGCTTAACTCAAAAGGGATGTGGAACAGTCTCCAATACCGCCCCCTTGAAGGTTTTGTACTTGCTGTAACACCTTTTAATTTCACAGCTATTTCAGGCAACCTCCCTACAGCTCCCGCTATGATGGGAAATGTCTGTATATGGAAACCATCAACTGACGCTGTTTATGTACCTTATCTTCTTATGAAAATATTCAAAGAAGCAGGAATGCCGGACGGTATTATAAACCTTATCCCATGTAAGTCTTCTGACCTTTCAAACATCGCATTCTCAAGCAGAGATTTCGGAGGTATTCACTTTACTGGGAGTACAAAAGTCTTCAAAACTATCTGGGAAACAATCGGCAAAAACATTTGGGACTACAAGTCTTATCCACGCATTGTCGGAGAAACAGGCGGTAAGGACTATATCTTTGCACATAACACAGCAGACATCGAACAGCTTGTGGCTGCTTCCGTCAGAGGTTCCTTCGAATATCAGGGGCAGAAATGTTCCGCTGCTTCACGCGCATATATCCCTATGTCTATGAAAGATGAATACATGAAACGCATGAAAGAAGTTATAGGAACTATCAAAATGGGTTCCCCTTTCGACTTCACAAACTTCATGACAGCATGTGTGTCTAAGAAAGCTTTCAAAGATATAACAAGCTACATAGACTTCGCTAAAGATGCAAAAGATGCAGAAGTTGCAATAGGCGGCGGTTATGACGACTCTAAAGGCTGGTTCATTGAGCCTACTGTTATCACAACACAAAACCTTGAGTTCAAAACATTCAAAGAAGAGATCTTTGGGCCTGTCCTTACAGTAACTTTCTATGAAGACGCTAAATGCGATGAATACCTCGAGTACTGTAACTCAGGTAATGAATACGCACTCACCGGCGCAATATTCTCCAGTGAGAGAGAGTTTATCGCCAAAGCTCTTGAAGTGCTTGAAGATTCCGCAGGTAACTTCTATATCAACGACAAGCCTACAGGAGCAGTTGTTGGTCAGCAGCCTTTCGGCGGCGGCAGGGGTTCCGGTACAAACGACAAAGCAGGAAGTTACCTCAACCTTATTCGCTGGGTTAACACACGAACAATAAAAGAAAATTTCGTCCCACCAGTTTCCATTGAGTATCCTCACATGGAGGCTGAATAGGCTAATTGTTTGATAAAGTGCGGAAATTGTAGTAAAGTTTAACTCTGCTTCAATGACAATTTTGTCAAAAAACCGTGCAAAACTATAAACACGGAAAAATCTGGAGGGATTTATGAAGAAACTTTTTACCTTGTCACTCGCGGTTCTGGTATCTGCACTCTTTGCAGCTACAGCATTTGCGGCTGACACAATCAAAGTCGGTGTTCAGGCTCCGACAACCGGACAGTATGCTAACGAAGGTCAAGGTATCGACAACGCTACCAGACTTATGGTTGAGCAGTATAATGCCAAAGGTGGACTCCTCGGCAAGAAACTCGAAGTTTTCACTTGTGATGACGAAGGTCAGGCAATGAAAGCTGCAATTTGTGCCAAAGAGCTCGTTAACAAAGGCGTTATTATGGTTATAGGCTCTTACACATCTTCTGCTGCTGAAGCTGCACAAAAAACATACTACCGTGCAGGCGTTCTTCAGACTACAGACGGTACAAGCGACTCTCTTGTTAAAAATGGTTACTGGACATTCTTCAGAAACTCTAACCCTAACTCTGCGAATGCTCAATTTACAGCAGAATATATGGTTAACGTTGCAAAATTTAAGCGAATTGCCATAGTTTCCGACTACTCCAGCTACGCTCAGGGTCTTGCTGACGCAGTAACAAAAGAGATCAAAGCTGTTAACGGTAATATCGTTTACGAAGGCAAAATCAAAGCCGGCAGCCAGAACTTTACACCTGTACTCACAAAAGTTAAATCACTTGATCCCGATGTAATCTACTTTTCCGGTTACTATGCTGATGGCGGGCTCCTCCGCGCTCAGCAGAAACAACTCGGCATCGATGCAGCTTTCATCGGTGGTGATGCTAACGATAACGTGGACTTCCGCAAACTGGCTGGCGGAGCTGCTGAAGGTGCAATGATCGTAAACGTTCCTACACCTGACATGCTTCCATACGACCTAGCCAAAAATTTCCTCGCTGACTACCGTGCTAAATTCGGTAAAGATATACCATCTATATGGGCTCTTCTTAACGCTGACGGTCTGCTTGCATTCCTTACAGCTATCGAGAAAACTGGCACAACAGACACCAAAAAGCTTTCTGAATGGCTCCACAGCAATGAGCTGAATGGTATGTCCGGCAAGCTTAAATGGGATGACAAAGGCGAGCGTGTAGGCTCTGCCTTCATGGTATACAAAATAACTGCTGACGGCAGCTATGATGTAGCCTACCCAAAACAGTAAATAAAGTATCTTTCTTTCGGGGGCGGGCTGAAACCGCCTGCCCCTTTGTTTCTTCTCTCAAGCTGAAGATTATCGTCATTCTGGGCGCAACGAAGACAATACCCTTCTCTGCACTTAGGGTGACGAAAAAAATGAAAAGGAAAACTATATGGATATCTTACTGCAACAGATAGTTAACGGCTTAACCATCGGCAGTATCTATGCCCTTGTGGCTCTTGGATACACAATGGTTTACGGCGTTATGAAGCTCATCAACTTTGCTCATGGTGACCTTGTAGCTCTGTCTGCGTACATCGGACTTGTCTTTTATACGCAAATGGCTGCGGGGGGAGCAATGCCACAGGCACTCACCATTGTACTCGTTTTTCTGCTCACTGCGATAGTGGTGGCAATATTCGGGGTTCTTTTGGAAAGAATTGCTTACCGTCCGCTCAGGAATGCTCCGAGGCTCTCTGCTGTGGTATCAGCACTTGGTGCATCCATGATGATACAGAACGGTATCATGCTCGTATGGGGACCAAACATCCTCATCTTCCCTTCTGACATCCTTCCTGCAACAAGCTGGAATATTTATGGTGTCACAATTACCTTTGTTCAGGCAGCAATGATCATAATCACTATTATGCTTATGCTCGCTCTGACACTGTTCATAAACTTTACCAAAATGGGGACAGCCATCAGAGCCAGCGCCATCAATCAGGACGCTGCAAAGCTGATGGGGATAAATGTAAACTTTATTATCATCATCATCTTTGTACTCGGCTCTATGCTCGGAGCTGTGGGTGGTCTCTTCATCGGTATGTACTATAGAGGGATCAGCTTTAATCTGGGCTGGACATACGGTATGAGCGCATTTATCGCTGCTATTCTCGGCGGTATCGGTAACATCCCCGGCTCTATGGTCGGCGGTTATCTCCTCGGTCTTTTCACAGCGCTGATAGCCGGATATGTCTCTTCTGCATGGGCGGAAGCGTTCACCTATATACTACTGATAATGATATTGATAGTTCGTCCTACCGGTATTCTCGGCGAACGTGTTGCGGAGAAGGTGTAATGATGAACAGAGCTAAAATCGGATATATAATACTCTTCACCTGCCTGGCGTTATTCCCTCTTGTGGATAACCCAAGGTGGCTGACAGTTATAACAACCTTCTGCATTTACTCAGTAGTCGCGCTCAGTGTAGACATTGTTCTCGGACGTGCAGGCATGTTTGATATGGGGCACGCTTTGTTTTTCGGACTGGGGGCATACATAACAGCTATTTTAAATGTCCATTTCGGATATAACGTGCTGGTAGCAATACCCTTTGTGATCATTATCCCTGCAATAATCGCAATAGTGATATCAAGCCCTATTGTGCACCTTAGAGGTGACTACCTGCTGGTGGCTACGGTGGGGATGAACATTGTTTTTGAACAGGCTCTGAAAAACAACCTGTTCGGCTTAACAGGCGGACCTAACGGGATATTCGGGGTGAATGCTGAGGTATTCGGATTTTTCCTTGATGAGCCTCTTCCAATTTACTACATCGCTTTTGCTTTGCTGCTCTTTACCCTGCTGATAATACGCAATCTTGAAAAAAGCAAAGTCGGAAGGGCCCTCCACTATGTTCAGGAAGATTCACTCGCATCAGAAAGCATTGGCATAAACGCACGCTTTTACAGAGTTTTTGCCTTTTCTCTCGGAGCTGCAATAGCAGGTCTTGCCGGATTTGTATTCTCTATACAATATGCAGCGGTCAGCCCCGAGGCTTTCAACTTTATGACCTCTGTCATTTTCTTTGCCATCGTCCTTGTGGGCGGAAAGGCTTCTATCCCCGGAATACTCGCAGGTACATTCATAATGTTCGTTCTGCCGGAAGTATTCAGAGAATTCGCAACAGCCAGATACTTTGTTTTTGGTTTTGCCATGATATTGTCTATGATACTTCGTCCTGAAGGTATGTTCCCTGCTAAATACGGCAAACTGCCGAAATATGTTACGGAGGAGAAAGCATGAGCCTTCTACTTGAACTTAAAGACGTAACAAAAGTATTCGGCGGCGTTGTCGCCATGGACTCCCTCTCCTTTAAAGTTGACGAGGGGCAGATTTACGGTGTAATCGGACCTAACGGTGCAGGAAAAACAACAGCTTTCAACTGCATAACAGGTATATATAAACCAGAAAGCGGCTCTATACTCTGGAAAGGACATGACATATCAGGTATGCACCCCTGTGACATATCATCACTCGGTATTGTCAGAACTTTTCAAAACATTCGTCTGTTCGGTAAAATGAGTGTTGCGGAAAATATAATCTCCGGTCGCCATCAGAAATCAAAACAAAAATGGTATCAGGGACTTTTCAGCACACCCGCATATAAAAAAGACGAGTATGAAAACTGGATGAAGGTTCGGGAGATAATGGAATTTCTCGAACTTATGCCTTATGCGAAAACACCTACGAACTCACTTGCATACGGTATCCAGCGCAGAGTGGAGATAGCAAGGGCGCTTGCCACTGAACCAGAACTTCTTATCCTTGATGAGCCGGCAGCCGGTCTCAACGACAAAGAGACCCTTGAGCTCGTAGATCTTATCTTTAAGATCAGAGAGATGGGCATTACTATCCTCCTTATTGAACACGACATGGACATGGTAATGCAGCTGGTTGACTACATCACAGTAATTAACTTCGGTAAAAAAATAAGCGAAGGGACAACTGAATTTATCCAGAATGACCCTATAGTTATCGAAGCTTATCTGGGAACCGACGACGATGAGGAGGAAGATTAATATGGCTGAAACACTGCTTGAAGTAAAAGACCTTGTCGTCAACTATGGAAGTATACAGGCGATAAAAGGCATCAGCTTTGATGTAAAAGAAGGGGAAATAGTTTCCGTACTGGGGGCAAATGGTGCGGGAAAAACGACTACACTCCGAACTATAAGCGGACTTATAAAGGCTAAATCAGGAAACATTTTTTATAAAGGAAAGGATCTCACTAAAATGCCCGCTCATAAAATAGTTCAGGCGGGGATAGCACAGTCACCGGAAGGGCGTCAGGTCTTCGGTACACTGACAGTAGAAGAAAATATGAAACTGGGGGCATACTCCCAGAAGACAGCGGACAAAGACACACTTGAGTGGATATACGAACTTTTCCCACGTCTTCTGGAGAGGCGTAAACAGCTTGCAGGAACACTATCAGGCGGTGAACAGCAGATGCTCGCCATATCAAGAGCACTTATGGCACAGCCAAAGCTCCTGCTCCTCGACGAACCTTCACTCGGTATTGCTCCGATACTTGTTAAGATGATATTCGCAGCAGTAAAAAAGATATCTTCCCACGGGGTAACTGTACTGCTCGTTGAACAAAATGCCAAAGCTGCTCTGAAACTCGCCGACAGGGGTTATGTGCTTGATGTTGGGAATGTAACCATCAAAGGGAGTGCAAAAGAGCTTCTGAGCGACCCTAAAGTTCAGGAAGCATATCTTGGTAAAAAGAGCTAAAACGGGCATATGTGCGTAAATAAAGGGATTATCTTTGACATAAAGCACTACGCTGTTCACGACGGACCAGGAATACGAACAACAGTATTCTTCAAAGGCTGCCCTCTATCATGTATGTGGTGTCACAACCCTGAAAGCAGGATGCAGGCTCCGCAAACCATAACAAAAGAGCTAAAACTTGACAATACAACCAGAACCACCAAAGAGACTGTCGGCAAAGAAATGACAGTCTCCGAGGTGATGACGGAGATAAACAAGGATATAATCTTTTTCGAGGAATCCGGTGGAGGAGTCACGTTCTCCGGTGGAGAAGTTTTCCAACAGGATAAATTTTTGATTTCGCTCCTTGCCGAATGTAAAAAGAGTGATATAAATATATGTGTGGACACAACAGGACATGTCAGTACAAAAGTGCTGAAAACCGCCGCACCATTAGTTGATACTTTCCTGTATGACATTAAGCTGATGAACGATGATGCACACAAAAAATACTGTGGCGTATCAAACAAACTAATACTGGCAAATCTCAGGTTTCTACTGGAAAGCGGGGCTGATGTGAGAGTTCGATTTCCTGTGATACCGGGAATAACCGATACAGAGGAAAATCTTATTCAGATAGCAGATTTTCTTTCTGAGTATAAACAAATCAAAATAGACCTCTTAGCCTATCATAAAATAGGCAGGGATAAGTACCGTAGGCTGGGAATGGAGTATCATATGGCTGGAGTTCAACAGCCTTCAGCAAAACGTATGCAGCAGATAGCGGACTTCTTTACCAGCAAAGACTTCATAGTGAAAATCGGAGGATAAAAACATGACAGAAAGGATAAAAAGACTTCGCAGAGAAAGCCTTGATGCAGTTGAAACAGTGTCGTCTGAACGTGGTGTGCTCCTTACTGAGTTTTTTAAAAGCGGTGCAGCAGACGGTTATTCCGTTCCGGTTCAGCGGGCAAAAGCTTTTTATTATATAATGGATAAAAAAGAGCTCTGGTTTCAGGATGGTGAGCTTATCGTAGGGGAGCGCGGTCCCAGAGCCAAAGCAACTCCCACTTATCCTGAAGTTTGCATCCACTCTAAAGAAGATTTTGACATGCTTCACAACAGACCGAAAGTCTCCTTCAAAGTGGACGACAAAAACAGAAAACTCCACGAGGAAATTGTCTACCCATACTGGATAGGCAAATCTCACAGAGAAAAGGTTATGATGCACATGACCGACCAGTGGAAAAATGCATACGAAGCTGGTGTATTTACCGAATTTCAGGAGCAGAGAGCCCCCGGTCACACTGTGCTGGGCGGGAAAGTATTCAAAACAGGTCTGCAAGGACTGAAAGAAGAAGTTATCGAAGCTCAGGCTAAACTTGACTTCTATAATGACCCTGAAGCATTTGATAAAAACGAAGAACTTAAAGCTATGCTTATTGCAGCGGATACAATGATAAACTTCGCTGAACGCAATGCAAAAGCTCTTAAAATAATGGCTGATGCTGAGCCTGACACAAAACGTAAGCTTGAACTTCAGGAGATGAGCTCCATCTGCTCACGTGTGCCTAAAAATGCCCCTGAAAGCTTCTGGGAAGCTCTTCAGCTTTACTGGTTTCTGCACATAGGCGTTGTTACAGAGACAAACCCATGGGACGCTTTTAATCCCGGCAGACTCGACCAGCACCTCTACCCATTTTACAAAGCAGACCTAGAGGCAGGACGCATAACAGAAGAGAGCGCAAAAGAACTTCTAGGCTCTTTCTGGGTCAAATTCAACAACCATCCTGCTCCGCCTAAAGTAGGTGTAACGGCTAAGGAATCAAACACTTATACTGATTTTGCTCTTATTAACATAGGCGGTGTCACCCCCGAAGGGAAAGACGCTGTGAACGAACTTTCATATGTTCTGCTGGACGTCATAGAGGATATGAGGCTTCTTCAGCCCAGCTCTATGGTACAGATATCTAAAAAGAACCCTGACAGATTTCTGAAACGTGCCCTGCACATAGTTAAAACAGGATTCGGTCAGCCTTCAATATTCAACACAGACGCCATTATTCAGGAACTTCTGAGACAGGGGAAAGATATTGTAGACGCCAGAAACGGTGGTGCTTCCGGATGTGTTGAGACAGGAGCATTCGGTACTGAATCATATATTCTTTCAGGATATTTTAATCTGGCAAAAGTTCTTGAGCTTACTTTGTATGCAGGCTATGACAAACGCACAGAAAAACAGATAGGTCTTGCTATCCCAGCGGATTTCAAAACATTTGATGACCTTATGGATGCATACCAGAAACAGCTTAATTACTTTATAGATATAAAAATACGAGGCAATGTTGTAATCGAACGCCTTTATGCGGAAAATATCCCCGTGCCGTTCCTCAGCCTTCTTGTCGAAGACTGTATCAAAAACGGAAAAGACTATAACAACGGCGGCGCAAGATACAACACAACCTACATTCAGGGGGTCGGTCTCGGTTCCACTACAGACTCACTTGCTTCATTGAAATATAATGTGTTCGACAAACAGATCATCAGCCTTGCTGACCTTAAAAAAGCCATGGACGCAGACTATGAAGGCTATGGGGATCTTCGCGCTCTACTGCTGGAGGACACTCCGAAGTACGGCAATGATGATGACTATGCAGATGACCTGACTAAAGAGATATTCGAGATATTTTTTAAATCTGTTAACGGACGCCCAAACACTAAAAACGGGGTTCACCGCATCAACATGCTGCCCACCACATCCCATGTCTATTTCGGCAGCGTTATAGGAGCCCTCCCCGAAGGGCGTAAAGCTGGTCTGCCTCTTTCCGAAGGGATATCACCCGTTCAGGGAGCAGACAGACACGGACCTACTGCTGTTATCAAATCTGCCTCTAAGATAGATCACCTGAGAACAGGCGGAACACTCCTTAATCAACGCTTCTCTAAAGAATTTATGCATACAGATGAAGGTATCGAAAACGTATGCAGACTTGTACGCTCATACTTCCGCATGGACGGACACCATATACAGTTTAATGTACTGGATGAAAAGACGTTGCGCGATGCACAGAAAAAGCCGGAAAACTACCGCGACCTTATAGTGCGTGTTGCCGGCTATTCAGATTATTTCGTTGATATCACAGATGAACTTCAGGAAGAAATCATCAAGCGTACGGAACACGAGTCCGCATACTAGATAAATCTATTTGTTCAGCTTGCCGAGTTTGGCTGCCTTTTTGGTGGCCGACTCGACAGCATTCATAACTGTGGAACGGAAAGCTCCTCTGTCCAGTTCGTGCAGAGCGCATATTGTTGTGCCTGCCGGAGTTGTCACATTATCTTTAAGCTGGCATGGGTGAATACCGGTTTCCAGAACCATCTTCGCAGCCCCCATAACAGTCTGAGCGGCAAGTGTTGTTGCATTCACACGGGTCAGTCCCATGTTAACTCCTGCGTCAGCAAGTGCATCAATGAATGTATAAACGTAAGCGGGACCGCTTCCGGAAAGCCCAGTAATGGCGTCCATTCTGTCCTCCCCCACTACAACACATACACCTATTGTCTCCATCATAGTCTGCACAAGCTCGATATCCTCCGGTGTGGCATTTGAGCCTTTGCATATACCGGAAGCTCCCATCCCCACAAGGGCAGGAGTATTAGGCATAACACGCACAACTCTGGCTCCCTCGTTAAGGTGGCTTTCTATACTTGCAGTGAGAACACCGGCAGCTATGGAAACAATAAGTTTATCTGCAACAAGGTCTTTAATCTCGTCAAGAATTTCCGGAATAACCTGAGGCTTAACAGCAAATATTATCACATCTGCATATTCAACGACTTTCTTACTATCTTTCGTTATAGCTTCCACACCGTACTGCGTGCGGAACATCTCCAGCCTGTTTGTGTTCAGGTCACTCACAGCAACATCCAGCGGTCCGGCAGAACTCAGCATCCCTTTAAGTAACGCTTCTGCCATATTACCGCCGCCAATGAAACCGATTTTGTTTTTACTTAACATCATTTGCTCCTCTTTCATTCAGCCACTCAGCTATTGTAGTAAACATTTCTTCTCTGTAAACATTTTTTTCAGACACAAGTATATGGTTTTTCATCTTTTTATTGGGGAAAATAATAAGTTTTTTGTCTTCGGCAGGAGCATTTTCAAAGAACTCTTTGGTTGCTTTTCCACTGACTACAGCATCGTTCATGAACTGAAACCCGAGCATTGGAAAATCCATCTTTTCCATATGGGTACTGATATATTTTGTATACATAAGAAGCTGATAGATCCCTTCAACAGGCCACTTGTCATAGTATATATGTCTTAATTCTTTCTTCCAGTCACCCGCTTCAACCTTTGGGATTATTTTGACAAAATGTCTGAGAAACGGGCTGAGGTTAACAGCGGAATTTTTCATTTTTATGCATGGCGACAGGAGTATAGTTCCGTCAGTATCGTTATATGCAGCAACACTCAGAGCTACCAGTCCGCCCATTGATTCACCAAGAATATAAACTTTTTTACAGTTTCTTCTTAATATAAAATATCCGTATCTTGCAGATTCGTACCAGTCCTCATATGTGGTGAGGTTCAGGTTTGCCGGTTCTGAACCATGCCCAGCAACACGAACCTGATAAGTTGAAAAACCGGCTTTCTGAAGATAATCAGCTAAAGGCTGCATCTCCAGAGGCGACCCTGTAAAGCCATGAACAATGAGTACACCTACATCTCCGCCTTTATAAAACTGTGGGTAGTTTTCGGGCAGCCGGACATCCTCCGATTCTGCTTTTTTAAAATCAAGGTCGGAAAGTTCTCCGTCATCAACTTCGCTCAGGTCAATAAAAGGCATAAGTTCATATTGTGGTCTTCCGGAAAACATGTAAATCACCGTAAATATAATTAGTATTATCAGCCACGCATACTTTCTCATAAAATATTAAAGGATTTTCCCTTTCATACCATCATAAAGCACGTCATAGAGCTCTTTTTTGTTGCTGTCATATCTGGACGTAAAGTGGAAAAAACGGGCAAAATCTGCACCACTTTCTCTGAAAATATACTTTGAAAGCTCCAGAGTCAGATGTTTTTTGTAATTTGCATGGAGGACATCTTTCTTTAAAAACATCCCCTCTATCAGCAGGATTGTGGATTTATCCGCGAATCTTATCGCCTTGGTGACATTATCAAAATATGGCGCAATATCAGTAATATACGTAACTGACTGAGGCTTAATTCCTTCTATAATCTGGTCACGCACTTCACCAACGCTCCTGATAACTCTCCCGCTGCTCGTGTTTGTTTCTATGTTCTCATTCAGCTTGCCCGCAAGAACTTTCTCTTTCAGCTCTGCAAGCCATTTGCCTGAAATATACCCGTGCTCTGCAACTTTCTCTTTTGACACAGCAACCATATCCGGCTCTGTAACACGATAACCTACAGAGGGCACTCTGTGGTCAAAGAATTCGAAATCAAGCTTAAAACCACCGTTTAGAACCATGTCAGAGTGCTTAAGGATACTGTCCTCTCTCTCGAAACCGTTCGCAGCAGAGAAAAACGCTGTCTTATACTCTTCTTTGTCCAAATTCAGCTCTATAACTTCATAGCTGACAGGATAGCTCTTAATGAGATTCCAGGTATAGGAATCAATCTTCCCCTGAACATTTTTAATAATCCCAGGCGGTCCGAACACACGGAACTTTTTCCCTGAAAGCAACGTCCCACGAAGTATACGGTCAAATCCATAAAAATGGTCTATATGGGTATGACTGATGAGTATCTCGGATATAGACAGAACTTCGCTATTGGAGAGCCCGCCTATACGCCCGCAGTCGAAAAGAAGTCCGTCCGGCTTATACACGTTCCTAAGGAAGAACGCTGTGTCCTCGAACGGCGAATTCACCTGTTTTATTTCAAAATTATGCTTTATCAATTAAATATCCGATTATTGCTTTTACGTTATCTTCTGGTTCTCCGGTTGTTTCCACTTCAAAGTCTGAGCCGATATCTTCCGCCGAAGCTTTCTGTGCTTCGTATATTTCAGGTCTGCCATCGGATGCTGTAACTGCTTCAAGACGTTTTTGAAGTCTGTCCATAACAACATCTTCCGGAGCGTGAAAGCGTACCTTAGTGAATTTTCCGGTATATTTACTACAAAGTTGATCAATATAACAAATTTTAGTAAAACTGCCGTCAATAAGAGTCATACGTCCCAGAGCTTTATTGCTCTCAACCATATCACCCATATACTCATAAAGCTTTGCAGAGTTTTCAGCAGAATAAAGTTCTGCGCCGAAATCAACATGAACTTTAGCATCTGGGTCTATCCCGTGCATAAGCTTACGGACAACATCTGTATTCACATGCTCAACAGGGTAAGCCTCTGCAAAAGTTCTGGCGTTTTTAGTCTTTCCACTTGCCATAAGCCCATAGAAAATAACAGCTTTTGTCTCAAACATGTTCAGACTGTATATCACAGCCATCTCCATGTATTTAGCTATTTCAGCTCTTTTATCTTCGTAAAATTCAAAACTTTCATCTTTATCCGCAAGGAGGAAACATGCAACCTTTGCACGCACCATAGCCCGGTATGCTTTATAGAAATTGATGAGGTTTGCGCTCCCTTCATCGTCATAAACGCTTAAAAATCCGTCCATAAGACCGTCAGCAAATGCAGTATCCCCCATCTGGTCAGACTCGGTACAGAGAAATCCCATCTCAGACATAACATCGTTGAATCGGAATCTTTTGTTGAATTCAATGCAGTCTATCAGTCCGAATGTATCCCCTTCCATATAGATATGTTCCAGCCGGAGGTCACCATGACCGTCAACAACAAAGCCGTCTTTAACACGTTTATTAAGAAGATCCATATTAGAGTCAAGAAATTTAACCGTCTGCTTCTGCACAAACTCAAGAGCCTCTTCGGTTATAAAACGCCCGCAGAAAGGTCTTATCTGGTCGAAGTTCTCTATGCAGTTCTGACGGACAATATCCGCACCGCCATTAAGTTCCGCAGCTTCCGGGTCTGTCACGATCCCTTTAAAAAGCTCTGCTATCTTTCTGCCTATCTCCGCTGCGTCTGATGCATCAACCTCCCCCTCCTTTATCTTATGAGCGAGAAATGACTCTTCGGGGATTCGTTTCATCTTAACACAATAGTCAAGAGTTATCAGACTGCTGTCAAAGGGTACGAGCTCAAAAGTTTTTTCTTTACGTGCGATCTTCAGCACATCAAGATATATCCCTTTACAGAACCTCTCATTCAGCTCTTTTTCCACAATACACATAACTTTGCGTTTCTTTTTGGAGGAAAAATCGAGAAATCCGAAATCAACGTTCTTTTTCACTTTATATACAAAATCATCTTTTATAAAAACCTGAGAGATGTGTGTCTCTATAATTTTATCAGGCTTCAAAATTTCTTTCATAACAGTAACTACCGGTGTCTCTATGACTTCCATATCAGCACTCCCTATATGACTTAAGCAATTCTATTTCTTTTTTATAATTTTCTTCAACAGGTGTTTCAAGTATGCCGAGGATATCACTAAATCTGGCGTCATTCACGGCTTTTTTGAAGAAATCCTCGCCTATCTCCCCTTTCCCCACAAGTTCGTGCCTGTCACGCCGGCTGTTCAATGGTTTTTTGCTGTCGTTCAGATGGAATACTTTTACCTTATCACCAAAAGCTTCAAATAGCTCTTTAGTGACATTGTCATAATCATCTTTCAGGTCAAACCCCGCCGCAAACATATGGCACGAGTCAAAACATATGCCGATCTTATCTTTACTGGCAGAAAGCTCTATTATATCAAGCATATTTTCTATGCTGTAGCCGATGTTTGTCCCCTGCCCCGCCACCATCTCAAGGAGAGTCATACATTGATATCCACCTTCATAAACTCTGTCGATGGTGTCTGCGATGCGTCTTATCCCCTTCTTTTCCCCTTCACCAACGTGTGAGCCGGGGTGTATGACGTAAAAAGGGATGTTCAGCCTGTCGCATCTGGACAGTTCATCATTACACGCTTTTACGGACTTTATGTATGTATCTTCTTTGAAAGATGCCAGATTAATAAGATAGCTGGAGTGAGCACAGACCTTAAAACCGGAATCAGCAAGCCCCTTCCGGAACTTTTCCGCTTCTTCCTCTGAGATAACTTTCCCTTCCCATCTGTTATTGTTCTTTACAAAAACCTGAAGGCACTCACAGCCGTCTGCAAGTGCCCTCTTTATACTAAGATCTATTGATTTTGATATCGACTGATGTGCGCCTATCAGCATCCAGACTAAAGCTCTCCGCGTTTAGCTTTCAGGTATGTTTCGACTTCGTATTTGGAACCGATATAAAATGGCTCTTTCTGGTGAAGGTCTGTAGGGACGATGTCAAGAATGTTGATCTCGTCGTTAACAGCCATACCGCCTGCCTGCTCAGCAATAAAAGCAAGAGGTGCACACTCGTATAGAAGTCTCAGCTTCCCTCTTGGGTTTCTAGTATCGCCCGGATATGCAAAGACCCCGCCTTTAAGGAGATTTCTGTGAAAATCTGCAACAAGGGAACCAATGTATCTGGATGTATATTCACGTTCTTCATGACCTTTCAGATAATCAACGAATTTTCTGGTAGCTTCGTCCCAACGGTTATAATTAACTTCGTTTATGCTATAGATTTTACCACTATCAGGAAATTTCATAAAAGGGTGACTGAGGATGTATTCCCCTATACTTGGGTCAAGAGTAAAACCATGGACACCATTGCCGGAGGTGTATACAAGCATAGTTGAAGAACCATAGATGATGTATCCCGCCGCAACCATATTTCTGCCTGGCTGAAAGAATTCTGTACAGCAAGCATTGCCTTCTTTGCCATCCTGACGCTTATAAATGCCGAAGATGGTTCCGATGCTAATGTTGACATCAATGTTGCTTGACCCATCAAGAGGGTCGAAAGCTATCAGATATTTACCTTTTGGGTATTCGTCCGGTATTAATATGGGTTCGTTGTTCTCTTCTGATGCCATTGCACATAGTTTACCAAGATGATCAAGAGCAGTTATCATCCGGTTATTTGCATAGATATCAAGTTTCTGCTGGTCTTCGCCGTGAACATTTGTTGACTGGGCTTTCCCTATTATGTTCACGATCCCCGCTTTGTTCACTTCTCTGCTTATTATCTTTGATGCAAACGCAATAGACTCTATGAGGATGGTGAAACCACCTGTAGCTTCGGGATATTTACGCTGTTCTTCCAATAGAAACCTGTTAAGGTTCGTTACGCCTTTTTCCATGACTCCCTCGCAGTTAAATATGTTGTATGTGAAATACTTATTAAGTTTAAGCAAAAGCGGAATGAATGTAAAGAAAATATCAGATATAAATATTTCAAATAATCTCTAATACAGTTTTAAGGCTTTTAAGAGGCTTTTCAATAACCATTGCGCTATATTCGCTGAGTCCTTTCAGCACCTGCAGTTCCTGTTTTCTATTTACGGTTACATTGCGGTACAGCGAGCTGTTACCCATACATTTGATTATATAGGCAGATTCTCTGTCGCAGTAGCTTGCAGAGCCAAGCTGTTCAGAACAGACGGGGCAGCACAAGCCGTGGCTCGTAACACAATACACATCATCTTTCGAACCGCAGTTATAGCATGAGTCAAGCTGGAACATCACACCTGACCGTTTCAGAATAAAATATATAATATACGGAGTTATTTTACGGAAATTCTCATCATCATATTTCAAAAGAAGATCGAAAAGCTTTTTATCTGGCAGCTCCGGCTCATAAAGCCCTTCAATAATTTCAAAGATCAGATGCATACGCATTACAATTTCATGATTGTTCAGATAATGATAGTAGGCGGTGTTATTTTCAAATGAGTAATATTTAGAAAGGTCTGTATCTTTTTTACCAAAATCCAGCATCCCGGGCATAAAGCACATAATGCCACCCTTCTTAGTGAATGCTTTCTGGACAAAGAGCTTTAAGCGTCCGAAATCTTCGGTGAAGGCAAAAGCGATAGCAGAGCTGTCTGCATATCTGACCAGTTTATAAATAATCGCTTCTGTTTTTTCTCTGCTCATCCTAAATATCTGAAAAACATAACTGCGGTGCCGAAATAAACAGAAAGACCAAGGATATCATTAAGCATACTTATGAATGGACTGGAGGCAACAGCAGGGTCGAAATTAAGCTTAATAAGGGTGGCAGGCACAAAAGCACCTGTGAAGGCTGCTATGCTAAGTGAAAAAAACATGGAAACGCCAACAGAAAGACCTAAAATAGCACTTCCGTCCACGAAATAACTTACTCCGGAAAGCAGAAGACCGCAGGTCAGTCCTATGATAGCACCAACACGCATCTCCTTAAAAGTTACCCGTGCAATATCAGAAGGGTTAATCTTGCCCAGAGCCACACCACGTATCAGAATAGTCGCTGACTGAGAGCCGACATTCCCCGCCATTGCCATAATAACAGGCATAAAAGGCACAAGCAGTGCAAACTGTGTTACCTTCCCCTGAAAAAAAGCAACAACTAAACCAGACACCATAGACCCCGCAAAAGTTATGAGAAGCCAAGGAAGGCGGACTCTGGCAACCTTTGCTGAATTATGACCGAACAAAAGTTCACCGTCGCTGGTACCAGCCATACGATAGATGTCTTCTGTCGCCTCTTCACGTATAATATCGATAACGTCATCAACAGTGATAATCCCAACGAGTTTATAATTCTCGTCCACAACAGGCAGAGCAAGGAGGTCATACCGTTCAACCATCTTTGCAACATCTTCCTGGTCGACATCGGTATTAACATTTATAACTTCTCTGGACATTATGTCGGACAGTTTCTTATCCGGCGTGTTCAGAATAAGCTGGCGCAGGGATAAAACTCCAGAAAGTTTCCCTTCAGAATCAATTATGTAAAGATAAAAAACCATCTCTACATCTTCAGCCTTGTGAAGAGTTTTAGTAGCTTCTTTTACAGTCATATCTTCCTGAAGGGCAAAGAAGCTGGTGTTCATGATAGCACCGGCAGTATCCTCTGCAAATGTGAGCAGGGTCTCAACCTCGCTCATTTCGTCTTTCCCTATCATTTTGAGAAGCTCACCTGTCATGTCGTCAGGAAGCAGCCGGACAATCTCGGCAGCATCGTCGGACTCCATCTCTTCGATGATAGGAGCAATCTCTTTAAGGGGTCTGTTTTCAAAGAAATGTATGATATCGGAATCTTCCAGCTCGAGAACGGCGGAAGCAATTATTGACTGATCAGATATATAGTTCCAGATCTTCTCTCTTTCCAGTTCAGTAAGGTTTTTATAGATGGATGCAATGTCTGCCGGATGAAGCTTAGTCAACAAGTTCTCCAGGGGATGTCTGGCATTGCGTCTGATAAGTTTTCTGACTGTTTCCAGTTTTACCCTTAGAGATTGTGTAAGCATATGTTAACCTTTTTGTGTGAAAATTAGCGCGGATTAAGCACCATTTGTTCTACCTTTTAATAAAGCCCCTGCATCCTTAGATATTCATCTTTGGTCTGCCATCCTGTCTTAACCTTTACAAAGAGTTCCAGATAAATCTTAACCCCGAAAAAGTTTGACAGTGACACTCTGGAAGCGGTGCTGATCTCTTTCAGCCTCTGCCCCCCTTTGCCTATAACCACGCCTTTTTGTGAGTCGCGGTTCACTATGATAGCTGCTGCAATATACATCAAATCATCACTTCTGTCTTCAATTTTTTCTGTTTCAACAACAATCTGATATGGAATTTCGTCTGAAAGCTGTCTGAAGACCTGCTCACGTATAAACTCCGCAACGAGAAGTTTCTCCGGCTGAGTGGTCACTTCATCAGCAGGGAAGACAGGTTCGCCCTCTTCCATCTCTTCGAGGGTAAGCTCAAGTAGCTTGGCAACATTTGTCCCCTTAAGAGCAGATACAGGCAGAACATGTTTAAACTCGAGCATGGGGAACATTTTATTTGCCATGTCATACACAAGTTCTTTTTTAAAATGATCCACCTTGTTGATAATAAGGAATTTAACAGCGTCAGTCTTTTCCAGAACTTTGATAAGGCTGGTGAGTTCCGGTCCCATAAATTCATCCGGCTGAACGAGCACATAAATAGCATCGACAGCCTCAAGTGACTCTTTCGCCTGCTGCACCATCATCTTATTGATGCTGTCTTTAGCTTTGTGATATCCTGGGGTATCGATAAAAATAAGCTGAAAGTCTTCCCCTGTAAGGATACCCTGAATATTCGCTCTTGTTGTCTGAGGTTTCGAAGATGTAATAGCTATCTTCTCCCCCATGAGAGCATTCAGAAGTGTGGACTTCCCAACATTAGGTCTGCCCATGATGGATATGAATCCGGTTTTAAATTTTTTCATCGTCGGTGGAGTTCTCCTGTTTTTCGTCAGGCTCTTTCTCTATCCTTCTAAGCTCCACCTTGTCAAGTCTTCTTTCGTGTTTATTCAAAATTTTAAACTGATAATTTTCATAAACGTACTGTTCCCCGACCTCAGGAATCTTCTCTGCGATATCGAAGACAAGCCCCCCAACAGTCTCGTACTCATCCATTTCATGAGTTTTTTCCAGTCCGAATTTCTCACAGAAATCATCAATATCCATGCGTACATCTACTATGAAAGTATTTTCAGATATTTCAGTTACTTCCTGTTCTTCAGTGTCGTATTCGTCCCATATCTCCCCAACGATCTCTTCAAGGATATCCTCAAGGGTCACAAGTCCGTCAACACCGCCATATTCATCTATGACAATAGCCATATGGTTACGGTTACGCTGAAATTCACTGAGCATGGAGTCTATCTTTTTAGTTTCAGGTATAAAATACGGTTTCCTGAGCACTTTACGCAAATCAAACTGAGTGCTGTCCTCATTGACAAATCTCAGAAGGTCTTTAACATAAAGG
Source organism: Denitrovibrio acetiphilus DSM 12809 (assembly GCF_000025725.1). Taxonomy (GTDB): domain Bacteria; phylum Chrysiogenota; class Deferribacteres; order Deferribacterales; family Geovibrionaceae; genus Denitrovibrio; species Denitrovibrio acetiphilus. The sequence continues at coordinate 1,587,302 of NC_013943.1, forward strand.
ATTCCTATTATTTTATCTATGGTCTCTTCATATACAGGGATACGTGAAAACTCTGATGCGTGGATCTTGTCTATGTAGCTTTCCACCGGGTCTTCGATGTCGATAGCTACCATATCCGTACGCGGAACCATAACTTCTTTTACATATATCTCACTGATATCAAATATGTTTTGAAGCATACGGCTCTTACCGTTTTCGATAATCCCTTCTTTTTCACTTTCGCAAATGTAAAATTCGAGCTCATCTTCTGTTATTTGGTTTTTATTTCTGTCAAGTTTCCCACCGGAAAGTATGATCATCCCCTTCACCATTTTATTGATACCAAAGGAGAAAGGGTAGAAAAACAGATATGGAACCCTCAGCATGCGTATAACATAAGGAGCTATCGCCGCCGCATTGTGCTTGGCAAAGGTTTTAGGTGTTATCTCTCCGAAAAAGAGCACCAAAAGCGTCATAACGCCTGTTACCGCTGCGATACGTGAATCTCCGAAAAGTTTCGCAGAAAAATCTGTCGCCAGTACCGAGCCCAGAATATTTACTATGTTGTTACCGATAAGAATGGTGTTGAGAACCTTGTTAGGGTGCTCCAGCCAGAGCTTAAGAGGCTTTGCTTTTTTGTCCTCTTCGATCATATGTCTGATCTTCAGTTCACCGAGTGATGTCAGTGCTGTTTCGCTTCCTGAAAAGAAGCCGGACAAAATTACACAGGTGCCGATTGCAAACAGCTCAAGGATTAATGATTCATTCACAGGAGCTGCCCCACATTATTTAAATTACACGAACTACCCGAGTCCATTTTTTAAAGTATATACCTGCCATTAAAGAATATTTCAGAATACGATCATTCTGATATTAAAATTGTCTAGTTTTGTTTAACACACTGGATTCACAATATCAAGGCACTTTACCGTTTTCCAGAAGATTTCGGAGAATTTCTTCCTGAAGATCGAACATCTCTTCCTCTTCGTCGGGATCATTTTCATGCTCATACCCCATCAGATGAAGGAGACCATGGATAAAAAGAAAGGCTATCTCGCGGTCAGGCATTATGGCAGCTTCGTCCGCCTGTTCTTTTGCTGTTTCAAGAGATATAACAATATCCCCCAGCATCCCGCCTTCCGACAGCGGATCCTCGCTCATAGGGAAAGAGAGCACGTCTGTCGAGCGGTCTTTCTGTCTGTATTCACCATTAAGCTCTTTAATGCGGTCATCAGTGGTGAGCAGCAATGATATCTCACAGTCGTCAAAATCTACCTTAAGCATGGAAAAAACCGCTTCTGCACAATCGCTGAAAAGCTGACTGTTACCATATGCCTCTGTGTCATCCGTTATGAGTATGCTTATTTCCATTTATTATTCTCCGTAATAGTTGTCATACGCCTTTACTATCCTCTGCACCAGAGGGTGACGCACAACATCTTTATCTGAAAACTGAAGGAAGCTTATTCCGTTCACATCTTTTAATATCTTCTGAACAAGGAGAAGCCCGCTATTTTTATTAGTGGGCAGGTCAACCTGTGTCACATCACCTGTAACAACAACTTTGGACTGAAAGCCCATCCTCGTCAGAAACATTTTCATCTGCTCTTCGGTGGTATTCTGCGCTTCATCCAGTATTATAAAAGCGTCATTAAGAGTACGTCCACGCATAAATGCCAGCGGAGCAACCTCTATAACACCCTGTTCGAGCAGTGCTGTCACACGTGCATAGTCCATCATACTATAAAGAGCATCGTATAGCGGACGGAGGTACGGGTTTATCTTGTCACTGATGTCACCCGGCAGAAACCCAAGATTTTCTCCCGCTTCCACAGCAGGACGGGTAAGGATGATCTTACTGCACTTCTTCCGTGTGAAATAATGAACAGCCATTGCCATAGCGAGATATGTTTTCCCTGTGCCCGCCGGACCGATACCAAAAACCATATCATTTTTCCGTATTGCACCGACATATGCTTTCTGGTTCGAAGACTTCGGATAAACTTTCTTCACTCTTCCGCCCACTTGAATACAGTCCGCCATAACCTCGCAGGCATCCGGTGTTTTATCCGATGTCATCCTCAGTATATCAGACACCCTTTCTGTGGTGAGGTTGCCGTCAGATGCTATGGCAGCCATGTCCTGCACAGCCTTTATCGCAGCAGCAGCGTTTTCCGCTTCACCCTCAACGGTTACAAGACCACCGAAAACACTTGTCTTCACATTAAAAGTGCTGTTTAACATTTTTACATGGGCGTCTTTATTTCCCAGAATTGAAGGTATTATAGCTGGTGAAAGCTCAATGGTTTCTTTAGCCATTTTTCACCAGTTCCTTTGCCAGTACCAGAGCTCTTTTCATCTGAGCATCTCTCCCTAAACATTTACCGTCTATCTTTTCATTCTTTAAAGATGACAGTATTTTTGAATATATCATCAAAGGCTTGACGCCTGCCTCTTTCAAGTCGTTTCCATCTATATCCGCTTTAACAAAACGATAATCTGTAAAATAATCTTTAACGTACGGCTCAAATTGTTCGCCCAGCACAGCAGACGCGGCAACAGCACAAGGTGTCGAAAGCCTGTCCATAAACTGAGTAAAATAAGATGGTCTGTTCACATTTCTTCTTGAAACAGCGTTCACAACATCTTTTGTCTCAATGTAGTTATTAAGAAGCTCTTTTGTCTTTCCGTCGTCAAGCTGAAACCTGTCCAGAAGGTCGCCGATATCTTCCCTGTCCAGTTCCCAGAAGAGGACTATAAAGCGTGAAACATACAGTTCAAACTCATCCTCAAACTGAAATGAATACCAGTCAAGAATAAGCTCAAGCCCTTCAAATAACGCAGTTTTCCTGTCGTCCATCTGAACCTTTTTGGAAAAGAATCGAATCATGTCATATTTCTTCATCATATCAAGAGCTTTGGTATAATTTTTCTCATTAAGAATATACTTAAGCTCCAGAAACATTCTCGGTCCGATTACCCTGTCAAAAAGATTCAGGCTTACGGCATGTTTAAAAAGCCTGTCCGTGTGAGGACCGATACTGAAATCAAACCGTACAGCAAACCTTATGGCACGCAAAGCCCTCGAAGGGTCATCAACGAAGCTGAGAGAATGCAGAACACGGATTTTCCTATCTGAAATATCCCTCTGACCGCCAAAAAAATCCAGCAATGTTCCGAATTCACTATTGTTCAGTTTAACAGCCATCGCATTAATGCTGAAATCCCTGCGAAAGAGATCATTCCTGATAGAAGCATCTTCCACAGTAGGGGCACTCGCCGGGAAATTATAATATTCTGTACGGCTGGTGGCAAAATCTACTCTGAACCCGTCAGGAAATATCACAACGGCTGTCTTGAATTTTGCATGAACGGCAACTCTGGCATTGTGCTTTGCTGCAAATTTCTTTGCAAAAGCCGGTGCGCTCCCTTCAACAACAATATCAATATCCTCATTGTTCTTTCTCAGGAGTATGTCACGAACAACACCGCCGACAAGATAGCACTTAAATCCCTGTTCATCACCCATCCTGCCTATATCATGAAGCAGATCAACCACTCTGTCCGGCATGACCGACATCACAGACGAAGATATATTTTTAAATCTTTTAACCTCGTTTTTAACAAGCCTGCCGTCCTGATATCTCGGCATTTTTGATATCTCTTCGTGCATAAGCCGCAAAAGGTCTGTGCGGGTTATAACACCCTTAAGCTCTTCGCTCTGCTGAACTATGATCATCTTTTGGTTAGAACCGAGCATAAGCTCTTCCACTGCATAGTAAGGGGCATCCGGCTCAACTGACCCAAACTCAACCTGCATAATGGAATTTATAGGTTCATTGTTCAGTTCGTGCTTCAGCCCTTGCAGGATATCCTTTCTGGAAACCATACCAACAGGCTTCAGACCGTCCACAACTGGCATCATATTCAGATTATGTTTCATAAACATATCGATTGCCTGAGCAAATGTAGTATCCACACTCAGAGATTTCACAGGGAAATTCATTATATCCCCCGCCATCTTCACAGGCTTTACTACTTCGTGCAATATCAGATTCAACTTGCTGTTCGCTTCATGGAGAGTTTGTTGTTTTATAACCGCACTGGCTGCTGTGGGGTGCCCACCTCCGCCAAAATGATATGCGATGGTGGCAGCATTGACTTCGTCCGCCCTGCTCCTGCCGACTAAAACAACACGATCCCCCGTGCGTACCAGTATAAAAAGTGCGTCGAGGCTCTCAATATCCATTATTTTATGTGCGAGATAAGATATTTCACCCACGTACTGGTCGCTGGAAGCGTCAGACAAACCGATGCTGATAGCACCTATACGCACCAGACTCATATTTGTAAGCAGTTCGTTGAGCATAAAAACATGATCTCTGCTCATCTCTCTTTTGACATAATCGCTAATCATCTGAAGGTCTGCTCCCCTCGCCAGAAGCCAGGCAGCAGCCTCCATGTCCCGCACTGTCGTACTGGTAAAGGTCAGCATACCTGTATCTTCGTATATTCCGGCAATGAGAAGGCTTGCGTCAACAGGCGTCACATTAATATTTTTATCTTTAAGAAGGTGCACCAGCATTGATGTACATGCACCGATCTCTTCTATATACTTTTCATCCGCCTGAATATCTTCCCCATGAGCGGGGTGATGGTCATAAATTATTACCTTGTCAGCCTTTTTGATTAGACTTTGCAGGGGTTCTAATCTGTTTTCCAGCTTGCAGTCTGTTATAACCAGAAGCTCCAGCCGGTCGATGTTTTCAATATCCTTCTCTTTGTAGTGTACCAAGGGCAGGTTTATGTCCTCTGTGGTCATATACTCTTTTACGCTTGTTTCATAAGACGTGGCAGTAACGATACTGTCCAGCCCGTAAAGCAGAACAGCGGCATATGCACTCGCAAGAGCATCAAAGTCAGGATTTTTATGTGTTATCGCTATCTTCTTATTCATTTCCTAAACCTGGGATGACAGTTTAAAAGAGTATTTCTAGCCTTATTATCAGTCACCTGTGTATACCTCTCTGTGGTTGATAGGTCGACATGTCCTAAAAGCACCTGTATTGTGCGTAAATCTGCTCCATTTGTCAAAAGGTGAGTTGCAAAAGAGTGCCTCAATGTGTGCGGAGAGACATTTTTCTTTATTCCTGCACGCTCACAGTATTTTTTTATTATCATCCAGACATATTCTCTATCCAGTTTTTTGCCGTTTCTGCTTAGGAAAAGCCAGCCTTCGTCACGTTCTTTAACAAGAGAATCGTGTCTGATATCCAGATAGGTTTTCATCTTTTCAGCTAGGCTCCCGTACATAGGCACAAAGCGCTGCTTGCTCCCCTTTCCGGTAACTTTCATTATCTCCCGATGCATATCCATATCCAGAACTTTCAACCCCACCAGCTCACTTATGCGCATACCGGTTGAGTACATAGTTTCAAAAATTATCCGGTCTCTGTAACCAAGACCGGAAGACATATCGGGCGAATTAATCAGCTTCTCCACTTCATCGAAATTCAGAAAAACAGGGAGTTTTTCCCATTTTGAAGGTTTACTGACAAACCCAACAGGATTAGAAGAAATGATTTTTTCCATTATGAGAAAATCATAAAAACGGGATATGCCGGATATCCGTCTTTGGACTGTTTCGATACTTGCGCCTGATTTACGCAGATGGGTCATATAGGCGACAAGCTCCTGCGCACCGCACTCAACAAGAGGTTTAAGGGTAAAAGCAATGTAGTTCTCTATGTCCTGATGGTATGCCTTAACTGAATTTTCAGCCAGCCCCATCTCATACTGCATCCAGTTAGTGAAATTAGATACGAGTTTTGCATTATCCAAAAAGTAGTAGCTCCACGTTCATATTTTACTAAAAACCATTGTACTAACATTTATCTATATACTGAATATCATAATTATACAACGCAACATGATGTCAGTACCACAGAAAAAAATAGTCCGACATATCGACCTCTGTTAACAAATACTTATATTAACTAACTATATCCTTTTTTTAATTTTTATAAAACAAATCAAACATTTGTTATAGATAATAATCTGTAAAGGAATTCAACACAAACACACATCTATACCATAAGAAAATATAGGACTGCTAATACATAGAGACCTATTTAAAGGGACTCAAAACTATTATAATTTTCTATACCAGATACGTTGCACGCATAATCACCCATTTTTACTATTATTATAAATACCAAATATTGTACATTTATTATTGAAAATCCCTATAACCTAAACACGCCCTTTCTCAAGCAATTTAACGAACATATGATCATAAAACTATGTTCTGATAACATTTAAGTTGATTTATAGTGTATCCTGCTTTAATATACTGAAAGATTATATGTCAGGAGGGAATGAACATGTCTAATAACAAGAAAGTGACCAGAGAAGAAGCTCTGGAGTATCATAAATACCCCAGAAACGGAAAGATAGAGGTCACACCTATCAAACCTTGCTACACGCAGAGAGATCTCTCTCTTGCCTATACCCCGGGTGTCGCAGAACCTTGCAGAGAGATTGAGGCAAACCCTGAACTTGTCTATGACTACACATCTAAGGGCAACCTTGTTGCAGTTGTTTCAAACGGAACTGCCGTACTGGGGCTCGGCAACATTGGCGCAGCAGCAGGTAAGCCGGTTATGGAGGGGAAAGGCGTACTCTTTAAAAGATTCGCCGATGTTGATGTTTTCGACATAGAAATCAACTCACAAAACCCCGACGACGTAATAAAAGCATGTGAACTCATGGAGCCTACTTTCGGCGGCATAAACCTTGAAGATATTAAAGCGCCCGACTGTTTTTATATAGAAGAAACACTTAAAGAAAAACTTAATATTCCTGTTTTTCATGACGACCAGCACGGAACAGCAATCATCGCCGTTGCAGCTCTGATAAACGCTCTTGACCTTATCAACAAAAAGATAGGGGACATCAAAATCGTAATCAACGGAGCAGGTGCAGCAGGCATCGCAATAGGCAAGCTCATTATACTGCTGGGCGGTAAACAGGAAAACATATATATGTGCGACACAAAAGGTGTCATTTATACCGGACGTAAAGAAGGGATGAACAAATACAAAGAGGAGTTTGCTGTAGATACAGACAAGCGCTCTCTTGATGATGCCATGGACGGAGCAGATGTTTTCCTCGGGCTTTCCGTAAAGGGAGCCGTGGACAAGCAGATGATCAAGAAAATGTCCAGAAGTCCTATCATAATGGCTATGGCAAACCCTGACCCTGAAATAACCCCGGAAGAAGTGGCAGAAGTACGCGGTGACGCCATAATGGCAACCGGACGCTCTGACTATCCTAATCAGGTTAATAACGTTCTCGGCTTTCCGTTCATCTTCAGAGGCGCATTGGACGTCAGAGCCAAAGCCATCAACGAAGAGATGAAGCTTGCTGCTGTACATGCTCTCGCGGAGCTTGCCAGACAGGACGTACCTGAAACTGTCTGTAAGGCATACGGCGTAAATAAAATTGAATATGGTCCGGACTATATCATTCCGAAGCCATTTGACCCAAGAGTTCTCACATGGGTTGCTCCCGCTGTTGCAAAAGCAGCGATAGACTCAGGTGTTGCACAGAAAGAAATACCTAGTTTCGAAAAATATAAAGATTACCTCGAATCAAGACTCTCTTTTGCCAAGGAGTTCACAAGACACATTATCTCTGTTGCCAAGCAGAAACCTCAGCGTCTTGTTTTCCCTGAAGGCGAACACGAGAAAATACTCAGGGCAGCAAGCAAGCTTGTTGACGAAAACATCGCAATGCCTATTCTTCTGGGTAACCCCGACCGCATATGTGAGATAGCAGAGAAAAATAACATCGACCTCAGAGATATAACTATCATTAACCCGTCACAGTCAGAGAAACTGGACACTTACACTAAACAAATCTTCGAGCTTCGCAACCGTAAAGGGATGACAGAAGAGGAAGCAAGAAGACTTCTTGTCCGCATTAACGACTATTACGGAGCCATGATGATAGCAAACGGAGACGCAGACTGTCTGCTCAACGGGTTTGCCAGGAATTATCCTGACGCTATCAAACCGCTTATGGAGCTTCTTCCTCTTCAGGAAGGCTACACAAGCCCTTCCGGTGCTTACTTTATGGTTTTCCGCGACAGAATAGTCCTTTGCGCAGACACAACAGTGAATATAGACCCTGATGCAGATGTTCTGGCACAGATTGCAGTCCAGTCCGCAGACACATGTGCAAAATTTGAAATCGAACCTAAAGTGGCAATGATATCTTTCTCTAACTTTGGTTCTGTCCGTACACCTAGAACAGCAAAAATACGTGAAGCTGTTCAGATGGTTAAAAACAAATACCCTAACCTCATAATTGATGGTGAAATGCAGGCTGACTCCGCACTTTATAGACCTATCGTGGATGATGCCTTCCCGTTCTCTGATATCAAAGGGGATGCAAGCGTTCTGGTTTTCCCTAACCTTGAGGCAGGAAACAGCGCATATAAACTTCTCTGGAGACTCGGTGGAGGCATAGCAATTGGTCCTATCCTTCAGGGATTCCAAAGCTCTGTTCACGTTCTCCAAAGAGGTGTGGATGTTAACGAAATAGTTAATCTGGCTGCAATAGCTGTAGTTGATGCTACTGAAAAAGCAAAACAAAAGCATAAATAAAGAATAAGGTCTGCTGCGGGCACCTCCGGGCAGACCTTAAATGTGCAAATATCTTTCCAAATAAGATACATAAAGATTTATGGCGTTTGCAAGTACCATTGAAATGTATCTTACTCCTCATTCCCTAAGCAGTGGGACGCTTAGTCACCGTTCCACTGCTTTTTAAATAAAACCACAACACTCTAACAATAACCTTAACATTTTGTTTTACGATCAGAAAAAATCCGGAGTTCCTTATGGGGATAAAGAAAATTCTTTTTGTATGTGTGCACAACAGTGCCAGAAGTCAAATGGCTGAAGCATTCCTGAATAAATATGCCGAAGGTAAATATATCGCAGAAAGTGCAGGACTAAAAGAATGCTCTGTCAACCAATATGCCATTAAAGCGATGGATGAAATCGGTATAGATATCTCCCTAAACAGCTCAAATCTAGTTTTTGATTATTTTAAACAGGGACGTCTTTACCATTACGTTGTCAAAGTATGCGACCCAAAATCATCTGAAAGATGTCCGGTTTTCCCTAACATAATAGCCAGCTATAACTGGGATATCAAAGACCCCAGCCTGACCACAGGAACCGAGGAAGAAATATTACAGACTGTCCGCCAGATAAGAGATTCTCTCGAAAAAAATGTCATAAACTGGCTCAAAGAACACTGAAAAATATTTTGTTCTTCATTTTATTATTAACTGATTGCATTTTAGCACTATAGTGCTATTGTCTTAGCTATGGAGAATCACAATGGAAAAGACAATAAGATGTCCTGAGTGCGGTGATACCGTTACCCCTGAATTCGGCATGTGTCCTGAGTGCCACCACCAGTTCAAAAGGATCGAATATTTGCAGCAGGGGCTCAGCGAAGACGAATTTACCGAACAAAAAGGGTTAAAGGTCAATTCAGCACTTTTCGGAAAGATAAAAGTTATCGGATTTCTGGTTGTTCTGGTCTTTATCATCTTTAAGTTTTTCACAAGATAACAAAACCTAAATCAAGGGAAATTATGCAGAACAAACTAATAAATGAAAAAAGCCTGTACCTCAGGCAGCATGCAGAAAATCCTGTCGCATGGCAGCCTTATAATAATGAAACTCTGGCAATGGCAAAAAGAGAGAATAAGCCCCTTTTCATAAGCATAGGGTACAGCTCCTGCCACTGGTGCCACGTTATGGCTCACGAGACTTTCGAAGATACAAAAGCAGCGGAAGTTATAAACAAAAATTTTATTCCAATTAAAATAGACAGAGAAGAACACCCTGAAATAGATAAAAAATACCAGTTTTATCTACAAGCTACAGGAAAACGAGGCGGCTGGCCTCTTAGCGTCTTCACACTTCCCGACGGCAGAGCATTCTTTGGCGGGACATACTTTCCACCGGAACCGAGGCACAACCTCCCCTCTTTTACAGATATAACAAATCAGCTCGGGAAGCTCTACCGAGAAAAACCTCAGGAAGCTTTGAAATATGCTGAAAACTATCAAAAGTTTCACCAAAAATTCATACAGGCGGAACATACTGTTGAGTCACTGCATGAACTTAGTGCTGATGACATCCTGAGTATATTTAAAAACATGACAGATAAAGAATTTGGCGGTATCGGCACAGACGCAAAGTTTCCGAATATTCCGGTGCTGACATCCCTTATGACATATTATGAAGATACGGAAGTTTCAGATTTTCTGAAAATGACTGCGGATAAAATGTGCACTTCAGGTTTATATGACCACGTGAACGGCGGTTTCTACCGTTATACCGTAGACAGAGAATGGCATGTGCCTCATTTCGAAAAAATGCTCTACGACAATGCTCAGAATGCATCTTTTCTGCTTGATATGTTTGAAAAGACAGATAATTTGCTATATTTGAAAGTCGCTGAAAAAACTATAGATTTCATCCTTTCTGAGTTCAATACAGAGTTCGGTCTTATATCATCCATGGATGCTGACAGCCCTTCTGATGACGGAAAAAATGTCGAAGGATTCTACTATCTTGTATCAGAAGCCCATGCGAACCCCATCAAGGAACACATCGACCTCTATGAAGGGGTAGTAAATGTCAGAACAGCAGACTACGAAACTTACCTCATCCTTGAAAGCCACTTTGAAAAACTGAGGACATCAAATGAAAGGCAGAAGCCAGCAAAAGACACTAAAGTTATACTTTCCCAGAACATGCTCTTCTGCTCCGCTCTTCTGCGCATGTTTGAGATGTCCGGCAAAGAATTTTATATGGAACAGGCAACGGCTCTTATCGGAAAAATGAAACACCTTCACATGGATGAGGAAAATCTGTACCGCATTAATTACGGAGGGGATATTTTCAATAGTATCACTCTTGAAGATTATGCGTTTACCGTGAAAACATATCTGGATTTCTTTGAAATAACCAATGAACGTCCTTTCCTCGCAGAGGCGGCATCAATAGCAGAAGCAGCTATTGAAAGATTTTACGCCGGCGGTATATTCTATCTGGACAGCAATAAAACTATTGTGGATACTTTTGACGACTCCACACCTAACCCATCGTCCCTGCTTGCGGGGCTTATAGACAAATACGCAGACTTCATAAACATACCAAAAGATAAAGACATGTTAGATTTCGCATCAGACAGACTAACCAAATACGCAGGCGGACACCCCACCCTGTTCACTTATATGAAAGGATATTTAGCCAGATGACATCACAGGAAATTTTAAGCAAACTCAAAGAACTTGGTAATGAAGAAAACCTTAAAGGGATGGCAAAATATGGAATTAATACCTCCAGCGCACTCGGGGTTAACGTTCAGGTTTTACGGGAAATAGCTGCCGAAACCGGAAAGGACAATGATCTTGCAGTAGAGCTATGGGACACAGGCATCCATGAAGCAAAAATACTGGCAACGATAATTGCCGAACCGGAAAAATTCGACGAGGGAACACTCGATAAATGGGCGAACGACATAAACTCGTGGGATCTATGCGACCAGTTTACCAATAACCTTGTCTTCCATACAGAATTCGCTATGGGAAAAATCCTAGAATGGTGCGTTGCGGACGAACAGTTTGTCAAACGTGCCGGATTTGCAACTATGGCAAACTATGCTTTAAAATCTCCTGACCTCAGAGAGAAAGATGTAGAAGGTTTTTTCGGGCTGATCATGAACGAATGCGGAGACAAACGCAACTATGTCCGTAAAGCTGTAAGCTGGGCATTGCGCAACATAGGCAAACGCACCCTGCACTATAACAGAAAAGCTGTTAAGCTCGCAAAACAGATGAAAGACGAACCGATAAGACCAGCCAAAGAGACTGCCGGTGAAGCTATAAAAGAACTTCAGAAACCTGATCTGCTTAAAAAACTTAAAGACAAGCAGGAAGAAGAAAAATAATCTAAATTTCATATGTAATTATGCTGCATCAATGTTAGAATCTCTTTGTAAACCTTTATTATGGAGAAGACATTGAGTTATAAGCACTTTTCAAACATTAAATGCGAATATTACCCCTGCCATAAAATAGAAGATCAGAACTGCCTATTTTGCTACTGCCCTCTCTATTTCTTCAAAGACTGCGGCGGAGACCCATCGTACATAGGTCAGATCAAAGACTGTTCAAAATGCGTCAGAAATCATGACGAAGAGAGCTACGATTTTATTATGAAAAGACTCAAACCCGCTTTTAAGCGCATTGGCAAAGACTTAGAGATGCTGACTCTTTGTCCGGATGAAAATAAATTATAATTATGTGAACATTGTATACAATCGTATTGACATTCATATAGCACCTGCGGTATTGTATACCTGTGGGGTATACAATGGATTCTTTCATATTAAGAGAAGAAGATTACGCTATAAGGATAATCATCTATCTTGCAACTGAGGGCAAAATGGTTAAAACAAAAGATATCTGCAAAAGCCTTTATCTTTCCCGCCCTATCGTTGTCAAAATTATCAATAAACTCAAATCCTGCGGGTTCCTCATCACTAAAACCGGCAAAGAAGGCGGGCTCACCATTGCTGAAAAGATATACGATGCCAGCCTTTACGACATCTTGCAGTGTATGGGGTTCAATTCCCGCATGAACCAGTGCACAACGCACAAGGCAACCTGCAAACTGATGCCTATATGCAGCGTTAACGTTCTTTTCTGCGAAATACAGCAGGACATCGAAAACCGTCTTAAACAAGCAAAGATCAAAGAGTTTCTCTTTGAAAATAGAGACAGAAAACTGGTTAACTAATAAACCATTAGGAGGTCTGAATGAACGAGTATCAATACGACTACAAGACAGCACAGGGGTTTGTCCTGTCTGCTATCTTCTGGGGTGTTATTGGTCTTCTGGCAGGTCTTCTCATATCTGCACAAATGTGGGACGCTAATCTTAACTTTGGCGAATACTTTTCATTTGGCAGACTGAGAACCTTCCACACCAATGTTCTTGCATACGGTCTTGGTATCGGTGCAGAGTTTGGTCTTTTTTACTATATTGTTATACGGCTTACCAAGAGACCTTTGGTTCTTCCTAAGCTTGCAAGAGCTCACCTGTGGATATTTAACATAGGTATTGCTGCTGCCGGTCTTTCACTTCTTTTAGGAATGAATCAGTCCCTTGAATACGCTGAATTCGAGTGGCCAATTGACGTTGCTATCGTTATCCTGTGGGTAATGTTTGCAATCAACGTACTCGGAACAATATTCCTAAGAAAAGAGAAGCACCTTTATGTTTCTCTGTGGTACATTATTGCAACAGTCATCACGGTTGCAATACTTTACATTGTAAACAACCTTTCGATTCCAGCAACACTGACAAAGTCTTATCACCTCTTTGCAGGTGTTAACAGTGCAAATGTAGAATGGTGGTATGGACACAATGCCGTGGGATTCCTTTTCACAACTCCAATACTGGCAATGTTCTACTACTTTCTACCCAAATCAACAGGGCTTCCTCTGTTCTCACACAGACTGTCCATCATCTCTTTCTGGTCACTGATTTTCGCTTATCTGTGGACAGGTGCTCACCACCTTGTTTACACTCCGCTGCCAGACTGGATCCAGACACTTGCTATAGCTTTTACACTCTTTCTCATCGCACCGTCATGGGGTTCTGTTGTAAACGGCTACTTCACTGTTGATAGAGACTGGTCAAGGATGAGAACACACTACCTCACTAAATTCTTCATAGTAGGTATCACATTCTACGGTCTCCAGACTATACAGGGACCATCGCAGGGTATCCGTGTTATCAGCTCCCTTATCCACTATACAGACTGGGTTCCGGGGCACGTACACATGGGGACAATGGGCTGGGTGACAATGGTTATCTGCGCTTCTGTCTACTACATGATTCCTGCTATGTATAAAACAGAAATATACAGTGAAAAGGTCGCAAATACACACTTCTGGCTTGTGCTTGTGGGACAGCTTATGTTCTCCATCACTATGTGGATCACTGGCATCCAGCAGGGAGCAATGTGGAAAATGACTACAGAGGACGGTACTCTCCAGTACACCTTCATGGAAGGTCTGGTTCGTAACTATCCTTACTGGCAGATGAGAACAGTTGCCGGTGTCATATTTGTAGTAGGGATGCTCTTCTTTATCTACAACGTCGCCATGACCATAATCAAAGGCAAGAAAAACCTTGCTAAACTTCAGTCAGCATAAGGAGGCTATAATAATGAGCAAGAATGAAAATTCTATCTATAACAAAGCCCTCCTGTTTTCAATAGTTGCGGCTATAACAGTTCTTATAGGTACGATCGCCACAGTGTTTGTCCCTATGTTTACAAGCGGAATGCACCCGAAAGTTGACGGACTTAAGCCATACACAGCTCTTCAGCTCGCCGGACGGGATATATATCAGGCAGAAGGATGCGTAAACTGTCACACACAGACTGTACGCCCTCTGAAAGCAGACGTGCTGAGATACGGTGCATACTCCAAAGCGGGTGAATTTGCTTACGACAGACCTTTCCTTTGGGGTTCTAAAAGAACAGGTCCCGATCTCGCCAGAATCGGCGGTAAATACCCTGACGAATGGCACATACAGCATTTCGAAAGCCCACAGGCTTTTTACCCTAAATCAAACATGCCTCCTTATCCGTGGCTTAAAGAAAAACCTGTAAATGTTAAAGAAACTCTGGCACGCATGGATGCACTCAGCTTTCCTTACACAGATGAGGAAGCGGCAGAGCTTGCCGATTTAACACAGCTTGATGCGATAGTCGCATACATGCAGGTGATCGGTACAGCCATAGAGAAAGAAGCCGTTATCACTGTTGATTACGACTCTGTGCCTGAAACAAGTCCTTTAAGCGGAAACGCTGATGCCGTTGTTCTGGGTCAGAACCTTTACAAGGCTGAATGCGCAGGCTGTCACGGACAGAATGCAGAAGGAAATATCGGCGCATCTCTTGTGGATTACTCCATGGGTGAACTGCCGGACAACGACACCTATGTAACTATCGCCAACGGTTTTGAAGGCGCTATGCCTGGCTATGCAAGCAAGTTCAGCCAGGACAAAATATGGGCTATCGTTGAGTACATAAATAGTCTCAGAAACTAATAAGGAGGTACGTTATGATTCAGGAAGAATTCGATAACCTGGAAGAGTTTAACAGGGAAGATACTGAAAATGTACTTCCGCTGGGCTGGCTTATTCTGTTCATAGGGCTTATAGTATTTGGTATATACTATGTTTATGCCTATACACCTGCTTTCAGCGGGTGGTCACAGGAAAAACAGCTCGAAGAAGTAATGAAAGACGTTAAATAACGTAAAACATCTCTGGGGCGGATTTTATAGCCGCCCCTTATTTTCTTTAAAACGGAGGACAACCATGTTAGGGACCCCGCTATCGTATTTCATCTACGGTCTGGTGCTTGTGCTGGTTTTTGCCGGAATCATCGCTTACAACTATTCCAAAAAGAATAAAAGCAAAATAGAGCAGGCAAAATACGACATGATGGATGATGATGATGAAGATTGAGCTCCAGCAGAAAAGATGGGTTGTAAGGATTATATTCACAGCAATATACCTGCTCATCCCTTTTATCAAGATAAACGGAGATAGCATACTGAGGTTTGACATACCGTCCCTCGGTCTGCTGTTCTTCGGCAAAACTATTTATATTGAGAATTTTTTTATCGTTCTCATTTTTACTTTTTTTATAACGTTCCTTATAATTCTCATCACCCAGCTTTACGGGCGTATATGGTGCGGGTGGCTATGTCCCCAGACTGTAATGATGAATTTCACTAAATTTCTTGAAAATAAAAATCTAAGCTTTTTTACAAAGTTTTTATTCCATACAGCCGTACTTGCCATAAGCGCTCTGATCGGGGCATCGATGGTGTGGTATTTCGTATCTCCTTACGCTTTTTTCAGCGGGCTGACTGACGGCACAATAAGCTCTGTGACAGTATGGTTTTTTATAGTGCTTACGATAATAACTTATTTGAACTTTGCGCTTATAAGGTACAAGTTTTGTACGACTATCTGCCCATACTCAAAACTTCAGTCTGTTATGTTTGATGACAACACCCTTATAATCGCTATGGATCCTGAAACCAGCTACAAATGTGTGAAGTGTCAGGCGTGCGTAAACACCTGCCCAGTAGGAATAGACATACGGCAGGGTATGGACAGCCAGTGTATCAACTGCGGGCGCTGCATAACCGCCTGCACAAAAACTATGACCAGAGAAAACGAAGACGTATCTTCCCTCATCAACTACATATACGGGTTCAACAACCGGAAAAAAACCTTTCGTACAAACGTTATAATTACCGGAGTGGTGACAGCACTATTCCTCTCAGGCTTTTTGTTTATGGCGGCAACTATGAAACCATACGAGTTTCAGGTTTTCCCCAACTCCGCTTTCCTACCCAGATACAAAGATGATCAGGTTATAAACTCATACGAGATAATGCTTAGAAACCTGACAAAGGATAATCTCAGGGTGGAACTGAAACTCAAAGATTTTAAAAACTATGAACTCCAGTATCCACAGCCTCTTGTGGTTGCGCCGGACGAGACACTCAAAGAGAAGGTATTTCTCTTTATCCCCGCAGCAGAGCTGAAGAAGAAACCAATACTTTCCCTGACTATGCAGTCATTGGGAAATGATGAAAAAGGTAAACCTCTTGAGAGCGAACTAAGCTTCAGGAGACCAATCAGAAAGAAGAAATAGGAGCTGTCATGAGAGTAAGTATCATTATATTTCTGATAGGATTTATAACAATTGCACCGTCAATCTATGTCGGAATAAAATATTTTGATGGTAAAGTGACAGATCAGCCTTATGAAACCGGGCTGAAATATGACTCTGATAAACAGTTTATAAAAGAAAACGGTCTGGATCTGTCTATAATCAGCCAGTCCCGGACAGATAACATTGTAAATCTTAACTTCACTGTTAAGAATGCAGGAGAAGTAGCTCTGGAAAATATCGAATTTTACCTCTCACGTCCTGCCACAAATAAAGAAACATTGAAACTCGATGCCGAACCTTCTACAGACGGAAGCTATGCATCTGCTTTCAGCCTAGATCAACACGGGTATTACATTCTGATGGCAAAGAGCAAAGTCAACGACAGAGTGATCCGCCTTCAGAAAAGTTTTTATATTAACTAAGACCAGGAGGTTTACTATGAGAGTTGGAACAATAGTAATGATCATTTCCCTTATCGCAATGATAGGACTGCCTCTGTACTATGCGATGAAATACGCGAACTGATGGGAGCACTCTACATGATGATACCTGTCTCGCTCATACTGGGCGTGATAGTGCTTATCATCTTCCTCTGGGCATCAAAAGCAGGCGAATTTGATGACATCGAGGGACCAAAATACCGAATGCTGGACGACGATGCCGAAGACATCCCGCATAAGGAAAAATAGGTAGTTCATCGTGAGCAATAACAAAACTGTTACTTGCAGCCACTGTATGCTGGAAATAAACAAAAACCAGGCAATAGAGGAACGGGTGAACGGAGAAGAATGTTATTTTTGCTGCCCCGGCTGCTCCAGTGTTTACAGTATCCTTCAGGAGGAAGGCTTTTCAAAGTTTTACTCCAAAAGGGACGACAACTGGGAGCCGGGTGCTGTTGTACGGTCGAATGTCTCCGAAGAGCTGTTTGTTGATTCGGTTCTGGAAACAGAAAATTCATACGAGGTAAACATTGCACTGTCCGGCATCCGCTGTGCAGCCTGCATCTGGCTTATCGAAACATATCTTTCTAAAGCACACGGTATCGAATCTGTTATGGTTAACTATGCCACCCACAAAGCTAAAATACGCTGGACAAAAGGTATCATCACCCTCAAAGAGATAATAGACCGAATATCCTCCATAGGCTACTGCCCTCTTCCCATAAGCGAATCCGGCACAGCCACAATCTACGAAAAAGAGAAGAAGGATTATTTCTTTCGCTTTTCAATAGGCGCATTCTTCAGTATGCAGCTTATGATATATACTATAGCTCTTTATGCCGGATACTTTCAGGGGATAGACGAAGGTCTGCGGATAATGTTTCAGTATGCTGCATGGCTCCTCAGCACACCGGTTATGTTTTACTCCGGAATGCCTTTCATCAAAAGTTCTATCGCAGCCATAAGGCACGGTCATACCACCATGGACACCCTTATTTTTATGGGGTCATTCACGGCATACGTTTACAGTATATTTGCGCTCTTCATGGGTAAAGAGGTCTATTTCGACACAACTTCCATGATAATAACCCTTATACTGCTGGGGAGATACATTGAATCCGGAGCAAAGGCAAGGACTTCCAATGCGGTATCGAAACTTCTTACATATCAACCTGTTCAGGTTCGTTTTCTCAGCTCTTTTGATATTAACGACTACATTACAGGCAGCCTCAGGTCTGAGACAGTTCCGGTAAAGCAGGTTCGTGCCGGAGACTACCTTGAAGTACTCCCCGGTGACTCCATTCCTGCTGACGGTATCGTAATTTACGGAAATTCCGAGGTTAACGAGTCAATGCTGACCGGCGAACCTCTGCCTCAGGTAAAAAATGAAGGTACAAAAGTTTTCGCCGGCACCGGCAACGTTAACGGTAAAATCATAATACAGGTTGAGCACACCGGAGCCACAACCACCCTCTCCCGCATCGTTCAGGCTGTGGAGGATGCGCAGGCTGCCAAGGCTCCCATTCAGAACATCGCAGACAAAGTTGTCGGATGGTTTGTTCCTGCAATCCTGACAGTTGGAGCATGTACGTTCATAGGCTGGTATTACTATTCAGGCGACATGCTTGTATCCACTATGAATGCCGTATCTGTATTAGTTATAGCCTGCCCTTGTGCCCTCGGTCTTGCTACGCCTCTGGCGATACTTATAGCAACATCCAAGATAACTAAACTGGGCGCTGTGGCGAAAGCCGGGGATATTATTGAAATACTTAGCAAGGCAGACACAATTATATTTGATAAAACAGGTACAATCACCAAAGGCGAGCTCAAAGTAGAAAATGTTGCTGTATATGACACAGACAAAAAAACACTTGTCAGCTATACAGCTTCCCTTGAAAAGCACTCCTCACACCTGATAGGCAAAGCAATCATCAACACATATCTTGATGATTTCCTTGCAGTGGAGAACTTTAAAGAGCACCCGGGGAAAGGGCTGAGCGGCGTTATAAAAGGATCTGTCGTTCTTGCGGGTACATCGTCATACCTGAATGAAAACGGCGTTGAAACACCTGATAACGAGATCAGAGAGCAGATAAAGCTGGGCTACACTGTGGCATGTATAGCTATTGATGGTAAATTTGCCGGATTCATGACACTCTCGGACTCTATCAGAGATGATGCTCAGGATATGCTCAGGCAACTTGCCAAAAGACATGTAAATATCGTTATACTCACAGGCGACAATGAACTTGCGGCAGCAAAGCTTGTGGAGAAGTTAGATGTTCCAAGCCTCACTTATATCGCAGACGTAACACCCTTTGAAAAAGCCGATGTTGTAAAATCATTTCAGAAAAACGGTAAAGTGTGCGCCATGGTCGGGGACGGCATTAACGATGCACCTGCCCTCACCACTGCGGACATAGGGATAGCTATCGGTCAGGGTACAGACATAGCCATTGAAAGCTCAGATATCGTTCTGATGCGGGATGAACTGAAACTTGTTTCTATTGTTTACGACACATCAGTTGTCACACTGCGGGTGATAAAACAAAATCTGTTCTGGGCATTTTCTTACAACATTATAATGGTTCCGCTTGCCGTAACAGGCACAATACACCCGGTTTTCTCAGCAGGTTTGATGAGTATCAGTAGTCTGGCGGTAGTCTTCAACTCACTTCGCATCAGCAGATAGTTTTTGCCTCTCTACGCTCAAAACAACAATACCTGTAAATATGCATAACATTCCCAAGGCAACCATTATATTCAATGTTTCCCCGAGAACTATAATGCCAAGCACTGCGGCGGTCAGAGGTTCTGCAAGTGAAAGAGTTGTTGTCTTTGCAACAGTAATGAGTTTGAGTCCTTTCGCAAAAAGGATATAAGAAAGTGTTGTGGCAAACAGTCCCAGATAAGCCATTGAAAAAATACCCTTTTCGGTAAATATCCATGCTATATCATAAACAAATAGTGCAGGAAGCATAATGATCGCCCCGCCAAAGAAAAGCAGAGCAATGACAGCATTCCCCCTCGCTTTTTCCAGCATAACCTTAACAATCATAGTATAAGCGGCATACCCAAAACCTGAAATCAGAGCGTATAAAATACCCAGCGGATTAACTGAAACCTCACTTTCACCTGATAGTACAAGCAGAGTACAGCCTACCACTGCGAGAAACGTTGCAATGTACCATTTAACGTCAAGCTGTTCTTTCAGTACAACCTTACCAAGTACCCCTGCGAATGCTGGTCCGCTTCCGATGGCGACTATAGTTCCAACTGCGACACCTGTCAGGTTTACTGCGGAAAAAAATGCTATCTGGTATATGGCAACGAGAACAGCTCCTGCAATAACGTGGACAGGGTTAAATTTACCACCTGTAAATGACCTCCCGACAATGGCAACGATTAAAAGCCCAAAACCTCCTATCAAGAGCCGCATTGTCCCCACTGTAAGTGGAGATGCGCCCATAGGAGCAAAAGCTTGTGTTGTACCAGTTGTTCCCCAGAGCATAGCTGCTCCGATTATAAAAAACACACCTTTGTTCATATTACATCCTTACCCCAGAATATATAAAGAAGATACCCATACAAACCATCAGTATGAGGCTTAGCAGGTTAAAAAGACCCCGTCTGGACATGAAATAATTACCAAAAACAGAAGTAGCCATCATAGCCGCAGATGTCCCGATACCATACAGAAACATAGACAATAGTCCGCGGGATGCGCTTGCGGTGGACGCTGACGCAATAATCATACCGTAAAGAGGACCGCAGGGGAGAAAACCAAGCACAAGCCCTGTAACAAAAGCAGACCTGGGCTGAAACTTCTTCAGCTTGCTGAAAAATGCACCGCCTGCGAGCTTGTGTTCCAGCTTATTCATGAAATTGTAGCCAATAAAAGACAAAACCCCGTAGAGCACAAGAAAAACACCTGCAACAATTGCTGCTCCTTTCTGTATACCAATCAGTCTGCCGACAACCTGCATCATGTCTCCTGCAAAGCCGGCTATAAAACCGAGAAAACTATAGGTAACAACACGTCCGAGATTATACTTTATATGAGGTATGAATAGAGCACTGTAACCTTTCTTCTCTCCCACAAAACGACCGGATATGTATAATACAAAAGGATGACACATTCCTATGCAGTGTCCGAACCCTACAGAAAATCCCATAGTCAGAAAGCCTAAATAGGTTAGCTCTTCCATTTATTTTTCGTCCATATCAAACAAAAATACTTTTTCAGCAGAAAAATTTCCCTCTTCAAACTCAAGTTTAGCAAACCACCTCTGTCCGCCAAAGATGCATTTGGGAAGTGTAATCTTTGCCGTATAGCCTGTAGCAGCCTTTTGCAGGCGCGCTTTATAAAGTCCCATATCCATAACCATATTGAACTTTACATCACCGCTCTTTAATTCAACGGGTCTGCCGTCACGTTCTATATGAAAACGAAAAACAATCTCCCGAAAAGGAAGTGCCGGACGGCTCATGTCCGCCTTAATCTTATACCTGCCAACAGTAACTTCTGTTTGTGAGTGAGAAAGGTCTATATTTTTCTGATATTTACGTACGAATTTTTCTGCTGCAAAAGACTGCTGGCTAAAGCAAACTATCAACAGCAAAAGGAAAAATATACTGAATAAGGTTTTAATTATAATCTTATGTTTCATACTGTTCAC
Source organism: Denitrovibrio acetiphilus DSM 12809 (assembly GCF_000025725.1). Lineage (GTDB taxonomy): Bacteria > Chrysiogenota > Deferribacteres > Deferribacterales > Geovibrionaceae > Denitrovibrio > Denitrovibrio acetiphilus. The sequence goes on from NC_013943.1 coordinate 1,609,269, forward strand.
AATAGCACATCAGATTTAAATTTTAAATAGAACAGTTAACTTGAAATTGAAATTTTGTCGTCATATAATATCTTTATCAATCAAGGAGTTTGCAATGAGTTATAAGCATATTCTATCGCTGACGGATTTCAGCGAGTATTCAAAAAAAGCTGTCGAAGAAGCAGCTACCATAGCGAGATGTCAGGGGAGTAAGCTGACGATAATGCATGTTGCCCACGACCAGAGTCAATTTCAGCTTTATATAAACGAAAATCAGTATAAAGACATTAAAAAGAAAATTGATGTGGAGATCGAAGAAAAATTCAGCAAGCTTGAAGAAGAAATTCCGGTATTAAAAGAGCTTGAGTGGGAAAGCTACGTCAGACGGGGAACTCCATACATTGAAAGTCTTTATGAGATGGAAAACGGTAACTATGACCTTGTTGTGCTAGGCTCCCACGGCGAAGGCGGTTTTAAACGTATCGTCCACGGAAGCACCGCAGGAAAGATCCTTCGTCACTCGCCTATCAGCGTCTTGATTACTAAAATATAATTACAGGATTGCGGTATGGTTATATATTGAATATCCGTGCCGCAACCCTCTTATTTTATATGATTACTCTCCGAAACTCCCGCCCCTGAGAGCATCGCTAACTTTTAAGCCACTCAACAGTCTTTTCCATGGCAATAATGTTTTCGCCGCAGTGCTGACGTATAAAGTCATCGTCGGGTTCATAATCGGAAGGTTTAGTTTCCAGCGCCGACAATGCCCTTGCACCGTCAAAATCCACATACGAAAGCCTGGCTGTCAGCTCACCGGCAGGTCTCCCGAAAGCTGTCCCCGGGAGAACGGCAACACCAACATCGTTTAAAAGACGCTGACAGAACTGATCAGATGTTGTTATCTGTTTTGCTTTCAGTGATTCTCTATAGTTCTCAAAGTTCGGAAACATGTAGAAACCACCCTTAGGATAAGCACAGCGAACACCAGCATCTGTAAGTATTTCATGCATCAGCCTGCCAAGCTGGCGCAGTATCTTACGTGAGTTCCACAGATACCTTTCGATATCTATACCAAACTTAAAAGCACGAACAGCAGCATATTGTATGGGTGCGCTAGTGGACGTAAATGTTTCACTGGCAACAGACGCCATAGAGTTCAGAAGCCACTCAAGAGAATCAGGGAATGCAAATGTGCCGAGACGCCACCCCCCTGCCCCGCACCATTTTGATAAGCCGCTGCTGATAACTGTACCTTCCGGGTAGAACTTGGCGATAGACACATGGTTTCCTTCATGATTGGTTTCACCGTATATTTCATCAGACAGCATCACAACTTTATACCTGCGTGCAACTTCTGCAAGCTCCTGAAGCTGCTCCAGAGTATATGTCCCACCTGTCGGATTATTCGGGTAGTTCAGTATAACGAGTCTAGGCTTATTGGGGTCTTCCTTGCAGAGAGCTTCAAGCTCTTCAGGCATCAGGAGCCATTCGTTCTCTTCGAGAGTATTCAGCCAGTGGACTTGATGACCGACGATATGAGCCTGCGGAGCATAAGACACCCAGCTTGGGGTTGGTATTACAAGGTCACCGTAATATACAAGCTGTATGAGAAACATCAGTTCTTTTGACCCGGGACCGATAAGTATGTTATTCGCTTTAAAAGTAAGCCCCTGAGTCTTTTGATAATATTCAGCAACTGCTGTCTGGAGCACCGGAAGCCCCCTCACAGGAAGATAGTCTTTTTGATATGCGTTATTTTTTAGTTCATTTACAACAGACTGCGGAACA